>JAFZAK010000008.1 GCA_017557285.1 Muribaculaceae bacterium
GACGGACTCGACTATAGCCTCATTGACACTGACTGGCAGGACGAGGTGTTCCAGACCGCCTGGATACAGAACTACCACCTGAGCGTCGACGGTGGCACCGACAAGGCCAACTACTCGTTCAGCGCCAGCTGGTTCGACCAGGACGGTATCATCAAACTGAGTAATTACAAGCGCTTGACGCTGCGCGCCAACACCTCGTTCCAAGTCAAGAAATGGTTCAAGATTGGCGAGAACCTGAGTTACGTCTACTCTTGGGGCCGCAGCACCAGTGCCGACAACGCCAACCTCGACGCAAACCTGCTATCGCAGGCCATCTCGATGGCTCCCTGGGATCCCACCTATTATCCCGAAGGCTCGGTCAACGCCAAGGGCGAGGACATGAGTGGAAAGGTGGCAGCACCCAGCAACTTCAAGAATGTCTACAGCCCCATCAGCTCGATGACCTACCACCACCCGCGCGACGTCTATAGCCGCTGGATTGGTGACATGTTCGTTGAGTTGACCCCGCTGGAATGCTTGACCTACCGTGCCGACATCAGCTACAACCATGTGGACGTGAACCACCGCTCATTCCTCGACAAATATGAGGTCTCGGCCTACGACCAAGCCGATAAGAACTACCTCGAGCGCTCAATGCAGCACTACACCAGTGTGGTATGGGAGAACACGCTCACGTTCAAGAAGCAACTCACCGATGACCACTACCTCAACCTGATGGTGGGTCACACAGGTGAGGAAAACAACGTCTATAGCATCGGCGGCTCGGGCAACAGCATCCTCATCCCCGAGGAGCGCAACTGGTACATCAGCCAGACTACCGAGACCAACCCCGCCGGTGACTCGGTTGACCGCACGCGCCGCATGTCGTTCCTGGGACGCTTCCACTACACCCTCAAGGACCGCTACATGGCCACCGTCAACTTCCGTGCTGACGGCAGTAACAAGTATCCCGAGAACACTTGGGGCTACTTCCCCTCATTGGCACTGGCATGGCGCATCAGCGAGGAACCGTGGGTCAAGCGTCACGAGTGGATTGACAACCTCAAGCTGCGTGCCGGCTGGGGACGCATCGGTAATGACAAGATTGTCAACAACGCTTTCACCACTACCATGTTCAACACGGGCCCGACGTTCGTCACCTACCCGCTGGGCGAGGACGGCGACACTCCGGGCGCAACGATCTTGACCTACGCCAACAATGGCGGTTGGTGGGAAAAGACCGAGACGTGGAACTTGGGACTGGACTTCTCGTTCATGCGCGGACGCATCAACGGTACCATCGAGGGCTTCTTGCGCGACACAAAGGACATGGTCGTATATAAGAAGATGGACGCTCAGATGGGTCAGCGCTACGATGCGCTCATCAATGCCGCCACTGTGCGCAACACGGGTATCGAGATTACGCTCGGACACCAGAACACCGTGGGCGACTTCCATTATAACATCGAGGGCAATGTGTCGATGATCAAGAACACCTTACAGAAGCTTAACGGTGGTGAGAAGTTCTGGGTCGACGACATCCGCCTGAGCGACGAGGGCATCGGACTGTTCACTTTCTGGGGATTTGACTATCAGGGCGTGTTCCAGACCGATGAGGAAGCCAACGCGCACTGGTTCGGCTATGCCCGCGACGGCGAGGCGAACCCCTACCACGCAGGCGACTCCAAATATGCCGACCTGGACGGTGACGGCAAACTCACCGAGTTAGGCGACCGCCTCGATATGGGCAACCCGTTCCCCTGGCTCACCTACGGCCTGAACCTGAGCATGGACTGGCGCGGCATCGACCTGTCGGTATTCTTCCAGGGCGTTGCCGGCAACGAGATTTACAACCGCATGCGCACCCGCACCGAGTACAATGGCACAAGCACGCAATTAAGTAGCGTGATGAGCGATGTGTGGACACAGGCCAAGGCCGATGAGGGCATCATTGGCACCATCCCCAACCCCAACGGCAACAGCTACAACAACACGGTGAGCAGCCGATTTGTCGAGAAGGGCGACTACCTGCGCCTAAAAAACATCCAACTCGGCTACACACTGCCCAACAACATTGCCCACAAGCTGGGCATGAGCAAGTGCCGCCTCTACGTCAGCGGTAGCAACCTGATCACCTGGACCAAGTACACCGGCTATGACCCCGAGGTCGCCGGCGGCGTGGACTATGGTAACTATCCCCAGGCACGTACCTTCACCTTCGGACTCAACCTTTCGTTCTAACTAGCAATAAGCAAGACAATGAAAAAGACAATAACATACCTAGCAATGGCATTGGCACTTGTGGCCATGACCTCATGTAACGACTGGCTCACCGAGGATACCCCGGGCACCAACAAACGCGGCGACTACTTTGTGAGTACCGAGACCGCCATCGAGGTGGTCAACGCCGCCTATATGCCGCTAATGTGGGAATATGGCACCAAATCGACCTTCTACAGCGAGTGGTTCATCGGCGACATCGTCAGTGACGACGCGCTCAAGGGCGGCGGTTCGCTCAGCGACATGGCCGACGCCTACGACATGGAGAACTTCAAGACCAACGTCGACAACTCGCTGCTGCGAGGATTCTATGAGGCGCAATGGCAGGGCATCCAGCGCGCCAACCTCGCCATAGAGAGCATCGAGCCACTGGAGGTGGGCATGGACGCACAGTTCACCGAGGCAATGAAAGCCCGCCTGCTGGCCGAGGCCCGTTTCCTGCGCGCCTACTACTACTTCCGTTTGGTGCGCGTCTTCGGTGGCATGCCGCTGAACGACTATGTCGTCGACAGTTCGAACAAGATCAACCCTGAGCGCGCATCACAACTTGAGACCTACGACTTCATCATAGCCGACTTGCTGGCAGCCCAGGAGGCTCTACCTTTGAAGAGCCGCTATGCTGCTACCGACATGGGCCGCATCACCCAGGGCACCTGCCAGGCGATGCTGCTTAAGGCTTACCTCTACAAGGCAGGCTTCCAAAAGCAGCAGGGAGAAAACCCCAGCGAAAGTTACGCACAGGCAATACATTGGGGCGAACAGGTGGTCGCCAGCAACCAGTACTCATTGTGCCCCGTCTACTTCGACAACTTCACCCTAGCGGGCGAGAATGGTCCAGAGTCAGTGTTCGAGATCCAGTATATAGAGGATCCGCGTAGCGACTATGGCGAGGGCGAGGGCTTCTCGCGCGGCACGTTCACACTGATCATGCAGCGCACCCGCTCAACCTATTGGGGCGAGACGGGCTGGGGCTTCGACCACCCCACGCAGAACCTGTACGATGAGTATGAGCCCACCGACCCGCGTCGCGATGTCACCATCCTCGATTTCAGCGAGCACATGACCAATCCCGCCGAGGAAATCTACCTGGGCAACCACTACTTGAACCTCAAGTATGCCCAGATGACCGACAACGATGGCCAACCTTACCACCTAACCCACCACTCGCGTGGACCACTTAACTACCGCTTGGTCCGCTACAGCGACGTGCTGCTCATGTTGGCCGAGGCCTACTGCGAGAAAGGCGATGTGGCAAGCGCCAAACCGTTGCTCAATCAGGTGCGTGCCCGTGTGGGACTCACTCCGTTCCCCTATACCGCCACCATCGGCGGCAAAAGCGTGACCTACAGCGAGAGCCAAGACGGCATGCGTAGTGCTATCCGTCACGAGCGCCGCGTTGAGCTGGCGATGGAGGGACATCGCTGGTTCGACCTATTGCGCTGGGGCAATGCAGCCGAAGTCATGGCAGCATACATCGCCACCGAGAGCGATGAGGTCCGTCAGCATTATGCAGGCTTTGTCACCGGAAAGCACGAGTTCATGCCCATCCCATCGCAGCAAATCGACCTCGGTGCAGGTCCCCAAAACCCAGGATACTAAACTCAATGCATAATTCACAATTCATAATTCATAATGTTCGCTACCAACGTAGCAGTCTTAATTCTTAATTATAAATTATAAATTCCTATTAATTAACTATTTGTATTATGAAAAAACTGTTTACTCTTGCAGCCTTATTGTTGGCTGCCAGTGCGGTCAACGCACAGTACGTAACCAAGGCACTCGACGCTAACGACGAGTCGACCTTCAAGTGGGAGAACGCCAGTAACTTCATCCTGTTCAGCGTCGGCGAGGCCGAGCGCGAGGCCATGGAGGGCAAGATTCTGGCCGACTACAATGTAAACGATAATGACGTGCACTTGTGGGTTTGGGATCAGACCTACGTTGGTGGTGACGGTAGCGGCATGAACTCGTTCGGTCAGCTTGAGGACCACATCGCACTCACCGTGTCCAATGTCGGCTGGAGCGGCTGGGGAATGATCAAGGACGGCGGCATCGACCTGAGCATGCTGGATGACACTTATGTCCTGCATTTCGCCTTGAAGTCTAAACCGAGTGACCTCACCGCACATGGCTTTGGCTTTGGAGAGGCCAAGTTCACCATCGGTCCTTCGGCCTTTATTGACAATGGCAACCCCATGAAATTGTTGGGGGACATCGGTCACGACAACGAGTGGTATTATGTTGACATCCCCTTCAGCGTGTTGAAGCAGTGCGCAGCCAATGGCGAACCCTTCCCCGCATCTGCTGGCGGTCCCGCTGCCTACAGCAGCAATCACTTGTGGTGTCTCTCGGGTGGTGTCCAGGGCGCTGAGCTGCACATTGACAACATCTTTATCTACAAGGATGCAACCATCGTGCCCGAGGAGCCCGCTAAGGTTTACCTGATTGGTGACGCTCCTCTGGGTGGTTGGAATCCCGAGGCTCCCATCGAGATGACCGAGGATGAGGAGACCGAAGGCCTGTACACTTACACCGTAAATGTTGAGGAGACTAAGGATATTTACTTCGTCTTCACCGAGGGCATCGGTTCTTGGGATGAAGTTAACGGTCACCGTTATGGCCCGACCGAGGCTAACCAGGATGTCGTTGTGGGCGAGGACATGACTACTCAGCTCTCGACCAACGACCAGGCTGCTTACAAGTTGGCAGCTGTGGCTGGTGAGTACACCATCACGTTCAACAAGAACACCATGACCTTCCGTGTTGACGGCGGTGTGGCTCCCGAGCCCGACTATGTGCTGCACTATGGCCATGAGGGCGTTGAGTGGCAAGATGCTACCTTCGTGGCTGGTGAGGGTGAGAACGAGGGCAAGCTCGTTGTTGCTGACTTGGCACTCGATGCTAACACCGAGTTTGGTGTCAAGTATGGCGAGACTTGGTTTGCTGGCCTGCCCAACGAGGGTGAGGACAACTACGTGATCCACTATGGCTGGTGCACCGACATTCCTCTGAGCACGGGTGACAATGTGAAGAACTTCCTCATC
>JAFZAK010000074.1 GCA_017557285.1 Muribaculaceae bacterium
CCCGACAACGCGCGGATGATGATATTCTTTAGCATACTATCTTCGATTTATCCCCACAAAAGTAATATTAAAAATCGGCGTGAACAAATTTCTTGGTGAAATTTTCAACAATATATAATAATAGCCTGCAACGCTCGTTATTAGAGTGTAATAACTTTTTAAAACATGTTTGCCTATGCAGAAAACCTCTACTCCTTACACAAGAGAGCAGAGAGGCGGTGAACAGAAAATGACAATGAAGCCCAAAAAAGCGACAGTTGATTTTATTAAACAATTTGCCAGGGTCTATGCTTACAGCACAATGATGCCTGCAGGTCTGGGCGCATTCATTGCAAACTGACACACTTTCTCACTCTCTCACATTAAAAAAACAATTAAGGCTGCCTCGCAAGGCAGCCTTTTTTTGGTCATCTCTGTCCCCTCTAAAGAGGCGAAGACCATGTTAGTCAACCAATAGGCGATCAATCACCGTGGCCACTAGGTCGTTCACTGCGCCCTTGTAGTTGGTGTTTGCCTCGGTGGCAACGCGGTTGGCGATAATCGAGCAGATGGTCATCGCACGGTGGCCCAGAATCTTGGCAAGACCCTGTAGGGCGGCACTCTCCATCTCATAGTTCGTGATATGCCCGCCAGCATACTCAAATGCCTCAATGCGGCGGTTCAGTTCGGGCTCGGCAAGGCGGGCACGTACCTCACGACCTTGTGGGCCATAGAAGCCTACAGCACTGATGGTGTAACCACGCACCATGTCATCACGGCCGATTCGCTCAACGAGCCACGGGTCAGCATCCACAACATAGGGCTTGGCAAACAATGGGTTCCACTTCACATACTCGCAGAACGCCTTCTCAAACTCTAGGTCGCTCACCTTGTTGCGGTCGGCATAGTAGTTCAGCACGCCGTCAAAGCCCAGCGCCTTGGCTGCAATCACGGGAGTGCCTACAGGAACATAGGTCTGCAAGCCACCCGATGTGCCGATGCGGACGATGTTCAATGTGCGGTGCTCCTCCTTGGCCAAACGTGTCTTGAAGTCGACATTCGCCAGCGCGTCAAGCTCGGTCATCACGATGTCGATGTTGTCGCCGCCAATGCCGTGCGACAGCGCCATGATGGGCTTGCCCTTGTAGGTTCCGCCGATGGTGTGGAACTCGCGGCTCGACACCTCAAAGTCTTGCGTGTCAAAGTAACTCGCAATCATGTTCACGCGGCCTGGATCGCCGCACACGATAATGTTGTCGCACAACTGTTCGGGCGTTACATGGATGTGGAACGCACTGCCGTCATCGTTGATGATCAACTCACTGTCAGGGATATATTTCTTTTCCATAATTAATAGGGTGTTTAGCGGTAAAACAAAAAGCAAAAGTACACATTATTTCTCAATCTTGCAACAAAAACATCATTTTTTTGTTTTATGTCCTTTTCCTGTAGTTTATTTCATGCAATACCGGCATCCGGGCAAAGTCAAAATCACGCCACGGCAATCCAGCTCGACAAGCGTGCTCATCAACCGATAGATGGGCAGTTGCAGTGCCGTGGCCAGCGTGTTGATGTGTACATCGCCTTGTTGCTTCAGCACTTCGACTACAGCCTTTTCCTCCTCGTTCAGTTGAGGGAACACCTCCATCTGTTGCGCGCGCTGGGCCTTACGATCTAGGTCCCAACTCATCGCCTCAATCAGGTCATCGGCGCAACTGATCGACATTGCTTGGTTGGTTCGGATGATGCGGTTGCAACCACGAGAGAACTCGTCGCTCGTGCGTCCGGGCACCGCCATCACGTCGCGGTTGTAGCTTTGCGCCAGCGATGCTGTCACCAGTGAGCCACCATGGTCGGCGCTCTCAACGATTACCGTGCAGTCGCTCAGTGCGGCGATGATGCGATTGCGCGCCAGGAAGTTGCCGCGGTGCAATTCGTCGCTGCTCAGGTAGTCGGTCAGCACCATGCCGCCATTGCGTACGATAGCGACTGCGTCGTTGCGGTGGGTAGCGGGGTAGATGCCATTCAAGCCACGTGCCATCACAGCGACTGTGCTCAGTCCATGCTTAAGGCAGGCTCGATGAGCGGCGATGTCGATGCCATAGGCAAGACCGCTCACAACCACTGTGTCGGGCAATGCTGCTGCCAGGTCGCGCACAAACGACTCGCAGAAACTCACTCCATATTGTGTGGCATGACGGGTGCCTACCACACTAACAATGTGTGCGCTGTTCAGGTCGCACTCGCCACGGCTGTACAGCATACACGGCGCGTCGCTTGCTTCAAGCAGGCGACGGGGATAGCTGGTATCCGTGAAGTAGGTCGTCACAATCTTGTTCGCGGCAATAAAGGATAGCTCGCGGTCGGCACGCTCCAGCTGCTGTTGGCGGTAGAAGTTGGTGTACACCTTGCTGCGGCCCTGCGTCAATTGGCGCAGTTCCTTCTCGCTCATTGCGAAGAAAGCCTCCTCGCTGCCTGCCACATCCAGTAGTTGCCGTGCGAGGTCGACACCCATGCCGCGAATCGAGGCAAAGGCAATGCGATATCTCAGTTCATCATTGCTCATTGCCCAGACCTAGTTTTTCCCACAGTTCGGAACCGCGCGACAGTTGGCCATCGACTAGCGCGACAATGCTCACGATGGCGCTCACTACCAGTTGACCTGTCTCCTTATTATAAATGTCTTGGTGAAACAGGTAGCGCACACCCTTTCGATCAACCCACAACTTGCTCAACATCACGTCACCACTGCGCAGTGCGCTCTTGTAGTCTATCTCTATGCGATTAGCAACGGGGATAATGCCGTCGCGTGACATCTCGCCGAAAGAGTAGCCGCGGCTCTTGACAAAAGCATGGCGCGTATGCTCAAGGTAGTGTAAGTAGTTGGCATTGTTCACGATGCCCTCGCTGTCCAACTCATAGTCCCGAACGGAAATTTCCAGTTCAAATATGTAATTCTTCATCGTCATCTGACTGTTTCAAACCCCAAAATTACAAAAAATCTCACAACCACACCTTCAATGTGCCAAAAAAATACTACTTTTGCGCCTGTAACTCTTAACTTTTAACTCTGAACTATAAAAGTGGATTGGGCAGAACAAATGCATTGCGCCATTACCGTTTGTGATAACGATGGCACTGTAATTTATATGAATGAACGTTCACGAGAGACCTTTAATAAGGGCGGCGAAACCATGGTGGGGAAAAACCTCTTTCCATGCCACAAGGAGCGCTCTCAACAGCTGATTCAGCACATGATGGACTCGGACACAACAAACTGTTACACCATTACCAAGAATGGTGTGCGTAAACTCATCTTCCAGTCACCCTGGAAGGTAGAAGGAGAGGTCAAAGGCATGGTCGAAATATCCATTATCCTCCCCGAGAACCTCCCTCACTACGACCGTTAATTTATAACATTCAGCGGCATACTGCCTCGGTGCCGTATTGTACTCCAAGGCTCTGCCTTGGAAATTAATAGAAACCAACAATGAAAAAAATCTTCCTCACTACCATCCTGCTCCTGGCAGCGGTCATCATCGCCGATGCTTGCACTTCGGCTATTGTCAGTGGCCGACTCACCGCCAACGGACGACCCTTGCTGTGGAAAAATCGCGACACCAACGACCAGAATAACCGTGTAGAGCGCATTAAGGCGCATGATGGGCTGCTCGAGTTCGTTGCGTTATTTGATGCGCGCGACTCAAAGGACACCGCCGCATGGCTCGGGTTCAACGAACGCGGCTTCGCCATCATGAACACCGCTAGTTATAACCTCAACAAGGACAATGTGCCTGAGAAAGACATGGACCGCGAGGGTGTCGTCATGCGCTATGCATTGGAACGTTGCACTACTGTCGACGACTTTGAGCGCGTCCTTGAGCAGCTGCCTAAGCCGTTGGGCGTGGAGGCAAACTTCGGTGTCATCGATGCACAGGGCAATGGAGCATATTTCGAGACGGGCAACTACAAGTGGGTGCGTTTTGACCTCGCTGACGAGCCTACGGGCATCCTTACCCGCACCAACTATTCGGTGAGCGGACGCGAGAACGAGGGCTATGGCTACATCCGCCACGATAATGAGCGAGAACTGCTGCGGCCTTTCATCCTGGAGTGCAACATTACTCCTGCCACCTTCACTGAGGTGATCTCGCGAACTTTCTATCACAGCCGCATGAAGCGCAACTATAACGACAGTGGTTTGGAGTGGCTCATTGACCAAGACTTTATCCCGCGTCGCATCAGCACTGCCTCTATTGTCATCGAGGGGGTGTTGCCAGGCGAAGACCCCAGCCTCACTACCATGTGGACCGCTCTGGGTTATCCACCCTGCGCCGAGGTTTTCCCTGTATGGATTGGCGAGAACGGTGTGCCCGAATGCTTGCAAGGTACCACCAAAAAACGGCACTCCACCCAGTGCGACATCGTCAACAAACGTGAGGCCGAGGTGTTCAGCATTACACGAGGCAACGGACAGCACTACATCAACCTCCAGAAGCTATATAATAAGGAAGGCACAGGCTATGCACAAGTTCTTGTCAAGAAAAACATGAAAACCTACGAGGAAGGCTATGCCGAGCTCGCCCGCCGTCGCGCTGCACTAGCTAAAAAGAAACACTGACATAAACCTGTTGCGCTGCGTGGCTTTAATTCTCAATTCTCAATTTTCAATTCTCAAGTATTAAAGTGAACTGGACCGTCATTGCCACTTTGGCATTGCTCATTGTGAGCAACATTCTCATGACTTTTGCCTGGTACGGGCATCTCAAACTGCAACAAGAGGGAGTAAGCACTCACTGGCCTCTCATTGTCGTCATCCTCTTCTCATGGGGCATTGCCCTTTTTGAGTATTTCTTCATGGTTCCTGCTAACCGCATTGGTTATTCTGGCAACGGAGGACCATTCTCTCTCATGCAACTCAAGGTGTTACAAGAGGTGATCACGCTTGCGGTTTTTACAGTTTTCGTTACCCTCTTTTTCAAGAACGAACAGCTGCACTGGAATCATTTCGTCGCCTTCTTCCTCCTCATCGCCGCAGTTTACTTCGCCTTCCTAAAGGTTGACTGATGGTAGCTCATATTCACTAAGCTCCCCTCCTATGCACGCATAAGAGGGGAGCTGATATCTGATATCTGATAGCTGATAGCTTATAGCTTCTCTGGTAGCTGGAAGAGCTTGGTACCGTTTGAGCCCTTGATGAGGATGTAATAGCCCTCGGGATGCTCGGCGGCAATTGCTGCTTTCACCTCTTCCACGTCATGGAACTTACGGTAGGGGCAGTTGATGGTGGCAAACTCGTCGCCAACGAGCCACACCACGTCAAATGGGCAACTGCCCAATCGTTCCACCACACGACGATGCTCTTCAGTGCTGCTGGCACCCAGTTCGCGCATTTCGCCCAGGATTGCCATCTTGGGAGAAACTGCCATCAACGAGAAGTTGTCGAGCGCAGCAGCCATCGACGTGGGGTTGGCGTTGTAGGCATCGACAATGAGGTGGTTGTGCGCCGTCTCGGTCAACTGCGAACGGTTGTTCGACGGCACATAGCCCTCGATGGCGGCACAGATCTGTTCGGGCGTGACGCCGAACTGCAATCCCACTGTCGCGGCTGCAAGTACGTTGTCGAGGTTGTAACTGCCAATGAGATGGGTGGCCACTTCATGCCATGGCCCGACGGCCTCGCGCCAACGCAGACGCAAGAACGGGTCACATGCCACTACTTCGCCGCATACACGAGCTGCCTTTGACGCATCCTGTGTATAGAGAACTGTCTTGACGTCTTTTGGCACGATGCCCATCAGATGCGGATTGTCGGCATTGACAAAGATGATACTATCTGGGCGCTCGGCAAGGTTGGCATACAATTCACCCTTGGTGTGCACAACGCCCTCAAATGAGCCGAACCCTTGCAAGTGCGCCTTGCCGACATTGGTGATCAGGCCACAGGTGGGCTCAGCGGTTGCTGCTAATGTCTGGATGTCGCCAGGATGGCTCGCACCCATCTCCACGATGGCTATCTCATGTTCGGGGCGCAGGCGCAGCACCGTCTTGGGCACACCCACGTCGTTGTTGAAGTTTCCCTCGGTGGCCATGACATTGTAGCGTTGGGCTAGCACGGCGCGGGTTAATTCCTTGGTGGTCGTCTTCCCATTGGTGCCCGTGATGCCGATAATGGGGATAGCAAAGTGGCGGCGGTGCTCACGCGCCAAGTCCTTATAGGCTTGCAACGTATCGGGTACCAGCACCATGCGAGGGTCGGTACCTGCCACCTTGGGGTCGCTCACCACAGCAAGTGAGCAACCTTTCTCTAGGGCTGATGCGGCAAACTGGTTGCCGTCAAAGGTCTCTCCCTTCAGGGCGATGAAGATACTGCCCGCCGGGCAGTCGCGGCTGTCGGTCGTCACGACAGGATGTTCTTGATAATGCTTGTATAGTTCCTTGATATCCATAATTCCTAAATGAACCACAAAGATACGAATTAATTAAGAATTAAGAATGATGAACAAAGAACTTTTTTCTGAATGCAATCAAGACTCAGCAAGAAGCAAGCACGGTCAAATACTCGCCCATCAGAATAATTCTCAATTCTCAATTCTCAATTCTCAATTAAATGTAGTAATTTTGCACCATGATTTCGATTCAGAGCCTGTACGTCGAGTTTGGAAGCCAAGTCCTGCTCGACGACATCAATTATGTCATCAATAAGCGAGACCGAATTGCACTCGTCGGGAAAAACGGCGCGGGCAAGTCGACCATGCTCAAAATCATTGCAGGGATGCAAAGCCCCACCAGTGGGGTGGTGGCGCGGCCCAGCGATATCACCATAGGCTATCTGCCACAGCAGATGGTCCTCACCGACACACTTACCGTCAGGCAGGAAGCCGAGAAGGCGTTCGCTCATGTGCACGAACTTGATGCTACCATCGACCGCCTCAACAACGAACTCGCATCACGAACCGACTATGAATCAGAGGCCTATCAGGACCTTATCGACCGGCTCGCGTTGAAGACCGAGGTGCGTACCATGCTGCAGAGCGAGAATATGGATGCCGAAATCGAGAAGACCCTCATGGGACTTGGCTTTGAGCGTACTGATTTGGAGCGGCCCACGGGCGAGTTTAGCGGCGGATGGCGTATGCGTGTCGAGATTGCTAAACTGCTGCTGCAGAAGCCTGACGTGCTCTTGCTCGATGAGCCGACCAACCATTTGGACATCGACTCTATCCAATGGCTCGAGAACTTCTTGCGCAACCGTAATGGGGCGCTGGTATTGGTGAGCCACGACCGAGCTTTCATCGACCGTGTCACCAACCGAACCATCGAAATCTCTTTGGGGCACATCTATGACTACCAGGTCAATTATTCGCACTTCGTTGAGCTGCGAAAAGAACGACTTGAACAACAACGACGCGCCTACGAGAATCAGCAGAAGATGATTCACGACACTGAGGAATTTATCGAGAAATTCCGATACAAACCTACCAAGGCGGTGCAAGTGCAAAGCCGCATCAAGCAACTCGAGAAAATCGAGCGCATCGAGATTGACGAGGTCGACACTTCGCGACTGCGGTTGAAATTCCCGCCGGCACCACGCTCGGGCGACTATCCCGTCATCGCTGAGGATTTGCGCAAAGACTATGGCGAACTCAACGTGTTCAAGGGTGTCACCTTCACCATCAAGCGAGGCGAAAAGGTGGCGTTTGTCGGTAAAAACGGAGCGGGAAAATCGACCTTGGTCAAGTGCATCATAAACGAGATTCCCTACGAGGGCGAACTTAAGATTGGGCACAATGTCAAGATAGGCTACTTTGCCCAGAACCAAGCGCAACTACTTGATGAGAGCATCACTGTTTTCGACACCATAGACCGTGCAGCCGTAGGTGACATACGCACCCGTATCAACGACATTCTAGGCGCGTTCATGTTTGGCGGGAAGGCAAGCGAGAAGAAGGTGAAGGTGCTCTCGGGCGGGGAGAAGAGCCGATTGGCAATGATTAAGCTCCTACTCGAACCGGTAAACCTGCTCATCCTCGATGAGCCAACTAACCACCTGGACATGCGCACCAAGGACATCCTCAAGCAGGCAATTACCGAATTTGATGGCACGGTTATCGTCGTGAGCCACGACCGCGATTTCCTTGATGGCATGGTGCAAAAGGTCTACGAGTTTGGTGACCACCGCGTACGCGAGCACCTGTGTGGCATTTGGGAGTTCCTTGAGAAGAAACAACTCGACTCGTTGCAGCAGATGGAATCATGTAGGGGCGACATTCCCATGTCGCCCGCTAAAGACAATGCACCTTCTGCGGGACGCCTTAGCTACGAGCAGCAGAAAGAGCGAGAGCGTCGCGTCAAGCAAGCGCAGAAACGCGTCAAGCAATTGGAGGAACACATCCAGCAACTTGAGGCCGACATCGCTGCCATCGAGCAGCAACTCTCGCAGGGTCAGACCGATGACCCCACCATCTATGACCGTCACGCCTCTCTCCAACAAGAGCTCGAAGACACTCTCACACAGTGGGAACAAGCAGCCAGCAAAGCCTGATTATGAATTCCGTCGTTGCCACTCTTAATAAAGAACAATGAAAGAAGAACTCCAAATCCGCGTGTCGCCACGCGTCGCAGCCAGCGACCGAGACATAGCCCACTATATCGCGAGCGAGCGACACATCGCCCAGTCGCGCATCACGGGCGTGCGCATCATCAAACGCTCGATTGACGCACGACAGCGCAACGTCATGGTAAACCTCAAGGTGCGCGTCTACATTGACGAACCCATGACACGCGACTACCTCGTGCCACCCATCGATTACCGTCCTGTCATTGGTGACCGACAAGCCATTGTCGTTGGTGCAGGCCCTGGCGGACTCTTCGCGGCCCTGCGGCTTATCGAACTAGGTGTCAAGCCCATCGTCTTGGAACGCGGCAAGAACGTCATCGACCGCCGAGTGGACGTGGCGCGCATCTCGCGCGAGGGAGTCATCGATCCAGATAGCAACTACTGCTTCGGCGAGGGTGGGGCTGGTGCATACAGCGATGGCAAGCTCTATACCCGTAGTAAAAAGCGTGGGTCGGTCGACCGCATCCTGGGCATCTTTGTGCAGCACGGCGCCAAGGAGGACATTCTCATTGACGCACATCCCCACATAGGCAGCGACAAACTGCCTCGAGTCATCGAGGCGATGCGCGAGACCATCTTGCGTTGTGGCGGCGAGATGCACTTCAACACCCGTGTCACCCGGCTTGTCATCGATGAGGGAGTGGTAACTGGCGTGGAATGTGCCACTGGCGAGCGTTTTGACGGTCCCGTCATTCTTGCCACTGGTCACTCGGCGCGCGATGTTTATGAGATGCTGGCCGACCAGCAGGTAGACCTTGAGGAAAAGGGTATTGCTATCGGCGTGCGTCTGGAACACCCGCAGCACATCATCGACGAGATACAGTATCACAACCCAGCAGGGCGAGGTGACTACTTGCCTGCTGCCGAATACAGCTTTGTCACACAGGTCGACGGTCGAGGAGTTTACTCGTTTTGCATGTGTCCGGGTGGGGTAGTGGTGCCCGCAGCCAGTGCGCCAGGCCAACTTGTGGTTAACGGTATGTCGCCCAGTCGGCGTGATACCTACTGGGCAAACTCGGGTATGGTCGTGGAGATTCACCCCGAAGATCTGCCCGACAAATATCAGGACATGGGCGTACTCAAGGTGATGCGTTTCCAGGAGGATTTGGAGCGGCGATGTTTTGAGGAAGCCGGACAAACCCAGCAAGCAGGTGCGCAGCGCATGAAGGACTTTGTCGAGGGTAAGCCCTCCAAATTGATTCCCCCTTCATCGTTCCCAGCAGGACTTCAACCATCTCGGTTGGACCAGTGGCTGCCGCCATTCATTGCCACACGCTTGCGCAAGGCATTTACAATCTTTGGTCGTTATGCCAAAGGCTTCCTGACCAACGATGCCATCGTCATCGGTGTGGAGACACGCACCTCATCGCCCGTACGCATCCCGCGTGACCATGAGTCGCTGCGGCACATCACCATTCGAGGCCTCTATCCCTGCGGCGAGGGAGCAGGCTATGCTGGAGGCATCGTTTCGGCAGCCATTGACGGCGAACGCTGTGCCGAAGCACTTTGCAATGCACAATAATGAAATACTTCTAGAGCCTCTGGTCAAATCGTATACTCAAACTCGTCGAAATGGACAACACCCATTTCGGCGAGTAGTTTTTTGCTATGGTCTCTATCTTGCAGGGTGTTGTATTCGGGAATCAGCGGTAATCGCACAATGATGCGGTCGGCTAAGCCGTCATGGCTGAGCAGCCAGCGCAGATTGTCAAGCATTTGTGGGTTGTCGCACTTGGTGTAGTCATGGTATATTTCAGGATTGATGTCTTTGATGTCGATGTAATACTGGTCAATATGTGGCAACACGCGTTCCAGATGATGCCGCGCCACATTGAGTGAGGTCTCGAGGGTGACTTTCCACTCGGGTACCTTCAAAGCACAAAACTCGCTGATAAATTCGCTATAGAGCAGCGGCTCACCGCCGCCAAAGCACACACCGCCACCAGTAGCAAGGAAGTATAGGTTGTCAATCGCTAGTTCGTCAACCAAATCTTTTGGCGTGATGGTGCGGACAATGCCCTTGGGCGAGTGGCACTGATTGTTCAGACAATACTTGCACTGCAACGGACAGCCATGAAAAGCCACCAATGTAGTCACCCCCTGACCATCAGTTGCCAGACGGTGTCTGATGACCCCTATAAGTGGTGCCGTTCTGAGTTGCTCCCCTAAGTTAGGGGAGCTGTCACGAAGTGACTGAGGAGTGTGTGATTCCACTAGGCGATGTTACCTTTGGCAATTATGCATTATTCATCATTCATTATTCATTAACTAAGGCCTGTTGTCGTTCGGGTCCTCGGGCTGCGTCACACCGTCAATCTCCTGTGGCTCTTTGGGAGGATTGCAGAAACTGTCAGGATCCATTAATACGTCGCCTTGCAGTTCTTCTTCAATCGAGTCACTGTCCGAAACCATTACGGGATAGTTCGGATTCTCAACAATGCCCACTGGTTGTATTGGCTTCGAACAACTGTTGCAACCCACCAATGAGGCTGCTCCCAGACTCAGTCCAGCGATGGTAACAGCCTTGCCCAGCGACTGGCGCAACCGTAGCTGGCTCTCGAGCCAGCGAGTCTCGCTCTCACAAGCGGGGCAAGTACCAGCGCAGTCACCCTCATGTGTGCAAGGGGTGGGGCTGTAATCAATCTCATTCGCCTCGGCAATCTCGCGACGGATCCCCTTCAGCGTCTCACAAATTTGTTTCCCTCGTTTCATAACAAAAATGCTTTGTTTAAGATAATATCTAGAGTCAATTTGAGCAATAATCTAACGTAAGTTCGACTAAAATAAGTTGCTGACACACAGCTCCTCCCCTAAGTTAGGGGAGGTGGCACGTAGTGCCGGAGGAATGTGATACCGTCATGCAGCTTGACACACGCCCCCGCCCTTCGGGCACCCCCTCTAGCTTAGAGGGGGAGTTGCTAACGCGCTGATTTACTGGCTGTGATTTCATTGAACTTACGTTAATCTAGAGTTATTTCATTTATGTAAAAGATAAATTAGTTCGATTTGTTCAGATAAGCTGCTAGAAAAATGCTCATTATCAATACTAACCATGGTATCATGGATAGCAGGATGATGTTTTTGTGTTTATCGATGTGTCCGTAGTGAACCTTAATGGCTGCCTGACGTTTATGATTAAAGTGCTGAGACAGAAAAACTATTAAAATGACATATAAGATTAGTGCTACATACCAAGGAACTCCTAGACCGAACAGTATCATAATAATCGATCCGCCCCCATATATAAAAGGGAGTGCACCGCCGTACAACAATGAAGAGTGATTACTTTGTGCCAACTCATACTCATACCATAATCTGTCGAAACAATTGAAACGATATCCTTCAGTTAAGCCTAGCCGATGTTTAGTTTCGCGTTTGAGCAAACGCTCATAATCATGCTTTTTGTCGGCACCTGACTCTGACTTGACCCACAGTAAGAACTGCTTGTTTTTAGCATTCAACAGTTGCATTACGCCCTGCAACACCTTCCAATCATAGCATTTGATGCGATAGTGATTGTTGGTGATAAGTTTTGAAGTGAAGTCACGTACATGAGAGTCTTGTGATGAAATTTGTGTCAGAACATGCTCTATGGCTTTTTGTACCTCTTCCTCTTCAAAATGTAGACGGTCGGCCATCTCATAGACAGTAAGCCAAATGCGTCCATCGCAAAAACGATAGGCATACCGTTTGGTCACTTGATTATCGTAGCCTCGAGGATACTCTTGGTATGTTCTAACTTCATATTCCTCGCTCATCGCAG
>JAFZAK010000075.1 GCA_017557285.1 Muribaculaceae bacterium
ATTGGGCTGAACGAGGAAGCGGGTCAGGTGGCCATAGACGGTCTCCAGTCCGTTGTCGTGACGCAAAATCACATAGAAGCCATATCCACCGCGTTCAAACTTGGTGAGACGCACCTTTCCGGTGAATGCTGCATAGACGGTGTCGCCCACTGCTGCGCGCATGTCCACACCCTTGTGTACACGGCGGAAAGCGGGTCGATATCCGTAAGGCGATGTAATATAGTTGCCCTTGAGTGGCATGTGGAAACCGCGAACATCAATGACCTTGGTCTGCGGAACATTGGCATTCTTATAGGGGTTCACACGATCGCTCTCCCAACCTTCGGTATAGATGTCGGGTTCGGGTTCTTCCTCTTCGTAGAGTTGCGAGGCATAGTTCTGAGCCTCCTCGAGTTTAATTTGATCCTGGATGCGCGACTGGCGAGCCAACAGGTCTTTGTGCATCCGGCTGTTGTTACTTGCGCTCTGTAAATTCTGTGCTTGTGCTGGGCATACAGTCAATGCCATAATGGCGATGACAGCTGCTCCTAAAATATTCTGTAATTTAATCATAATCAAGTTTTAAAGTAAATCAAAGAAGAAAATGACGGCTGCATACTTCCTGTCAATTCCTTTAGCAGTTCCCACGTTTCGGTTGCTTGAGTCGCGCACCGTCCCGTCGCTCTCAATCTTGCCAACGTAAGAGTTGCTGCTGTTGCGCACGGTTCCGTCGCTGTAAATCTTACCCATGTAAGAATTGCTGCGGTTGCGGATGGTTCCGTCGCTCTCAATCTTGCCGACATAGCTGTTGCTGCTGTTGCGGATTGTGCCATCGCGCTCAATCTTGCCAACGTAGCTGTTGCTGCTGTTGCGAATTGTGCCGTCACTCTCAACTTTGCCCATATACGAGCCGTTGCTGTTGCGGTAGCTCTGGGCCGATGCGGTAGCCGAAATGCCCGTCATGATGGCGATGACAAGTGCTGCTGCAAATATTTTCTTCACGAGTTTCATAGTTGTCTCATTAAATGGTTTTGTAGAAAAAACGTTCAAAATTAGTACTTTATTTTGGAACGGGGGCAATTTTTCGCGCTAAAAAGTGTAAAGTTTGGTTGTGGTTTGTAAAGAGGGCGGCGGCGAATGTAAAATGAATAATGAATAATGAATAACACAACGCCGATTCAGAGGGCGTTTGCGGGGTTTTCAGAAACCTGCGGCAGCCAAGAAACTCACAACCTGTGTTTTATACTCGTCGGGGTGGTCGCTAAAGGCGCGTGCGTGTTGCGAGCCAGGAGCGAGCCATAGTTGTTTTTCGCCAGATTTGGCGGCATAGAGGCGTTGTACCATCTCGGTGGGCACAAAGTCGTCGTTGTCGCCGTGGATGAAGAGCATGGGCAAGTGGCACCGAGCCACCTGCCGGAGCGATGATGCCTCGCCAAACGACCATCCGTAACGCAGTTTGCACAGCGCGCTGGTGGTGTACATCAGCGGGAACTGGGGCAAGCCGAATTCTTCCTTGAGTTGGCCGGCGAACTCATCCCACACGCTGGTGTAGCCACAATCCTCAACGACCGCCTTCACACTTGGTGGCAGTGATTCACCGCTGAGGTTCATCACCAAAGCGGCCCCCATCGAGATGCCGTGAAGCACCATCTTTGTGCTGACCGAGTCGCTGTGGAACATCTGGTCGGCAATGGTGACCCAGCGCAGGGCGTGTGTCATGTCATTGCCCCACCCCATGTCGATGTGGTCGCCCGGCGTATGTCCGTGTGCCGGCAGGTCGGGCATGAGCACGTTCATGCCCAGGTCGTGATTGTACAGAAAAGCGATGTGCATCATCATCAGTCCCGCATCCTTGTAGCCATGCACAAGCATGGCAGTCGCTGCGGTATCATGAGGTGCACGCAGATACCAGGCATGGGCTGGGACGCCGTCGATATCTACCGTGGTGTCACGCAACAGGCCCACACGTCGCACACTGTCGGTCCATTGCATCACCTGGTCGGGCACATGGCTCGCCAGGCGATCGAGCACCTCCTGGTCGGTGCGCGCCAAGGGCATCAGTGCATAGTCCAGCATATAAAAACTGCTGCCGACCAGTGCGGCCAGCAACAGTATGACAGTGGTGGCGAAAGACCACCCCACTATTTTACGACCCTGTCTCATCTCGTGGCTACACTTTGTCAGTCACGGCCGCCGAAGATGCGCAGCAGATAGATAAACAGGTTGATGAAGTCGAGATAGAGGCTCAGCGCACCGATGGTGGCAATCTTGCCCGTCTGTCCCGGGTCGGCCACCTCGACCATTCGCTTGATGCTCTGTGTGTCCCAGGCAGTGAGTCCGACAAAAATGGCGACACCGGCGAGCGAGATGATCCAGTCCATGGTCGAGCTATGCAGGAACAGGTTGACGATGATGCACACGATGAGTCCAATCAGCGCCATGAACAGGATGGCTCCCATCTTGCTCAAGTCCTGCTTGGTGAAGTAGCCATAGAGGCACATGGCACCAAACGTGACCGATGTGATGCCGAAAGTCAGTGCAATCGTCGAATGCGTGTAGATAAAGAAGATGGGCGTCAATGTCACGCCATTGAGCACGGCATAGAGATAGAACAATGCCGTGGCGGTGCGTGGCTGCAGTTTTTCAATGCGTGCCGACAGGTAGAGCACCAGTCCCAGTTCAGCAAAAGCCAGGATGAAGAAGGTGGCTCGTGAACTGAAGAACAGTGTCATGAGTGCCTCGTTGGTCACCACCAAGAATGCGGTGATGGCTGTGACGAGGAGTCCCAAGAACATCTTGCCATAAAC
>JAFZAK010000076.1 GCA_017557285.1 Muribaculaceae bacterium
CACATCTTGCACGGCGATGCCGTTCTCACCGTCTTGGATGCGGAACAGGCGCAGGACGATGTCCTCGTCATAGGCGAGGGTGTCCACGTTGGTGATGGTGGCCTCGATGCTGTAGATGCGGCTCGTGATAATAAGGTTGAGTGTGTCGGTGACATTGAGGATTTGGCTCTCCATCGTGAGCGTCGCGGCGGGCATACTGTCAATGACCAGTTCCTGCACGAAGAGTGTGTCGGTGCCGTTTTCCAGGAGCGACAAGGTGATGATGTGTGTGCCGGCCGTGTCGGGCGTGAAGTAGAACTTCACATCGCCGGTACAGTCCTTATCCAAGTCAACCATCGTCGTATAGGCCTTGGTGCCATTGTCCAGGATGTGAATCATGTCACCGATGGTGTAACCCAGGTTGGTTATACTGGCGGTAGCGGTCACTTGCTTGCCGGCATGCAGGGTCCCGGTGAAGGTCAAGTCATTGACCACATACTCAGGAGTGCCCGATGGGCCGTGCAGCTGATAGATGCAGGTGTCTTCGCTGATGGTCACTTCGATAAAGTTGTACATACCTCCCTCGCACACCTTCCAGTCCTCCTCGTCGAGTTCGCTCCAGATGGGACGCAGGAAGTAGGTGTTTTCGCTCAGCTCAGCCCCAAACTCCAGGTCAAACGTGCTGGTGATTTGATAGTTCGGTGCCAGAGGGGTGGCGCGTGACTTGGTGGCAAGTGTCGAGAGCATCTCGTCGCCTAGGAAGATGCCCCAGCCGTAGTCAAAGGTTTCTTCTTGGTTGGTGTTGTTATGATAAACGCCAGTGACGTTGACCTTGAAGTTGCCGATGCTGTCGACGGGGGTGCCACTCGTGTTGCGTACGGTCATGGAGTGGAAACGGATATGGCTCTCGTCCAGAGACCCGTCGTCGGGCTTAGCGCCGATGACCATGGCTTGCTTATTGATATAACCGCCAGTGCCTTGGGTGGTGGGGTTGAGGTCGCTCAACACAAAGTAGCCATCGCTCATCCCATTCCAGCCCCAGTTGACATGATATAGTCCCGAACTGTCGCAGCCATCCACGATAAACGTGTGTAGCCCGGCGTTGTTCTCGCCACGATAGATGACGGGTCGTGCGGCCATGAGTTCGGTATATAGCATGTCCTCCCATTCCTGTGTACTGTAGCTCTCGCGCTTCACAAAGCGGGCGGTGGCGGCATAATCGAAGTATTGGATTAACTTGTTAGGCAGGGTGTTTGTCGCTGCAATTGAGCTGTTTTGGAGAAAGTCAGTTTCCAATGCGTGTGCACAATACTGGCACAGCAAGGCGACAGCTAGCCCATTGGCATTGGCGCTGTCGGTGGTGTGGTAGACATCCTTCATCAGGTCCCACTCAAAGGTTGTGTCGGGCAGTTCGGGCATTACAAGGCCTTGCGTCTGGGTCGTGTATCCAGGAATCGGCTCGGTTGCCTGGGGCCATTTGTGGTAATACATCAATTGAGCCATGGCAATGGCTGCACTTCCCACTTGGGCTTGCCAGACGATGGTGTCGCCGTAGGCGGTGGTGTCCATGAACTGCAGGTGATGGTTGAATGGCTCGCCCTGTCCCCAGATGCTCGTGGTCAGCGGAGCGATGGCATCACGGGCGATGAGTTTGGCGGGGTGGCTGGGCATGTTCGTCATGCTCTCGGCATAATAGTCGAGCAATTGCTGCATAGCGGGTGGCACATCGTTGGCATCAAATGTGCCAGTATTGCTATAGCCCAGGATGGCGGGCGTCAGGTCGTTGCCCGAGACAACCACATAGCCCTGACTCGCCTCGGCGTTGAACACATAGTAGGGGCACTGATGGGGAGCTGGCAGGCCGTGATGTAGTTGCACGGGTTGTAGCATCTTGCCAACCATGAATCGCGAGGCAACGGCATGCGCCTGGCTCTCGGTGATGGGAACAGCCTGTATCGATGTCGCCAAGATGAGTACGACAGATGCGGCTACCGTTCGGAATATGTTGTGTCGGGTCATAGTGAATCAATTGTTTAAGGCTGCAAAGATACAATAATTAATTAAGAATTACGAATTAAGAATTAAGTTTTTCTGCCTAATTAATGTGCAGCTATTTTTATCACAAAAAGACTGTCTGGCTAGATTCAGCCAGACAGTAATTGTGCATTGTGCATTATGCATTGAAACTATTTGCCGAGCATCTTGTTGATGACTGCGTTGACGTCGCTGATGTCGATTTTGCCGTCACCATTCATGTCGCAGATAGGATTCATGGGCTCCTTACCGAGCATCTGGTTTATGACCGAGTTGACATCGCTGATGTCGACCTGGCCGTCGCCGTTCGAGTCGCCAGGAATGCCAGGAGTACCAATCTTCTCAACTTTGAACTTCAGGTTGGCTAGATCGAAGGTAAAGGTGTACTCGCCAACCTCAGCAGCCAACTTGTAAGCGGCTTGGTCGTTGGTCGAGAGCTGAGTGGTCATCTCCTCACCAACCACGACATCTTGATTAGCCTCGGTGGGGCCATAACGGTGACTATTGACTTCAGCCCAAGAACCAATGCCTTCGGTGAATACGAAGTAGACATCTTTAGCCTCCTCAATGTTGGCAGTGTAGGTATAGATACTATCTTCCTCTGTCATCTGGATAGGAGCCTCAGGATTCCAGCCACCAAGAGGAGCGTCACCAATCAGGTATACAATAGTGGGCTCGGTGGGATAAATCAGTGTGTGGCTCGATGTTCCCTTACACTTGATTTGTTCGCCAGCACTGAAGTAATATACCCAGCAGAAATATTTCTCGCCGCTGACCACGTTGTCGCAGTCGAAACGCACCACCTTGGTCTCGCCCGGCTCCAGTTGCAACGGCACGGCTACGTCTTGCACATTTGTGCCCGAGGTGCCGTTATAGACGCGGTAGAGTCGCAGAACGATATCCTCGTCGTAGGCATTTGTGCCAGTATTGGTGACAGTGGTCTCGACGCTGTAAGTGTAGCTTGTGATAATCTTGTTGACGGCATCGGTCACATAGAGAATCTTGTTGCTCATGGTCAATGAGGCTGCGGGCATGGCCTCGATGTTCAGCTCACGAGTGATGAGCGGGTTGCTACCATCTTCCTTAAGCGACAAGGTGATGGTGTGCGTGCCGGGGGTGGCGGGGGTGATATAGAACACGACATCGCCCGTTTCGCCCTTCTGCAGGTCGGTCAGTGAGACATTGGCCTTGGTGCCGTTGTCCATAATGTAAATCATGTCACCGACGGTGTTGCCCAGGTTGGTGATACTGGCAGTTGCGGTGACCTGACGGCCAGCGTGCATCGTGCCGACGAAGGTCAGCTCGTTAGCCTGATACTGTGGTGTGGCAGATGCGCCATATTCCTCATAGGTGCAAGTGTTGCCGTTGATGGTGACCTCGATGAAGTTGACCATACCGCCTTCACACACATGCCAGTCGTTCTCGTAGAGTTCGCTCCAGATGGGACGCAGGTAGTAGGTTCCATCGGCCAGACCGGCACCGAAGTCCAGGCTTGAGGTGTTGTTGACGTAGTAGTTGGGAGCCAGCGGGTTGGTGCGTGACTTAATCTCACCAACGGTTGACAACAGCTCGTTGCCCTGGAACAAGCCCCAACCATAGTCAAAGACTTCCTCCTCGCTGGTATTGTTGTGGAATCGGCCGGACACGTTGATGTTGAAGTTGCCATTGGAAGATGTGCGCGTGCCAGTGAACGAGTTGATGATCATGGTGTAGAAACGCACATTGGTCGGGGCCATCGTCCAGTCATTGGGCTTGACACCCGTAATCATTGCTTGGCCGAAGATGTATCCGCACTCGCCCTCGGCACCGCCGATGCCTTGAGCATCGGGGTTGAGGTCACTCAGCACAAAGTAGCCGTCGCTCAGACTGTTCCAGCCCCAGTTGACGTGGAACAGACCCGTATTGTCACAACCGTCGACAAGAAAGGCGTGTCCGCCAGGGTTCTTGTCACCGCGATAAATCACGGGGCGCTGTGCTTGGAGCTCGGCATAGAGAAGGTCTTCCCAGGATTGTGTATTATAGTTGGCACGTTGGACATAACGAGCCGTGGCAGCATACTTGAAGTATTGAACTAATAAGCTGGTAATTCTGCTGGTCGACGCACTGGAGGTGCTCTTTTGGAAATCCATCTCGAGTGCCTGGGCGCAGTAAAGGCTCAACTTGGCTGCGGCTTGACCCGACTCATTGAGGCTGTCGGTCGTGTTATAGGAGTCCTTCATCAGGTCCCACTCGAAAGTGGTGACGGGCAACTCGGGCATATGGTAACCATTGGTCTTGGTGGTGTATTCGGGGATAGGCAACTCATTGGCATCGGGCCACTTGTAATAGTATAATAATTGTGCCATGGCCGTGGCGACACATCCCACCTTGCCATGCCAAGCACGAGGAGTTCCGTCATTATTGGTGGTCGTGCGAGTGAACGGCAGGTAGATGTTGAATGGCTCACTCTGTCCCCAGATGCTCGTGGTCAGCGGTGCGATGGCGTTGCGGGCTATGAGCTTGGCGGGTCTATTAGGTGCGCTTGCTGTACACTCGGCGTAGTAGTCGAGCAGCTGCTGCAAGGCCTCGGGAATGTCGTTGGGATCAATTGCGCCCTTGTCGCTATAGCCCAACACGGGAGGCAAGACATCGTCACCGGCAACAATCACATAGCCTTGGTTAGCTTTAGCGTTAAATACATAGTACGCTGCGTGACCAGGGGCTTGGTTCGCGAGTTGGACATTCACTCGTTCAAGGGTTTTGCCAGACAAAGTTCTGGAAGCGACTGATTGAGCTTGGTTTACACTAATGGGATTGGCCCAGGCGAATGCCGCCGTGAGGGCTGCGATTAACAAAGTAATCGTGCGAAGGTGTTTTAGTTTTTTCATAAAAAATAATAATTACAATTTTCTTTCGGCAAAGGTAGTGAATTTTTGTCACATATCTTTTAAAGTGCGTAAAAAATGAGTTAGTCTGTGCCATATTTCAATCCAAATGATTACCTTTGGCTTCGCCGAAGTTACTTTCGCTCGGAAAAGCACAAAAAAACTATCCTTCGTAAAGTTTTTTTTGACTTTTCGCTCGCTTATTTAATAATTTTGGCTGCTCTCGGCAATTCAGGCAAGCATGACTGCTCTCATTTGCACAAAATTTCGTAACTTTGCAGCGCATGAAACGCGAGCACTCACATAGGGGCATTACGCACAGGCAACAATGGTTCGCCTGGATTATCCTGTTGGTATATGTGCCGATGGTGCTGCTCTCGTCGCTCCATGTCCACTCGCTGCACGAGTATTCCGAGCTGGTGGACTGCAGCTTGTGCGAGACTTCGACACATCACTCGGGACACATCACCATCAGCCCGCAGCAACACGGTGAGTGCCTCTCGTGCCGATTCCTGACGACACAAGTGGACCTTCCCGAAAGGACGGTCTGTTTTGTTGATAATCAAGTTGTTAGCAAGTTAGAGCTTTCCCAAGCCACCGAGCCGATTTTCCCAAAGGTGGCTCATCCGTCGTTGCGGGCACCCCCAGGCATTCTGTGATTTTCAGTGCACGCTAGATGGTCTAGGTTATCTAGATTGTCTAGTGCTTCTAGTGTGCCTAGTTAATCTAGTTCTACTTTTTTAAAAAACATCACAGAATGAAATCATACCTTTCGATTCTGCTGCTGGCGTGCGTAGGCACGGTGGCGGCACAAGAAGTGGTCGTGCTCGACTCGACCGATGTGTTCTTTCGTCACATAGAACTCAAACAAGTGGTGGTCACTGGCCCGACTGGTGCCGTGAAAATGGAGGATATGTCGATGCCGGCGGCGGTCATCGACCGTAACGAACTGCGCATGGCGGCTGCAACCAACATCATCGACGCAGTGAGCAAGTTGCCTGGATTGTCGCAGGTGACGACGGGAGGCGGCATCGCCAAACCCGTCATACGTGGACTGGGATATAACCGCGTGGTGGTAGTTGCCGATGGTGTGCGCCAAGAGGGACAGCAATGGGGCGATGAGCATGGCGTGGAGATTGATGCCAATGCCGTGAGCTCGGTTGAGGTGCTCAAGGGTCCGGCGAGTCTGCTCTATGGCTCGGACGCATTGGCAGGCGTACTAAAACTGAACACCGATCCAGTGGTTCCGCTGGACAAGATACGCTTGAATGTCAACACCGAGTATCAGACCAACAACGGCCTGTTCAACTACTCGCTCAACTTCGGTGGCAATAAGCAGGGGCTGGCATGGAACATCCGATATGGTGACAAGATGGCGCATGCCTACAAGACCCCGATTGACGGCTATGTTCCCAACTCGCAGTTCCGCGAACCTGCTCTCTCGGGTATGATGGGCGTCAACAGGTCATGGGGACACACCCGTCTGACGGGTTCCTATTTCCACCTCACTCCAAGCATTGCCGAGGGAGAGCGCGATCCAATGACAGGCGAACTGGAGCAACCCTATATCGACACGAAGACTTACCATCATGGCTTGCCCTATCAGCAGGTTTATCACTACAAGGCCGTGCTGGACAACGCATTCCATGTCGGGGACGGCAAACTGAATGCTGTGTTGGCCTATCAGCAGAACCGCCGGCAGGAGTTTGAGGAACCCGATGAGTATGGGTTGTATCTGAAACTGCACACGGTCAATTACAACATCCACTATGTGACCCGCCGCTTGAGCGGCGATTGGCGCATCACTGGTGGTGTGAACGGCATGTGGCAACGCTCGGTCAACGAGGGCGACGAATACCTGATTCCTGACTACAACCTGTTTGACTTCGGAGCCTTTGCCACCACGACGGCTAACATTGGGCGTTGGGCGCTGAATGGCGGCATCCGATTTGACAATAGGCACCTCAATAGCCACGAACTGATGGACGACGGCGAACTGCGCTTCGAGGCGTTCAAGCGCGATTTCAGTGGCTTTACCGCTAGTATTGGCGCTGTGTGGCACGCCAACGACCATTTGGACCTCCGAGCCAATGCCGCTCGTGGCTTTAGGGCGCCTAATATCAGCGAACTCGCCAGCAATGGTGTGCACGAGGGCTCGCTGCGCTATGAGGTGGGCAACCAGGAGCTGAAGCCCGAGTTCAGTCTGCAGTTTGACCTAGGCGCCGAGTTTACCGCCTCGTGGATTGATGCGCAACTGTCGTTGTTCAGCAACCGCATCGACAATTACATCTTCATCCATCGCACGGGCGAGGTCATCGATGACGACTTCATGACCTTCTGCTATGACAGTGGCGACGCGCAGTTGCTGGGTGGTGAGGTGGCACTCGACATCCACCCGTGGCACTTCCTGCATCTGGGCACCAACTTCTCGATGGTCAATGCCGTGCAGTTGCATCAGCCCGACGAGAGCAAGTACTTGCCCTTCACCCCGGCTCCGCGCTGGCAGACCGATGTCAAGTGGGAAATCCTGCATGACGGGCGCGTGTTGAACAACGCCTTCGTCTCGTTAGGCGTGGACTATAACTTCAAGCAGGAACACTACTATTGCGCCGATGACACCGAGACGGCAACACCCGCATATTGCTTGCTCAATGCCGCCATCGGCACTGATATCATGTGTAAAGGGAAGCGTGTGGCGTGTCTGAGCATCACAGGAACTAATCTCACCAACAAGGCCTATCAAAGCCACCTCAGCCGCCTTAAATACACCGACATCAACCCTGTCACCGGACGCCAAGGTGTGCTGAATATGGGCCGCAACATCATCTTCAAACTCACCTTCCCCCTCGAGTTCTAACCACGACCGCGACAACTATGAACCACGCGAAGCAATTTGGGTTTTGCTTCGCGTGGCGTTTTTTTGATTGTTTTCGGTATTTGTTTAAATTTTTGTAGTATTTTTGTGCCTTTAACGTCTAATAGGGTGACGGTACTTTCAATGTGGCGTCACAACATCGTTCTACTTAACTCCCTTAAACTACTGAAAAAATGACAGAACCTAGACAGAACACCACCAATGCTGTGCGTGTGTTGATATTGCTGGCACTGGCCATGGCCGGTGCAGCGGTCACCGGAATTATAGGTTTCGTGATGACTGCGGTGAAGGTTGACATCATGTGGACCATCGTTCTGCAAGATGTATTGGTGTTTATCTTGCCCGCTATCCTGCTGGCGGTGATTTGTTACAAACGGCCATGGCGATTCCTGGAAATTGACCGTGCACCCTCGTGGCTGGCACTACTCGTGGTAGTGCTCGTGTGGGCCGTGTCTGTGCCGGCGATGAACTGGCTGGTGGAATGGAACCAGAACATCCACCTGCCCGCAAGTATGGCGGCTCTCGAGCAGTTCTTGCGTGATTCGGAGGATGCTCTGGAGCAAATCACCAACCAATTGCTTACCTTGAGCAGTGTGGGTGACTTGCTGGCGGGCTTCTTCGTCGTCGGCGTCATGGCGGGCGTGAGCGAAGAGCTCTTCTTCCGTGGCGCACTGATGGGCATCATGCGGCGTGGCCGTGCCAACATCCACATCGTAATCTGGACAGTTGCCATCATCTTCAGCGCCATACATTTCCAGTTCTTCGGTTTTGTGCCCCGCATGTTGCTGGGAGCATGGTTCGGTTACCTGTTGTTGTGGACGCGCTCATTGTGGGTGCCCATCATCGCCCATGCGTTGAATAATGGTGCAGTGACGGTGTTCCAATGGCTGGACACCAACCACTATATCGACGGCAATGCACTCGAGCATTTGGGCGTGCCAGCCGATGGGCAATTTCCCGCATTGGCGTTGGCCAGCGCCGTTGCTACCATCCTACTCATTGTGGTGGCAAAACGAGTTTTTTCGAAAAAAATCGGGCAAAATGCGTGAAATGTGCTGATTTATCATTATCTTTGCCTAATTATTCGCATCGTCTTCTAAAAAGTGCTTTTGGAAGATGGTTTAATCTATTGAATATAAATAGCTTAACACCGATATCGCTATGATGAAGAAATTTTTACTGATTGTCTGTGGGTCTTTCGTTGGCACCACATTGGCACTGTTGGTGTTCATGTTGATGAGCATCGTGTTCAGTATCGCCATGATGAGCATGGGCAGTTCAATGGGCAAGGCTTCGGCCAGTGTGCAGAAGAACTCGATCCTGCACCTCAAACTCGAGGGCGAAATCGCCGAGCGCGAGGGTGGGGGAGACATGTCCATGTTGGCAATGATCCAAGGCGAGAGCACCAGTTCGATGGGCTTGAACACCCTGATTGCCGCTATCGAGAAGGCTAAGACCGACAAGAAGATTGAGGGCATCTATATCGAGTGCGAGGGTGCCTCGGCAGCACCTGCTACCCGCCTGACGTTGCGCAACGCCTTGAAAGATTTCAAGCAGAGCGGAAAATGGATTTATGCCTACGGCAACGAGGGCATCGGCCAGGGTGACTATTACCTGGCGACGGTTGCCGACAGTATCTTCATCAACCCTGTGGGTGCTGTTGACGTGCATGGCATGGCATCGGCCATTCCATACTTCAAGAAGGTACTTGACAAAGTGGGTGTAGAGATGCAGGTGATCCGTGTGGGCACCTTCAAAAGCGCCGTTGAGCCTTATATGCTCGAGGACATGTCAGAGGCCAACAAGCTGCAGACCGAGCACTACATGGGCAGCATCTGGCACAATATGCGCGACTCGATGGCTGCTGACCGCAAAATAGATGTGGCGCGTTTCGACCAGCTGACCGACAGCATCCTTCTCTGCATGGAGCCCGACAGTCTGGTGAAGAACAAGATAGTCGACGGCTTGTGCTATCCCGTTGAGATGGAGGCGCGTCTCAAGGCGTTGACCAAGGTGAAAAAGGATGACGACCTGCGTCTGGTTGACCCTGCCGACTATGCCACCACCGTTGAAGAGAGTGTCAGTGGCGACCACATCGCCGTGCTCTATGCCGTGGGCGAGATTGTGCAACAGGGCAGTAACAACCCCATGAGCGACTTGGACGCCATCGTGGGCGAGAAGATGGTCAAGCAAATCAAGAAACTCCAGGACGACAAGCATGTCAAGGGCATGGTGCTCCGCGTGAACTCGCCAGGCGGCAGTGCGTTTGCCAGCGAGCAGATATGGAAGGCGCTCGAGGACTTCAAGGCCTCAGGCAAGCCCCTGGCAGTGTCGATGGGCGACTATGCCGCATCGGGTGGTTACTATATCTCCAGCGGTGCCCAGCGCATCTTCGCCGAGCCTACGACCATTACTGGCTCAATCGGCATCTTCGGTATAATTCCTTGCTATGAGGAGTTGGCCGAGAACAAGATAGGCGTACACATGGCAGTGGTCAAGACCAACGAGAATGCCGACATGGGTATCACGACCAAGAAATTGACCCCGTCACAGAAAAACGCCCTCCAGCGCATGATCAACAACGGCTATGACTTGTTCACCAAGCGTTGCGCACAGGGCCGCCATGTGACACAGGACAGCATCAAGCAGATTGCCGAGGGACGCGTCTGGGAAGGTACGACTGCATTGAAGATTGGTCTGGTTGACGAGTTGGGCAACCTGCAGGCTGCCATCGACTGGGTGGCAAAGAAGGCCAACATGAAGAAGGATTTCAAGACTCAGAACTATCCTGCATTATCGACCGACTGGCGCTCGATGCTCAACATGATGATGCAGCAGCAATATGAGCTGAAGCTTCAAGGCGAGATGGGTATGCTCTACGATTGGCACAAACAATTGCAGAAGATTGGCAACCGCGACCACATCCTTTGCCTCATGCCCGAAGTAGTGATTGAGTAGCTGAACGGCCTCACCCCCAGCCCCCTCTCCGGGGGGAGAGGGGGAATGAGTTACAATGCCAATGTGAAACGTGGTCTTAATTCTTAATTCATAATTCTTAATTATCATCGATTTCACCAAAATATTGAACAAGCAGCAGCGCAAGGCTGTGCTCAACGCCATATTGACACCTTTCTCGTGGCTCTATGGTGCGGGCGTGTGGATTCGCAACATGGCATTCAATTGGGGGATATTGAAGCAGGAAAGCTTCGATGTCCCTGTGGTGAGTGTGGGCAATATTACGGTGGGTGGTACCGGCAAGACACCGCATGCCGAATATATCATCGAGGCATTGTGCCGCAAATACAGGATTGGCGTGCTCAGTCGGGGCTACAAACGCAAGACTCATGGGTTCATTCTCGCAACCGACTCGCTCTCGCCCAAGGACATCGGCGATGAGCCCTACCAGATCTTCCATAAGTTCAATGGACTCATTACGCTGGCGGTGTGTGAGGACCGCCGAAAGGGTATCCGTGAGATGCTGGCCATCGACCCCAACATCAACCTGTTCATCCTTGACGACGCCTTCCAGCATCGATATGTCAAGCCCAAAGTGAACATTGTGCTGGTCGACTACACGCGTCCGCCTTTCAACGACAAGTTGTTGCCGTTGGGAGAGTTGCGTGAGCCGATGGATCGCTTGGTGGAGTCTGACATTGTAGTGGTGACCAAGTGTCCTAGCGACTTGTCACCTGTCGACATACGCACAATGAAGGAGAACCTGAGCCTGTTCCCATATCAAGAGCTCTTCTTCAGCAACATCCGCTATGCCGATCCCGTACCCGTCTTCCCCGTGCCCAATCCGCAACTGTCGGCTTTGTCGTGGCTGCGACCCGAGGACACGATACTCTGCGTGACTGGTATAGCCAATGCCAAGCCACTGGTGCGGTACTTGCGACAGTTCGCCGCACAAGTCAAGGTCATGCACTATGACGACCACCATTACTTTACCCGGAATGACTTCACCGACATCTTCAATATCTTCAATGGCTTGGAGGGGCAACGTAAGTTTATCATCACTACCGAGAAGGATATGGTGCGCATCCTCAACAATCCCTACTATCCGCCCACGCTGCGCGATATTATCTATTACATCCCTATCCGTGTGGGCATTCTAGAGACCGAGGGTCACGAGTTCATTCCAACCCTGCTTAAGAAAATCGAGGAATAGGAAAAAACATGACTGAAATTTCGACACTTGGTGAGTTTGGGCTGATTGACCATCTCACCAAAAATTTTGCAAGCCGCAACGCGTCCACATTGCGTGGCGTGGGCGACGACTGTGCTGTCATCGATAATGGCGGCAATCGCACGTTAATCACCACCGACCTGCTGCTTGAGGGCATACACTTTGACCTTCGCTATGTGCCGCTGAAGCACCTGGGCTACAAGGCTGTGGTGGTCAACCTGAGCGACATTTATGCCATGAACGGCACACCACAACAAATTACCGTGAGTTTGGGCATCAGCAAGCGCTTCACCTTGGAGCACATCGTGGAGCTGTATGCCGGCATCCGTCTGGCGTGCGAGGAGTATGGCGTTGATTTGGTTGGAGGCGATACTAGTGCCAGTGTTACCGGGCTGCTTATCAGTGTCACAGCCATTGGCGAGGCTGACCCCGACGACATCGTCTATCGCAATGGTGCCCGCGACACCGACCTGATTTGCGTCAGTGGTGACCTGGGAGCGGCCTATATGGGACTGCAGTTGCTCGAGCGTGAGCGCCAGGTGGCCGAAGGTGTCAAGGATGACACTTTCCAACCCGACTTTGCCGGCAAGGAGTACTTGCTCGAGCGACAACTCAAGCCCGAGGCGCGACGTGATGTGATTGACGAACTGCGACAGCTGGGCATACGCCCCACGGCAATGATGGATGTGAGCGATGGACTGTCGAGCGAACTGCTGCACATCTGCAAGGCGTCGGGTGTGGGATGCCGCATTTACGAGGACCGCATACCCATCGACTACCAGACCGCCATCCAGGCCGAGGAGTTCAACATGAACCTGGTTACGGCGGCTATGAATGGCGGCGAGGACTATGAGTTGTTGTTCACCGTCCCGCTGACCGACCACGAAAAGGTGTCGCAGATGAAGACTGCACGCCTCATCGGCCGCATCACCAAGCCTGAGCTTGGTCCATGCCTGGTCACCCGCGACAATCAGGAACTCCCCATCCGTGCCCAAGGCTGGAACGCCTTTGATTCAATGCACAATGCATAATCAGCACAACTAATTCCCGATGATGAAAATCAGGTCGAAGACCTGGGCAAGACCATAGGTCTTGACTCGAATAAAACCCCATGGCGCGTTGGTCGTAGACCTACGCCTTGCTATGTTTCTGCTCGCACAAACACAGAGTCGGCGCACTCCCATTTGGGAAGATGCGCCGACTCGTCGCTTATGAAAAAAATCAGATGTCTCAATTACTTCGTTGCCGTGAAGCTGGTGAGCTGGGTCAGCGTGCCGCTGGTCGTGCCACCGATATACACGCCATGGAACGAGTTGGTGGCGCCCGTCGGAGCAGATGTGCTGTACTTGACGTAATAGGTCGTGCCGCTGGTCATGCCCTTGGCAGTGAATAGGCTGAGCTTGCTACTGCAACTGCCCTCAAAACTATAGGTGAACATCGCAGACGCATTCGATGACGCATTCGTTGAGATAATGCTATAGTAACGATTGGCCGAGTAGCTCAGCGAACTGGTGCTCAGGTAGTAACCCTGTACCGAACTGCCGATGCCGCTGGAGCTG
>JAFZAK010000077.1 GCA_017557285.1 Muribaculaceae bacterium
GTGGTTGAAGTCGATGCCCGTGTCAATCACGCCTAGCACTACCCCACTGCCATTATACGGCATGCCCAGACTTTCGCCCAACTGCACAGCATCGGTCCATGTGGCGGCTCGCGATGAGTCGGTTTCAACATGGAGTCTTGTAGCCATCGCCACTTGTCGCACACCTCGTCGTGCCGCCACTTGCTGCAACTGTCGTGCAGGCAGTGACACCAACGCTATGTCATCATAGCGCATATTAACTTGCAAGCCTTCAAGACATGAGGGATCATCGTGGGTGATGAAGGCTTGTACCATTTTTTCGGCAGGCATCTTGTGGAGCATGGCTCGGCTGGGCGCAGACAAGCGATGCTGTGCTAAGGTTGCCAGACATAGACAGCACATCAGCACGATGAGGAGAGAAAGGCGGTATCGCATTAGTCTTTCTCTTCTAGTCGTCGGTTGCGATAGTAGTCAATGCCTGTAACCTGGCGATAAGCACGATAGATGCCGTATGCTCCAAAGATGGCAGCCATGCCGTAGCGGATGATGTTCCACGTTGTGGTTGTGCTCCAGTCAAAGAAATTGACGATGAGCAGATATGACATGCCTAAATAAATGATAATCATGAAGATGCCAAAGACGAGGCGAAGCGTTTTGGTAAGCATTGTATTTAGTTAAAAGTTGATAGTGAATAGTTTATAGTTAATTGTTGGGTGATATGATTGAAAGTAGCAGGAGGAGGGCGTCGTTGGTGGCGCGGGCGATGACGCGCTGGCGGTGGCCTGGAATGTGCTTGCACTGAGAGATGACCTTTTCACCACACTTGGCAGCCATCCACACCGTTCCAACAGGTGTCTCTGGCGTGCCGCCACCCGGACCGGCCACTCCTGTCGTAGCCACTGCACAATCGGTGCCCAACAACCGACACACGCCCGTCACCATCTGTTCGGCTACAGTCTGACTGACCACGCCAAACTGGTCAATGTCGGAAGGCGAGACGCCCAGTTGATTTTGCTTGACATCTCGATGATAAGAAACCACACTACCGACAAAGTAGTCGCTGCTGCCAGCAATGGCGGTTATCTCGTGGGCAATGTTCCCACCTGTGCAACTTTCGGCAGTTGACAATGTCAGTCCCCGGCGACGCAAGATATTGCCAACGATGCCAGCCAACGGCAAGTTCTCGTCGCAAACGATATGATTACCCAGCAATTGGTGCAATTCAGCCACCAGGCGATCCATCTCGGCCGTTAGCCACTGCTTGTCAGCTGCCTGACCCGTAAGGCGCAGGTGGATGATGCCAGGCTGCGGCAAGTAGGCCAGATGAATGCCCTTGGGCAAACGACGTTCCCATTCGTCAAGGGTCATCGCCAGCGCGCTCTCGATGATGCCCGTAACCATCAAATGGCGGAACTCAATGTCCACATCGTGATGGAAATGTGTCATGAGTTGGGGAATCACTTCACGCACGAGCATGGTTTCGGTCTCATAAGGCACGCCAGGCATACTTACGAGCACCTTGCCATCACGTTCAAACCACATCAACGGCGCGGTGCCACATTGGTTCTGGATAACGCGGCACGACGACGGGACCATGGCTTGCGCTCGTGTATAGTCGTTCAGCTTCAGATGCCGACCCGAAACAATCTGCTCTACATTGTGGGCTGTGGCCTCGTCGTGGACCAATTCGCCACCGAAGTAGCGGCACAACGTGGGTTTGGTAATGTCGTCCTTGGTGGGACCCAGTCCGCCAGTCATGAGGATGACATCGCTATGGGCAAAGCCTTCGTCGATAGCATCGAAGATGGCTTGCCCATCGTCAGCAACCGTGCGGATTGATACCGCCTGCCAACCGAAGGGAGTAAGTTGTCGGGCTATGAAGCCCGAGTTGGTGTCTTGTACTTGGCCGATGAGAATCTCATCGCCAACAACGATGATGGAATAATTCATATTTGCTTATATACTGACTCGGGCGAAGGGGGGTGCGGTGATGTCGCAGAACTCCTTGCGTTGGTATTTGAAGTAACCAGCGATAGCAATCATTGCTGCGTTGTCGGTTGTGAACAAGCGCTTGGGAATGAATGCCTTGAGCCGACGGCGATCGGCATAGGTCTGCACAGCCTGGCGCATTCCCGAATTTGCCGCCACGCCTCCACCAATGGCGATGGTTCGTATGCCCGTGTCCTTGATTGCCTTGCCAAACTTGTCCATGAGGATGTCAATGATGGTCTTCTGCAGTGATGCTGCGAGGTCGGCCTTGTTCTCCTCAATAAAATTGGGGTTCGTTTTCAACTCATCGCGCAAGGTGTAGAGGAACGATGTCTTCAGTCCACTGAAACTGTAGTCGTAGCCAGGAATGTGGGGCTTGGCAAACTTGAACCGTTCGGGATCTCCCTGCTGCGCCAACTGGTCGATAACGGGTCCTCCCGGATAAGGCAAGCCCATCGACTTGGCGCACTTGTCGAACGCCTCGCCTGCGGCATCGTCAATGGTGTGACCCATGATTTCCATGTCGTCAGGTGCGCTTACCTTGATGATTTGCGAGTTACCGCCCGAGATAAGCAAACACAGGTAGGGAAATTCTGGCACTGGAGCGTCAGGGGTCTCCTGAATGAAATGCGCCAACACATGTCCATGCAAGTGGTTCACGTCGACAAGCGGTACATCGAGCGCCAGAGCAAGCCCCTTGCTGAACGATGTGCCCACATGCAGGGATCCGGGCAGGCCCGGTCCGCGCGTGAATGCAATAGCGTCAATATCCTTGCGGTCAATGCCCGCCTGACGGATTGCCTCGCTGACCACAGGCACGATATTCTGTTGGTGGGCGCGCGATGCCAGTTCGGGCACAACCCCACCATACTGTTCGTGCACCCGTTGACTAGCGATGACATTACTCAGCAGTAATGTGTCGCGCACTACAGCCGCCGACGTGTCGTCACAGGACGATTCTATTCCTAAGATGATGCTCATTTATTTATGGAGAATTCTATCTTTCTTATCGTTATTTATAAATTGCAAAAATACAAATAAGTTTTCAGTTATCTGTTGTCAGTTGTCAGTTTTTTAACGTACTGATGCGGTTTTTAGCTGCGGCCAGTGTTAAAATAGTGACGGATGCTCATCATAAAGGGTGTCATTTCGGATACATAACTGACACAGAGGCGTTTCTTGGCCCTCGACAACGCGACGTAAAACTTGCGTGCATCCTCTTTCATTTCATCTTCTGCCTGCTTACGCATTTTAGGATTTGGACTGTTCATGCGTCGCCTGGTCCAGACATAAGGATACACCCCTTCGGAAGCATCCAGCACTACCACGTTGTCAAACTCCAGCCCCTTCCCCTTATGCACAGTCATAACAAAAACACTATCAGTGACATATTTACTGTTGATGAGGTCACCCTCGTTAAGTGTGGTGGCCATGTCGTTCAAGTGGTTGCTTATTTGGTCATGCAAAGTTTCCAGTGCGTTCGGGTCGGTCCATTCATCTTCGACATATCTAATGAACAAGCCAAACTTGCCTTTGTCCAGGGGTTTGATAAGCTCCTGCGCAACCATTGCGTTATGTGTGTCGCGCAGTTCGTCGGCTATGGTACGACCTGCAGAACTGACCGGTTGGTAAAGATGCTCTTGCAATGTGTCTAACATCGCCTTCAGCGGTGCCATGCGGCGTGCCACTTCAATATTTTGCTGAATGAACTGGCGTTGTGAATGAACCACACCACATGCCTCAGCATAGCAATAATCGACGAGCGCCTTGGTTGCTGCAATATCCTGGTCGGCGAGATGCGAGTTTTCGCCCTCAAGATGAAGTTCCTGGATGAGATAAGCCAGTTTATACATCCTCAAGTCCGGCTTGACGCACTTGGCAAGGTGCAGTGAGTCATAGATGTCACAGGACACCTGTTTGTGTAGCTCTCGCTCGACGTTTTTCTGAAGAATGCAGTAGTCGTAGGCTACATTGTGTCCCAATAGCGGGCGGTCGCCAATATATTCAAGGAAACGGTTCAAACCCTCGGCACGGTCTAGGTGGGGACTGTTGGCATAAGCATCGACTAGCGGGTTGACCAGATCTCCCAAGTGTGACGGTATCTCTCGGTCAGTGTGCAAGAAGATGTTGAACTCACTGCCTTCTACCCGCTCGCCATCACGCACCTTGAATGCGGCTATCTGCACGATATCATCTTCCAGCACATTCAGCCCGGTGGTCTCAGTATCGAAGAAGACGAACTCGCATCTGTTATATTCCTTGATGAAATGCTCGATGTAACTCTCGCCGTTCATCAGGTCAGATGGAGTCATCATCACTCGTTTCATGCCAGTCACCAGAGTCATCGCCTTGACAGCCGTCGACACAACGCCTGTTCCCTGCATAAGCCTAACCCAAGCCATGCGGTTGAAGTCATCGACGCTGACGCAAAAGAACGCCGCTAATGTCTTGAACGACTTGCTGCGAAACATGTCGGTACCCGAGATTTTGAAGTGTCCAACTCCTTTACTCTTCAGGTGCGCACTGACACGATCAGCTGCAGCATTGGTGGGCACAAGCAGTGCCACACGTTCGTTCTCGCCTTGACCCTGATAAAATCGTATCATGGACTCCAAGCGCCCGTACTGCCCCGACTCAGTAACGTTGCCCGTCAATATCAGGTCGTATTTTCCTGGCAAGGCATCACGGTTGGATTGCGGCAATAGAGACGGATCAATGCCTAGTTCTTTCTCGGCATAAGTGTTGAAAATGTCAAGCAGATACTGCGGTGAGCGGTAGTTGACACCGAGTGTGAAAATGTTGCCCGCACAGCGGCCACGCAGCAAGGCTAACTGTTCAAGTTTAGCGCCCATGAACGAAAATATTGCCTGTTGTTCATCGCCCAGATACATCACAGTATAGTCACCGTCACGGTTGAGCAACAGATCGATGATTGCCATTTGCAGTGCGTTCAAGTCTTGCACCTCGTCGACCTGTATCCAACTGAATCGCTTTAGTTTGCGGGCGGTGTCACGTCGTAATGCATCAAAGGCAAGGATGAGCAGGTCATTGAACGAAATCAGTTGATGCTCGAGTTTGTAGCGCCTGAACATCAGCGCATATTTAACAAACGGCGACTCAACGACTAGTGCTGGGTCCAGATGTGCAGCTATTGCCTTGCGAAAATATTGTTCAAAGTCATCCTCGGGCAAGAAGATGGCTTCGTGTGGATGTCCATTGATTCTTTGTGATATATAGGAGTCGATATGGTCAACAAGCGCGATGTTTGAACGATGGGGCGAGCCGTTCTTGGTGATGAAGAGTTGTGGGTCTTGTCTCGTCAGCAGGTCGGTGAGTTCATCATCATCAATCACCGCTGTACTCTCGGGCAATAGGTTGTTGTCCCACAACAAGTGCGAGCAGTAGCGGTGCACGTTTCCCACAAAGATGCGGCACGGCTCGTCTCCGAGTTTCTTCCGCACCCGTTCGCGCATGCCACGCGAGGCGCGGTTGGTGAAGGTGAGGCATAGCATATCGTCATCAGGCACGCCCCGCTCGCGGGCCCGTACAACACGCTCCGATAGGATATCGGTCTTTCCGCACCCTGGCGGTGCGAGCACCAGATAATGCCCTCCCCTCGCCTCAATAGCTCTTAATTGCTCATTATCGTAGGTTTTCATTAGCCAACATTTTCATAATCGGAAACTGACAGAGACATTGATGTCTTGGCTAGAGTTGAAGAAATTGTTATGCTTGCTGAAATACCAATGTCCGTCGCTGATAAAGTTTAGTCCATAGGACCACTTGTCGCGATTGAGAATAAGCGCCATCTTTAATCGTATGTTGCCCGACAACAAATATTGGTCTTTCTCGATTGTTGTATGACAGCTATGTCGTAGGCCGATGCTGGGGATAGCAGTAACATTGATGAGCCACCGGTACTTTGGCACCCAATTAATGCCATAACCCACGAGAGCACAATAATCGCTGTAGATGAACTGGTAGGTTCGCAAACTGTCGGGTAAGTAGTCCTGCAACACGGGATCGATGTCGCTGAAGTCCATACGGATGTTCTGTTTATTGGCATGCAGTCCAAGGATGAACGACCCCGCTGTCTTGCGCTGCCAGCGCGAAATGCCGTAGGCTGCCGACTGGCAGTAGTGGCGGTGGTTGAAGAAGTAATAAGCATAGGCACCGTAAGCCTCACGCGTGAGGCCGTCGAACTTGAAGCTCTTCCAGTTGTAACGGCCATAGTCGCCCAGACGGTGCACATTAATCTCATTGCGGTCCTTGGTGTAATACCACTCTACGGCAATGCGCGAGGTGTTGATCGAGCCGTCCCATCGGCGGTTGTTCATGCGACGGCCAGTGAACGCATCCCTAAGGTTGAACATATAACCCAATCCGAGACCCTTATAGGAGATGTGGCCGCCAAACTTGCTGGTGATGTTAGACGCCATCGTGACAGTGGTCTTGTGGTCGGTGAGCTGACCACGATAGGTGTCAAACCAGTTGTTGCACTTGATGGTGAAACGCCAAGTGTTATCAAAACTCTCAACATAGGTTGTGTCGTAGGTGTATAACGCTTGTCGGACCCATCTGCCTGATTTTAGCACAGTATTGATGAACTTGGGATATCGTGTGATGGTATCATCGAGGCTGATGCGCAAACTTTTGAGTTGGTCTTTCCAGTTCCTTTCGGGCAGCACCGTGTCTACAGGCTCCTGCGCCCACGCGTGAAGCATGCCCAACAACAAGGTCAATATGAGCAGTCTTCTTCTCATGGCGTGGCAACAGGTTTGACGTTGGTGGTGTCGGCAGGTATAGAATCATTGACAACCTTATTACGACGAATAAAATCGAACGGTCTGTTGAAGTCGTGTTTCCAAACGATACCCACGCCCTGAGTGGTTAGCGCATTGCGCACATAGTAGTTTTGGTCGTTGAAGTGGTTATATGCCTTCAGTCGCAGCGTGCCTTGACTATTGAGCAGGTACTCAATGTCAAAGTCACCGATGAAATTGCTGTTGCGAGTGTTGTAAGTGTTGTCGCGGTATCCAAAATTGCCGTTGAAGATGAGACGGTTATTGAGCAATTGACTAGAGAGCGCCAAATCCACTTCCATATCGCTAAAGTCGCCTTTCTCGCTACGGAAATTTGGCGAGATGCTCCACTTTTCGCTCATCTTACCCAACATGCTCGACAGCTGCGATGACAATGTGCTCGATGCGACAGAAGTAAGTTCGTTGTTGCGCGTGGTGGTGTTGGTATACTCAGGAGTATAGAATCGGTTCAGAGCCAGCAGGTAGACCATCTGCTGGTTCATCATCTCATCGGTGCTGATGATGCTCTTCACTTTTCGGTAAGCATCGGTTGGCAAGGTAGGAAACTCAAGGTCAAACGAGATGTCGGGCTGGCTCATGGGACCTTTGGCACGCAACAGTGCATGAACCGGCACATTGGTGCGATTGATTTCCTTGTCGCTGGCAAACGACTCGTCCAGATCACGGATATTGGCATTGAGCGAGTATACAGCCTCGATGTCAAGCTGTGCGGCGTATGGGTCGCCCTGGAAGCTGATTGACGAGCCTTCCTTGATAGTGAAGTCCTTGATGATGATGTCCTGGAGGGTGAAATTATAGTTTCCTTTGTCAAGGACATACTTGCCGAACATCGTCATCTCGTCAGCATCGTTGTAAGTCATGCGCAAGTTGCCACGGCCAGTCGCTTTGATTTGGTCGCCACCAACGGGGTCCATGACAATGATTAACTGTGCATCTGGGGTAATGTCACCCTGCAGGTCAATGTTGTAGTGGGTTGGCTCAGACTCCTCATGTTTCTGCGCCTGGGCGGTGAGCTGTCGCACGATGGCAGGCACTGTGTCTTCCTCAAGATGTGGCGGCACTGGCCGGTTCTTGACATCACGGTCATGGAAGGTGATGAAGTTGTACTCGCTCGCCTCCTCACTGTCACTCAGTACAAAAGTAAATCTGCTGCGGGGTGCCGTCTCCATATTCACCTTGATGTCGACCACACCTGGCTCACCCGTGACGAATGCCGCACCGTTTCCATAGACGGTACCATACCACACAGGATTGTCTTTCTCGTTTGTGTCGTAGCACAACAAGTTGCGTGCCTGAGTGATGCCAAAGTTGAAAACCGGCTTGTGGAAATAGTCATGCTTGAGCCATCCCGACATGCTTGCCTCGTGTCCATCTCGGTCGTGAATGCGCACGTCATTAAACGTAATCATATCGGGCGCCATGTGTACCGAATCGCCCGAACACGTATAGTAGACATTGGTATAATCCAATTTGAATTGCAAACTGTCTACGTAAACGCCACCATAGGCTGTGATGTCGTGGAAGTTTCCTAGCAGAATGACATTGCCTGATGCCTCGCCCTGCACATCGCTGGTGAATGCTTGCATGAATGGCTTCATGAACGCTATATTGGCTCGCTGTGCCTCAAATTCAAGATAGAGCGAGTCGGCTCCGATAAAAATAGCCCCGTCGACGGTTGAGACACCTCCATTCTTCTGGTTGATGCGCGCATTGAGCGAGACCCCCTTCTCCTCGTTGAGCCATTGACTCTCGATGTCGGCATCTCCCATCACAGCATGGTTGTAAGCAAGGTTGTTTACATGAAGTCCTGGCGTCAGCAGTCGTGGCGACTTTGAGAAGAGGTCGCTGGCAAAGAAATCGCCCGTTGCACGACCACCAAAGGCCACATTATCAATGTTCAGAGTCTCGAAGATATAGTCAAGACTAACATCATTGAGTTGTAGCTTAAGCAAATCGTCGGGGTTGTGCGACGCCCTACCATTGATGCGCACAAACTGCTTATCACACTGGCCTGCCAAATTATAGACCGAAATCACATCCTTGTCAACAGTGATGTGTCCGGGCTGCATCATCCATGCCGTGTCGTTGAACACCAACTTGGAAGGATTCACATCGATGTCGGCCCGAATCTTGTTATCGGGATTGCGTGCCAGCAGTGCCGATAGGTTCAAGTTGCCCGAGAAATCCCGTTCGCGGTCAACTTTCCATGCCAAATTGGTCGCCAAAGAGTCGTTACCCCCATGGGCATCAAGGTCAACATGAATCTTACCTTTTTTTGAAGGAAAGATTGTGTGCGCATCGACGATCATACGATGGGTAACATCATCAAGATGGGCGTTGAGCGAAGTCTGCTCAATGATGTTTTTGTTTCCTTGCAGCAAATAAGGTGCATTGAGGCGAACATCAAAGCCATGCCCCGTCTCGTCAAGATGACCCTCAAGGGTTGTCTTATAAAGCACCTTAACAGGCAAGTTAAGGAACGACTGCAACTCGTCGGTAGGATTGATGACAAAGTTGAAATCTACATCATTGGGTCGCAGGCTCTTGTAGTTGCGGTTGTATGCACCAAATAGTTTCGGGAAAGTCTCAGAGAGCATCGTCTTGACCGACGGAACTAGGGTTGCAAAGTCATACGACCCCTCGACATTACCCTCGAGAATGGGCGACTGGATGTTAATGCTTTGCAGTGGCGAGGCATTGTCTGCATCAACGGTGATGTGGTCGATATTGAGCGTCTTGTCGCCCTTAACCAAAGCAATGTCGGTCAGTTCAAGCGAACCGTTCGCACGGTCAATACGGTTGCCCTGGAACGAACCCGCCGCCTTCAACGACACGACATCGACAGGTGGCTTGGAAATCAGCCCAAGACGGTTAAGCATCACCTGCGAGGCATCGGCCACGAAGTCATAACGCGAGTTCTGTCCGTCAAGCAATACAGACCCTTCGACAGAAACCTTGCCATTCGGGTCGTTAATGGTGACAATTCCACCATAGGTGTTTCCCTCAGCAGTGACATTGGCTGTGATATCTTGATACCGGTTTCCTTTCAGTTCAATGAAGTCTACATGGCCGTCGAGTGTGCCAGTGACCGCCTTGCCCAAAAGTGTTGCATCGACCTCGGCATCAAGTGCAACATTACCCAACAACGGCTCCTTAGCGATGAGTTGTCCTAGCGCAAACTGCTGAGTGGCAACATGACCCTGGAACTGTTTCGCACCACTGGGGGGATTCTGGAATGACCCTTGCAGTACGACATTACCCTGTGCCGTGGTCACATCGCCATCGAAGTGAATTTGGCTCTTCGTTCCTTGCACCGATGCATCCACATCCAGCGTCTCGCAGCGAGCGAGGATGTCCTTGGCTTGCGGTGACATGGAGGGCAACAATGATAAGATACGGTCTACGACTGGGCGTGTGGCTCGCAACTGACACTGTGGCACATCAAACGACAATGACTGTAGATCTTTCAATCCCGAAGCCGACCCACTCAACTTCAGGTCCAAATTGTGGTTCTCGTCGTGCATGACAAGCATAGGCACATCGACATAGTCAGTATTGCCCTGTATGTTGGCGGTCAGCGTCAGTGGGTCATCATAGCCTCCTAACTGTGGGACAAATGCCTTGAAATCGCTGGGTGTGATGGTGCTGGTGCCGATGTTCAGTTGGTGGGTCATACCTGGCAATTCTTTGCCCAACTGGTTCAATGCCGAGTAATGCAACTGCAAGTCGCCCAAATTGATGGACGAGTGCGGCAGTTCCAGCTGAATATCCTTTACATCGAGCTGTTGCTGCGTGATTGTAACATGCGAAGCAAAGTTCTTGAGCGAGAATCCACTACGCTCATCGAGCGAGAGTCGTTTGACCTCGATGTCAAAGTCATCGTTCTTGAGTCGTGGCAGTGAAACATCGGCCCTTAGGTTAGAAATGTGCACATGGTTCGGATCGAAGCGGTCAAGACGTCGCGGTTCATTTAGCACATCATAGGCGATGTCGCACTTTCGGATGACCACATTTCGAATCTCCAGGTCAAATGGTTTGGGCGGTTCATTGCCTTTGGGTTTGAGTTTGTCAATGATGAACTGGAGATTGGTGTCGCTCTGTTTGTCTGGACGGGTTATGTGACCATGCAAACCCACCAGTTCGGCATAAGTCAAGACAATTTTCCGCTTGGCAATCAAGTCATAGAGACTCACGCCCGCTCCCAGTTTATCGACAACAATCATTGAATCGCCTTGCTGATCGGGGATGAGGACGTCTTTCAGAGTAAGTTGGTCAAACGGCTCTATCGTTACTTCTCCAATGGTAACCGGAGTGCCCAGATATTCAGTGAGTGCCTTTTCCCCCTCGGAGCGTATTTTGTTCTGAACGGGCGGTATCGACAGTGCTATATATAAGCCTGCAAACAAGAGGACCACGGCAATAATTGCTGTGACCAAAATGGTTCGAATGGGGTTATATATATGTCTGGCAGTCAACTTTCTTTCAAATTGAGAGTTGAGAATTGGTCATCATTTCTCGCTTCTCGCTGTCAATAAAACTTACAAAATTAGGTGTTTTTGGCCAATTCTACAAGCGAAAACACAAAAAACACCTTTTATAATACAAAAAGTGAGCCAATCAAGGCTCACTTTTAGTTATAGTTTGTAAAAGAGGGGTTATTTCATCGGTTTGAACTGGTTGTCGTAGTGCAGTTCCGTTCCGTCTTCCAAGAAGACCCCGTAATTACCTTTCTTGTCTTTCTCCATTTTGATCACTCGCGCAGTCAATTTATTCTTGGCGAGGTCCATCTTGATGCGTCCGTCAATCATTCTTTCAGGAATTTCAGCCTCGTTTGCCTCTACCCTGCTCCACTGTCCGTGTTTGTCAAAGACAACAAGTACTGAGTTTTCAAGTACGACAAAATATTCGTCCTTGATTTTCTGTGTGACGGTATATGCCTCGGAAACCTCCACACCAGGGAAGTAAGAGTTGAGGTTGTGATGCGCCAAGCTGGGCAGTTTTTTCACTTCGACGGGATACTTTGACTCTTGTGCCCACATGGCAGTCGTACCGATGAGCACAGCCAACAAGATCATCAGTTTTCTCATGATTGCAGTTTTTATCAATTATTAGACGGTAAGAATAATGTTATGCTCTTCAGCGATTCGGCGCATGTTGAGGATGGCATAGCGCATTCGTCCCAAAGCAGTGTTGATGCTGACCTGAGTGCGCTCGGCAATTTCCTTGAAGCTCATGTTCTTGTAATATCGCATGAGCAGCACCTCGCGTTGCGATTCGGGCAAGGCCTTGATGAGTCGCCTAATGTCACGGTGGATTTGCTGTGTCACCAACGAGTCTTCGACCGTCTGTTCGCTGAGTTCTTTGCGGTTAAGGACATTGTACTCGGTGTCGTCGGTCGACTGCAGGTTGACTGCCCGTGACTGCCTAAAGTGGTCGATAATCAGGTTATGAGCGATTCGTGAGATCCATGCCGAGAAGTGTCCGTTCTCGACATAGCGTCCTTGCTTAAGCGTGACGATAGCCTTGACGAATGTCTCTTGAAAGATGTCATCCGCCAGTTCTTCGCTCTTTACCGAATGAAAAATATAGGAATATAACCTGTCTTTGTGTCGCTCGATGAGCGTATCAAAGGCTTCGTTTACTCCATCGACATACAAAGCGACCAGTTGGTCATCGCTTTGGTCTTGATACATTCTCATTTCTTTCTATTTTTGGTTCGTAATGAGTAATGTTTTGTCGATAGGCAAATAGGTTTTAGTGAATAAAATAGTTAATTGATTGTAGAAATCACGTGGCAAAAGTAGTGATATTTTTTTAAACAGCAAGAAAAAATCAAGAAAAATGTGACAAAAAGAGCGAATTTTGTCAATTTTGATAAGATTTCAGGCTATTTTTTGCGTCTTCTGGCCTTAATAAAGAGTTGTGCAATTTTCCATCCCAAGAAGACATAGTCGGCCGTTTTGAGTTGTACCAACGACTTGTCGTTAAACATAAGTCCTCTTATGCCATTGTCACTGACTCGGGTCTTCATCCCGTCGAACGCGGCATTCAATTTGACCTTACCCACCTCACGTCGCAGCAGTGCCTTGGCGCGACGCATGCGCAGTTGTTCAAGGGTGAGTCCCTTCCAATTGTCGGTGTTTTCGGTGACGGGCACCATGTTGCTATTGTTCTCCATGTTACTCGTCTTCTTTAGCGTTAAGGAACAGTTTAGTGATATATTTCGTAATCGGATCGACAATGAGTTGTCGCTTGAACGCGAAGACCACGCCCATAATCAGCAGGAGGACAAAAACCACCAACAGGTTTGCTCCCCACAGTCCCATCCACTGCGACAGGAAGTGAATCAGAGTTGACACCAGGAAGAAAAGGGCAAAAGCTCCAACGATGACCAACACTGCCACAAAGGCAATGGCCGACAGCAGTACTGACAATTTTTCTACTGCGGTGAGTTTTTCATATTTCATTTCGAGCGAGAGGTACTCGCGCCCCTCCTCGACCAGCCGTTTGTAGTCTAAGTCTTCCATCTGTTTCTATGCGCTATGCGAAATTAGATTATCCCCCTCTCCTCTGTTGAGAAGAGGGGGTGTACGTAAAATAAAACTGTTTATTCCTCAATTTGTGCGCTGATTTGCTTGACAAGTTGTTCTACCTCGTCATCGCTGAAATCAATGCCTTTCTTCTTGAGGAGTTCCTTGATGCGAGTGCGCAAGTCTTCGCCCTTCTCGGGAGCAAAGAGGATTGCGGTTGCACAACCCACGATAGCGCCACCCAGGAATGCATAGAGAATGCTTAATGATTTGTTCATACCTTTTTAGTAGTTAAAGTAGTTACAGTAGTTAAAGTAGTTAGGGGGAGCCCCTCTCTCATCCCCCCTGAAGAGGGGGAAGCTAAATGCTAATAGCTAAAAGCTAATAGCTCCCTCAGTCCTTGAGCTCTTCAGCAATTTCGTCGGCGAGCTCCTCAAGTTTGTCTTTCTTCAGCGTGACACCTTTTTCCTTGAGGATTTCAGCGATTCTGTTGCGAGTCTCAGTTCCCTTCTCGGGTGCTAGGAGCAGTCCCACGGCAGCACCGGCAACGGCACCGCCCACAACGGCTAGAATGATGTTTAGTGGTTTCATATTATTGTAAATTATAAAGTTAATATTCTAGACGAGCTAGATGCACTAGATACTCTAGACATACTAGAAATGGTGCAAATCTTGTGCCATCACAACGAATGGCTTTCAAAAAATCGTGTAAAAGTAGCAATTCTTTTTTTCTCAGCCAAAATTTTTGCCGAAAAAGTGCAATTTTGTCAGCATTTCGACTTATTTGTCCATGTGGCGAAAAATGATTACCTTTGCCTTCGGCGAAAGTAGGCTGCGTCTAGGCAAAAAAAATATAAAACTTTGTTTTTTATTTTGTTTTGCTCTCAACTTGCACTACCTTTGTCGGTTCATTTCTTCAAGACGGCATGGCAAGCAACGACATCATCATCAAGGGAGCACGTGTAAACAACCTGAAGAACATCGACGTGACCATCCCTCGCGGCAGTCTGACCGTGATTACCGGCCTGTCGGGGTCAGGTAAGTCGTCATTGGCTTTTGATACACTCTATGCCGAGGGGCAGCGTCGTTATGTCGAGTCGTTGTCCTCATACGCCCGCCAGTTTCTGGGTCGCATGTCCAAGCCCGAGTGCGACTTTATCCGCGGATTGCCACCTGCCATCGCCATCGAGCAAAAGGTAAACACGCGCAACTCGCGCAGTACCGTCGGCACATCAACCGAGATTTACGATTACCTGCGACTGCTATTCTCACGCATAGGAAAGACCTATTCACCTGTGAGCGGTGCGCTGGTCAAGAAGCACACTGCCAACGATGTGGTGGCCTGTGTCAACAGCTTGCCCGACGGAACTCGTTTTGCGCTCGTGTGCCCCATTGTCATCCCCGAGGGACGCGACTTGGCGGCGCAATTATCGGTGCTCGCGAAAGGTGGGTACTCGCGTCTAGAGCATCATGGACACTTCGTTGACATCACAGCCGCCGACTCATCGGTGACCGACTACCGCCTGCTCATCGACCGCATGAGCGTGACGCATGACAAGGGTGATGAGATGCGCCTGCTCGATTCGCTACAGACGGCGTTTTTCGAGGGTCACGACCAATGTATCCTTCTAGTATGGGATGAAGATGGAAACATTCACGAGCACCCATTCAGCAAGCGCTTTGAAGTAGATGGCATCACCTTTGCCGAGCCAACCGACCTGATGTTCAACTTCAACAATCCCATCGGCGCCTGTCCTACTTGTGAGGGCTTTGGGCGAGTGGTGGGCATTGACGAGAACCTGGTGGTTCCTGACAAGTCGCTGTCGGTCTACGACGACGCCGTCGTGTGCTGGCGCGGCCAGACGATGAGCGAGTGGAAACGTGAGTTTATCCACGTTGCCTCGCGTCATGGCTTCCACATCCACCGCCCCTATTATGAGCTCACCCAGATCGAACTCGACTTGCTGTGGCACGGCGATGGCGACTTCCCGGGCATAGACGGCTTTTTTGAGTTTGTCAAAGCCAATTCCTACAAGATACAATATCGTGTAATGCTGGCTCGCTACCGTGGCAAGACGGTGTGTCCCACCTGCCACGGCTCGCGACTGAAGCCCGAAGCGTCCTATGTCCGTGTCGCCGACAAGACTATCGGCGAATTGGTGCAGATGCCCGTGAGCGACTTGGCACTGTGGTTCGCCACGCTCAAACTAGACGCAACCGACGCGACCGTGGCACGCCGCCTTCTCACCGAGATCAACAGTCGCCTGTCGTTCCTGCTCGACGTGGGACTGGGCTACTTGACGCTCGACCGTCTGTCGTCATCCTTGTCGGGCGGCGAGAGCCAGCGCATCAACCTCGCCACCTCGCTGGGCAGTTCTCTCGTCGGCTCCATTTATATCCTTGATGAGCCCAGCATCGGCCTTCACTCGCGCGACACCGACCGTCTGGTAGGCGTTTTGCAGAAGCTCAAGTCACTAGGCAACACCGTGGTGGTCGTCGAGCACGACGAGGACATCATGCGCAGTGCCGACTATATCATCGACATAGGTCCCGAGGCGGGTCGACTGGGCGGACAAGTCATGTATCAGGGTCCTTTCGAGAAACTGCCTGAGGCCACTAACAGTTTTACTGCCCGCTACCTGACGGGCGAGTTATCCATACCGTTGCCAAGCCATCGCCGCAAGACCAATAACTATATTAAGGTGTGCGGTGCTGCCGAGAACAACCTCAAGGGCATTGATGTGAAGTTCCCATTGGGCGTGATGACAGTAGTGACCGGTGTGAGCGGCAGCGGCAAGAGTACGTTGGTAACCGACATCCTCTATCGGTCGTTGGCACGCCACCTCGACTTGAGCACAGATGCCCCCGGGTCACACTCACGTCTGGAAGGCGACCTGGACCGCATCGGACATGTCGAGCTTGTCGACCAAAACCCCATCGGCAAGTCGACACGCAGCAACCCTGCGACCTATCTGAAGGCATTTGACGAGATTCGTCACATCTTCAGCGAGCAGCAACTGTCACGGCAGATGGGTTATGGCCCAGGGTTCTTCTCGTTCAACTCGCCCGGCGGACGCTGCGAGGAGTGCAAGGGCGAGGGCACCATCACCATCGAGATGCAGTTCATGGCCGACATAACCATGCCATGCGAGGCTTGCCATGGCAAACGGTTCAGCCACAACGCACTCGACGTGGTCTATCACGGTAAGACCGTGAGCGACGTCCTCGAGATGACAGTTAACCAGGCAGTCGAATTCTTCATCATGACGGGCGACACCAAGGTTGTCAAACGTCTGAAGCCACTGCAAGACGTGGGTCTAGGCTACATCAAACTCGGTCAGTCGTCCAGCACCTTATCGGGCGGCGAGAACCAACGCGTGAAATTGGCATACTATCTGAGCACCGAGAAGCAGGTCCCCACCTTATTTATTTTTGACGAACCCACGACAGGACTTCACTTCCACGACATCAACACATTGCTCAAGGCATTCACCCAGTTGATTGACCGTGGTCACACCGTGGTAATCATCGAGCACAACATGGAGGTCATCAAGTGCGCCGACCACATCATCGACCTCGGTCCTGAAGGAGGCGAGGCCGGAGGGCAAGTGGTAGTCACAGGCACTCCCGAGCAAGTAGCCGCCTGCCCTGCCAGCTACACCGGCCACTTCCTCAAGGCCAAATTAGACGTTAGACGTTAGTTTTCAGTTTTCAGTTTTTTCATTTCATGAAAAAGTACACGTAAGTGAGAGCATACAAGAAAATCCTCGCACTTGCGAATGTGCTTCATTGCAGTATCGCGCATGATGTCGAGGATACGGACAAACTCTCGGGCGAGATCTGCTTGCAGCATCCAACCCTCGGAGTTTTTCGGAATGCGCTCGCAAGCAAGGTTTAGCAGATTTCGCTCGAAGTTGTATCGCGAAAATCTGCGGCCAGCAGGGGAGCGGAAGTGATCACGAGCTGATGGCTCGAGTGCTGCAGCCTTGGTTATAACCTCGGCAGGTGGAACACTGCCCAGGTTCTCGCTGCAAGGCTCTGCCTTTTTTTGCATGACGATGATTGTAAACCCGTCAATGTTCTCGGGAAGAAGCGAACGGATTTGCTTCAAGATTTGGTTTTTTGTTGCTTCCATGATTGTTTAAATTTAGTGTTTGTGAAAGGTTTATTTTTTTATTTCATTTCTCTATCTGGTGTCTCGTTTAGTTTTTTCATTTTTCATTTCATTTTTTCCTATAGGGGAAAAAATGAAATGAAAAATGAAAAAAGCTAAACTAACGAAAACATCTTGTTTTCTCTTTTAATTTTGCCTTGTGAAATTGTGTTGTTAATAATTTTGTACGCAGTCACCATTTTGCAATTATACATGTCCATGATTGACTGAACCATATCTTTTGGCATTACTCGGTCAAACTAGCTTTTTCACCTGGAATTCGCGTCCTTTGCTTTTCTAAATCTGCTTCAATCTTTTGTGCAGTTTCAGTTGAGTAACCTGAAGGTTTCCCGTCAACAATACTGAAATAAAAATCCTCAATATTTCCTTGACGGACTGCGAAAACATCGTAAGATTTTTGGTATAGCATACTGCCGATGTGACCATTCATCTGGTTGTCGTCTTTGCCTTCGTTTTGACATGAGTTCGACGAATTTATTTATTGACATTCACTGCGTTAGCAACTCCCCCTCTAAGTTAGACCAATGGTGCGAGTCGAACGCAGAACCAAATCTTGCTCTTGTTATGCTGAGGCAATGCCCATTGACGCTGAAAGAGCGGGTGCCCGAAGGGCGGAGGCGTGTGTCAAACAGCATAGCGGTATCACACACTCCTCCGGCACTGCGTGCCACCTCCCCTAGCTTAGGGGAGGAGCTGTGTATCAGCACTTTATTTTGGATAAAATGCTCATGTTCGGCAAAACAAGAACAAATTCTTGTTTGCTCTCACTTACGTGCATTTTTCATGAAATGAAAAAAAAATTGCCAAAGGTTCTTAATTCTTAATTCTTAATTCGTAATTCTTAATTTAAATAATTACCTTTGCAGCGAATTTTAGACTAAGTCATGATTGAGCAAGTAAAACACGAGTGCGGTATCGCAATGATTAAGTTGCGGAAGCCGCTGGACTATTACAAGGAGAAGTACGGGACTTATTTGTATGGCTTGAACCTGCTGTACCTGCTGATGGAGAAGCAGCACAACCGGGGTCAGGAGGCTGCCGGTGTGGGCTGTGTATACACACACGCTGCGCCTGGCGAAGAGTATATCTATCGCGAGCGCGCCCTGGGCAGCAACGCCATCAGCGACATCTTCGGTCGCATCAAGAACGACATGCATGATTGCCTGGTCCGCGGTGTCTCGACCATCGACCTGCCCTTTGTAGGCGAGCTGTATATGGGTCACTTGCGCTACAGCACCACGGGCAAGAGCGGCATGAAGTTCGTTCACCCATTCCTTCGTCGTAACAACTGGCCGTCGCGCAACCTGATGCTCTGCGGCAATTTCAATATGACCAACGTCGAAGAGATCTTCGGCGACATCGTGAGCCGTGGCCAGCACCCGCGCGTCATGAGCGACACAATCATCCTGCTGGAACAGTTGGGCGAATCGCTTGACAACGAGAACCAGCGCCTACACCGATTCTTCCGCGACCAAGGCATTGTTGAACCCGAGTTGTCGATCCGCATGGAAGACAACCTGGACTTCAAGAACATCCTTCAGCGCCCCGCCACTACGTGGGATGGCGGTTATGCCATCTGCGGCATGACGGGCAGCGGTGACATGATGGTAATGCGCGACCCACACGGCATCCGCCCAGCATTTTACTACTGCGACGACGAGATTTTTGTGGCGGCGAGTGAGCGCCCCGTCATCCAGACAGCGCTGCATGTCGAGGTTGACGATGTACACGAACTCACGCCTGGCGCAGCCATCATCGTGAGTAAAAACAATGATGTGCGCATCGAACAGATTTTGCCTCAATTGGACTACAAGCACTGCTCGTTTGAGCGCATCTACTTTAGCCGCGGCAGCGATCGTGACGTGTACCACGAGCGCAAGTCGCTGGGGCGCCAGTTGACACCGAAGATTCTGGAAGCTGTAGACGGCGACCTGGAGCACACCATTTTCTCATTCATTCCCAATACTGCCGAGGTGGCATATATGGGTATGGTTGAAGGTCTATATAAGCACTTAGAGCATCTGAAACTGGAGCGTATAATGGCATTGGACCGCAACAGTGCGGACTTTGAGGATCAGGTACACAACATCCTGCACCAGCGCCTGCGCACCGAGAAGATTGCCATCAAGGACATCAAGCTGCGCACTTTCATCACCGAAGGCAACCAGCGAAACGACCTGGCAGCGCACGTCTATGACGTGACCTACGGCCAGGTACAAGACGGCGTTGACAACCTGGTGGTGATTGACGACAGCATCGTGCGTGGCACGACGTTGCGTCAGAGCATCATCCGTATCCTCGACCGTCTGCATCCCCGCCGCATCGTGATTGTATCATCATCGCCGCAGGTGCGATTCCCCGACTATTACGGCATCGACATGCGCAAGATGAGTGAGTTCATTGCTTTCCGTGCTGCCATCCAATTGCTTAAGGAGCGGAAAATGCAACATGTGATTGATGAAGTCTATGCTCGCTGCAAGGCACAGGAGGGGCTGCCCAAAGAAGAGGTGGTGAATTATGTGGTGGACATCTATGCGCCTTTCACTGATGATGAGATTTCGGAACAAATTGCCCGGATGGTGACATCTGATGAGATTCACGCCGACGTGAAGTTGGTGTACCAGAGTGTTGAAGGCATGCACAATGCCATCCCCACCGCACCGGGCGATTGGTATTTCACCGGCGACTACCCCACCCCCGGCGGCAACAAGATGGTGAACCAAGCGTTCATCAACTGGTACGAGAGCGTTTACTAGTGCATCATTGCGGGCTTAGAAACTAATCGTGTGGTCCAGTGCTGTCCAGGAGCCGTCATGAGAATCGGTATACCTCAAGTTGCTGATTGTGACTTTCGCATCTGAGGGCAAATCACCCATTTTCTTGAGTTTCATGCGACACAGAACGAAGGGGTTCTTGGTGATTTCAATTTGTTCGCCATCTCTCAACACATTCAGTTGAAGGACGAAGTAGCCGCCATCATCAGGTCTATTAGTACCTCTAACGGACAGACAGTCAGAAGCATCAGTCTTGGTATTAGTTACGCCAAGAACTTGGAGCTCTTGGGGCATATCCAGCTGGAATTGGATATTGGTAAAATTGTCGGTGCTGTCGTTCCGATTTAGGGTGATATAAATCCAGTCGCTGACCTCCCCGACAGGGAGGTTGCGAACTAGCTCGGTGTCAAAGCTAATCGTTGACGTGCAGGTGTAATGTTCAGCCATAGCATTCAGTACCAGCAACAGGCACGCCGCCAGAGTCAACAATTTTAGTATGTCGTTTGTTTTCATATTGTTTGTGCCTTTTACAACTGCTCATGATCAAATCATCTGGCGGGACTTGATTTCCAGATAGCGGTTGATGACATTGATGGAGAGGCGGTCGGGCGTTGTGAGCAACGAGAGGATGCCTTGCTGCTGGAGTGTGGTGACAATGAGCTGCTTTTCGCGGGATATTTTCTCGGCGATAATCTGTTGATAGTATTCCTCACTGTCGAGGGGCTTCTGTTCGATAAAGTCGCTCAGCTCTTCGTCGGCAAAGAAGACAACGAGCAGGCGGTGCCGCTGGTTGAGCTGCCGCAGATAGGGCAATTGGCGATACAGACTGTTCAACCCCGAGAAGTTGGTGTAGAGCACGAGCAAACTGCGTTTGCGGATGAGGCGATTGACATTGACCAGGAGTGCCGAATAGTCGGTCTCGCCAAAGTCGGTCTCCTGCGCATATAACGCCTCGAGGATGTTCTGCATCTGCGTGGAAGACTTAGCTGCCTGAAGGAATTCATCCAAATCCTCATTGAATGTCATCAATCCCGCTTTGTCTTCCTTACGAACGGCGACATAGCTCAGCACTAAAGAGGCATTGATTGCATAGTCGAGCAAGGTCATTCCCTTGAATGCCTGCTGCATCACCCTACCCTTGTCAATAAGATTGAATATCTGTTGTGAACGCTCATCGGTATAGACGTTGACCATGAGTTGGTTGCGGCGCGCGCTCGCCTTCCAGTTGATGGCCCGGTACTCATCGCCCTGCACATATTCTTTGATTTGCTCAAACTCGGTGTTGTTGCCAGCCCGACGTATTCGCTTGATGCCGAGTTCGGTGAGGTTGTTACTCATCGCAAGCAGCTCGTAGCGGTTGAGCATCAAATAACTAGGATAGACCTTGACATCGACGGGATGGTCGCAGGTAAAGCGGCGCTGTACGAGAGCCAGAATAGTGGAAGCAAACACGCGGATGCGTCCAAAGCCGTATACCCCACGCTTGGTGGGTCGCAGATTGTAGGTGATGCGGCAGCTACCGTTTTTTGCCAGGTGATGCTGGAAGTCAATATCTCTCCGCTGGAAGATGTGCGGCACCTCGTCGATGACATGGATGTCGACATCGAAGGGGTATGTGCTATCGACATGAATTGCCACTTCGTTATCATCACCGCACGAGAATCGGTCGCTGCACTGTCGCGAGGCTATGATGAGGTTTTGCCAACGTCCCCCCAAGCCCCCCTGAAGGGGGGTGTCAGTTCGTTCCCCCTTTAGGGGGTTAGGGGGACACCACAACATAATGATATCGACAATGACCACCAATGCGAACAGCGCCAGCAGCACCTGCCCGGCAATGAATAGCCAGTTCCACCAGTATCCTGCTGCCAGTATGGCCACCAGGGCTAGAATGATGATATAGAAGCGTCGGGGTAAATACATGTCAATGTGCGAGCCTGGTGGCTCGCAATACAGAAACAAACGGACTATTTGGGTACTTCGACTTTGTCGATGAGAGATTGGGTGACTGAGAGTGGGCTGTAGCCCTGCATCTCGGCTTCGGCGGTGAGAAGAAGTCGGTGTTGCAGGATGCTGGGCGTGACAGCCTTGATGTCGTCGGGAGTGACGAAGTCCCGGCCTTGCAGCAGCGCGTAGGCCTTACTTGCCTGCAACATAGCAACGGCAGCACGGGGAGACGCCCCCAAGAAGACGGCGCGACTTTGGCGTGTCTGCTGTACGATCTGGACGATGTAGCGGACCAGCGAATCCTCGACAAGGACCGCACTGAGTGTGGCACGCATCTTGAGCAGTTCGTCCTGGGTGATAATGGGCTTGATGTCGTCGAGCTTGGTAAGGCGAGCATTCTGTTGGTGCTTGTTGAGGATGTTCACCTCTTCATCGGGCGTGGGATAGCCTATGACAATCTTCATCATGAATCGGTCGAGCTGCGCCTCGGGGAGTTTATAGGTACCCTCTTGCTCGACGGGATTTTGGGTGGCGATGATGGTATAGACGGGCCCCATCCGGTGTGTAGTGCCATCTATACTCACTTGTCGCTCTTCCATGATCTCAAAGAGGGCAGCCTGTGTCTTTGCGGGAGCGCGGTTAATCTCGTCGACGAGGATGATGTCGGCAAATGCCGGTCCCTCGTGGAAGTTGAACTCCGAAGTCTTCATGTTGAAGACGGTTGTGCCGAGTACATCGCTGGGCATCAGGTCGGGGGTGAACTGGATGCGGTTGAATCGTGCATCGACCAGTCGTGCCATGAGTCGTGCCATGAGCGTCTTTGCCACGCCAGGCACTCCCTCCAGCAGAACATGTCCATCTGCTAGGATAGTCGTCAGGATGAGGTCAATGGCCTCGGTCTGTCCCACGATTGTTTGCGCTATGGTGTCGCGCAGTTTCTGAATTTTGTCGGCGAAAGCGGTCAAGTCGACGCGCGGTGCCATGATTTCGTTGTCCATATCTTAGAAATTAAGAATTACGAATTAAGAATTAAGAATTTAGTTTTTTAGCTTAGTTAGGATTTTGTTCAAGTAGTCGATGTGGCGCATGAGCTGCTTGTCCTTGACGGGATCGACTGTGGCTGCGACAATTTCTTGCAGTTGTTGCTTGAGTTCTTCACGCGGGATACCCGATACGTGTTGCAGTTGCAGGTAAGCGTCGTCGATGTGATTCTCGTCATCCAAGTCAATCATGGTGAGTTTGCGCACCTCCTCAACAAAGAACTGATACTTCTTTGCCATGAGGTCGGCATTGTCATGGCGCTGGAAATATAGAGACCCGATGTGCTTAACCATCTCAAGTGCTCGGTTGACCGGTGGCGCGATGACAGGGATGACGCGTTGCCGGCGTCTAGCGGTAAAGACCATTGCCAAGATGACCGTGACAATAAGTAGCCACATGGCCCACTTCATGGGCGGTTGGGAAATCACATAGCGCAGCGGTGACTCGCTGACGCCAGCCACTTCGGTCTTGGCCGCCGGGTCAAGTCGGATGACAGGATATTGCTCTAGTTGGCCCATAAAGCGAAGTGCCAACGAGGCAGCATCGCCATAGAGCAGTCCATAGTTGGAAAACATCATGGGTGTCGTCGAGACTACTATCTTTCCTTTGCCATAAGGAATGAGTCCAGCCAATGTATCAGTTACAAAATGACCCGAAATAGGAACGTATTCTTCACTTTCCTCGTCCCAATCATACCCATCTTCTTTAAAATAACGATGAACAAGCAAGGGTCTTAACTTAGACTTTCTATTCTGTTGGGACACACTTGCCATGCCCACCAATTCATCTTCGACCCTCCATATTCGCTTGCTATATCCGTTAGCATTATCGCACCATGTCAGCGTGTCAACATCTTTGTTCAAATAACTAATTTTCAGCGCCCATAAGTTGAGAACAGCATATCCATCTGTCTTCAGGTTCAGCGCCTCCTCATAGGTATCGGCTCTCCACGATCCAGCGGCAACAAGAAACTGGTCACCACGCTTGAGCATGTTCAATAATGCCTTTCCGTCGGTGTCGGTAAAAGGCTCATCCTCAGCAATAATCAGATAGATGTGCCTCTCGTCAGAAGGGATAGTTTTCTCCAACTGGCTCAGAGTCAGACTACTGGTGGTATATCCTTGCTTGAGCGACGCAGACATAACCGAATCGAACAATTCGCATCCGAAAGGCTCGTCACTGGCATGAGCATAGGTTACATCCCAGTTGAAACGTCGTGGTGCCAATGTTTCGATGACCATCATACAAACGAAAAAGATGACCATGGCGATGATGAAACCTCTTAAAGCCTTCATGCGTCACCTCCTTCCTGTGTTTGTTGAGTCACGAGTTCATCGCTGATGCGTGCGATGAGAGTGCGCGACCGGCCTTGCATCTCGTTGTAAGTGGCCTCATTCGCGTCGAAGTTACCATAACGAACACGCAAAAACTCATTGGTCATATCCCGGAACTCGGGCGACCGCTCCTCACGGGTATACTGCGATGGCGTCTTAAACAACGCCCAATCAATGCGGTTGTTATCGGCAAGCCAACGCAGCGTTTTCAAGTAGGTCAATCGTGTTGCCTCACGCCAATCGTGTTGGGTAACCGCCTGATTGATACGATCATCAAAGTCAATGCCATAAATATCCTCATCCTCGGCCTCATAATCGATGTCACTCTTGCCCGAGCGACGGAACAACCCCACATCATGTGTATAGAGGTAGACTCCCGCAGCAATGACCACAATGATGCCTCCGATGACCCAGAAAATGGACATATCGCCCTCGGTAGCCTTGTCGACAGATGTGCTGAAAAGACTTTCGAGCCAACGCAAGATACGGTCAATTACAGAGGTATCTTGCTGGACAAACTCCCTATTATACTCATAGCTAGACGACTGCTGCAAACGTTGCAGCAATGTGGTGTCGCACTGCAGGGTGTCGATGATATGTGATGTGCTTGCTGGCATCTTTTTTAGAGGTTTTCAAAGTTATCAATATCACTTATGATCGACACATCCTCGTCTTGTTGCACCGCAGCGCCATAGAGGTATGCCCCAGAAATGAGCACCACAGCAATGGAGATGTAAGTAACATAGCACAGCAAGACCGAGAAGATATTGAACAAGGAATTTCCCAGCACAGCCAGAAAAGCTGGTGAGCTGTTTGACGTGCCCAGCAACATTGACTTCAGCGCAATCAAAAGAGCCCACGGAATCATGACCACACCTTGCAGGACATATACCAAGATAATCAGCGTGATTGCCATGAGCAGGAGTGTTCCAAACTGTCGGAATCCCAACTTGAACGCTCGCCCGACGGCGTTGAAGATGGAACACTGCTCCAAAGCGTAGATGGGCGCGATGAGCAGTATGGGCAATGCCACCAACATATAGATGAAGAAGGCAAATGGCACAATCATCAGCAACACAGTGGATAGCGCCAATGCCGGGACCAAGATGAGCAGTATGGGCAGTGTGGCAATAGCCATGCGTTTGAGCATAGGCCAAAACTGTCGTCTGTAATCCTTCCCCGTGATGGTTGCCAGTCCATCGGGCCGGTCATGATAGAGCTTTACCATCGACCACAGAAACGCATTGAGCAAGACAAAGCCCACCGTTCCAAGCACAAAGATTGTCACAAAATCGGTCATTGGGAACTCTCCGATTTGTGACAATGCCGAGTCGACAATCGAAATCAATCCCACCGTCTGCAGTACACACACGGGCAAGAGGACATAGAGGGAATATCGCAACAACACCTTCCAGTTCTGTCGTATGAAATCAAATGCCGCATTCATGCACTCGCTAGCCGAGCGCACCTGGTAGAGCAAGATGCGGTTGTCGGACTGTTTACTGTTGCGTTTCATGGGCACGGCGATAAGGCAGGATTACATAATAATAGATGATGAATGCCGCCGAGAGTATGATGAATCCGCCTCGCAGAGCATTCGATGCATGGGTATAGCGCGTGAAGTATCCCTCAACAACCGCCGCTGCTATGACAACAGGCAATGTGCCCACGACAATCTTTAGTCCTCGCTTTGCCGCCCGTCGGAACGACTGTATGCGGCTGTAGGTACCCGGGAAGAGCCACCCGTTGCCCATGACAATACCCGCCCCACCCTCGATGACAATGGTCGAGAGTTCAAGCGTGCCATGCAGCATAATGGCGAGCATCGCCTCGCCCAACACGCCCTCGTTATAGAACATCGTGGTAAATGCTCCCACCATGACACCATTCATCATCAGATAGTAAATCGATCCCAAGCTGGTGAGCACTCCCAGTGCGAAAGCCATGAGTGAGACGCGTATGTTGTTGAAGGCAATCATGAGGAAAGACTCGGTGTTTCCTCCACCTTGATAGACGGCAGCCGGGTCGCCATGCCGTATGTTGTCGATTGTCATATCGACATATCCGTCTCCCAAGATTAGACGCGGGAAGTCATAGTCGTTAAGCGAAGAGACAACTCCAATAGCGATGAACAACAAGAAAACGGATAATGAAAGGAGCAACTCCTTACGTGCGTCCCACACAGCCAGTGGGACCTCGTGTGTCCAAAACCGAGAGATTCTTGACCACTTCTCTCGCTTGTTGCCGTAAATGCTAGTGTGTAGTTGCAGGGTAAGATTGTTCAAGTATAGCGTAATGCGCGAATTGGGATAGTGAGTTTGTGCGAAGGCAAGGTCTGCGGTCAAGTCATTATACATGTCGGCAAGTTCGTCAGGCGACTGCGACTCGACCATGGTCATGAGGTATTCGTACTCACGCCATTTGCGAATGTTCTGTTTGATGAAAACTGCCTCGCGCATAACGAAATTCTATTGTTAGTAAATTTAGTTTGCAAATTTACTGCTTTTTTTTGATAAAATGATTAACTTTGCCGAAAATTGTCTGTAGTCTTTAGGCCATAGATTTTCTTATATATGGCGAATACAAATATAGTAACCGGTCAATATGTGACCTTGAGCCAGATGCCTGCCAGTCTGGGCGACCGTATTGTTGCCCGGCTAATCGATTATGTCATCTTAATTGCATATAGCATCGTGGTGGGCATCATCGTTTGGGACATGAAATTGTACGACGAGATGAGTCGCAATGCCTATGTCGCGTTGATGCTGGCTCTGTACTTGCCTGTGTTGTTCTATCATCCCGTGATGGAACTGTTACACCATGGTCAGAGCGTTGGCAAGACGGTGATGCACATCAAGGTGGTGAACGAGGACGGTACGAGCCCCACATTGAGTGGCTACTTGCTGCGTTTCTTGCTCACTCCTGTTGACATCGAACTTGGAGGCTTAGGGCTTGTGTCAATCGTGTTGACCAAGAAGAGCCAGCGTCTTGGTGACCTAGCCGCCGGTACAATGGTCATAAAGACTAAGACGCCCTATGTGGTGCTGCCCGACTACAGCTATATTGTTAACGGTTATGAGCCGACCTATACCGAAGCGGCTGAGTTGAGTTTGAACCAAGCAGAACTGATTTCACGCGTATTATATTACACGAAGGCAGACCGCTATGAGTTAATCAATCGCTTGGCTTTTAAAATCCAGCAGACGATGGGTATCGTTCCTCAAGCGGGGACACAGGAGCAATTCCTATACACGATGCTGAATGACTATAGTTATTATTGCTCAACCATAGAAGCTTGAAGTAATTAAGAATTAAGAATTAACAATTAAGAAATTAGAATATTACAAAAACATGGATAACAAGAAATTAGGACAGGTTAAGAACCTGATTATGTTGGCGCTTGCCGATGGCAAGGCCACCGAGAGCGAGTTGGCTTTGATTGCCGCTGTCGCATCACGCGAGGAGCTAACCCAAGAGGAGCTCGACAACCTGATAGACAACCCTGACAGCGTGCGCATTGAGCTGCCCGAGGATGAAGACCAGAAACTGTGCTATATGGAGGATATGGTCAGCCTGATGATGATTGATGGCGACTTGGATGACAACGAGCTGGCGATGTGCAAGATTTACGCCATCATGTTGGGTTATGAGTCAGACATCGTTGAGAAAATGATTCTTGACATTGCTGAGAAGCTAAAAGACTTGTAAGCCATCACCGTCTAGATTTGACACACTACAGTATTCTAGAGGCACTAGATTCACTAGATATTCTAGAATCTAGTGCTTTATTGTTGTGCGTTGTGGAAAAAAACACTACCTTTGCAGCGACTAATTAACCAAAACCAAAGACTATGGCTAAGACCAAGAAGAAATTTGACTCAAACGAACTACGATTCCTTCACTTGTTGTCTCGCAGTTTTCCGAATGTTGCCACAGCGAGTACCGAAATCATCAACCTTGAGGCTATTTTGAACTTGCCCAAAGGCACGGAGCACTTCCTTGCTGACCTTCACGGGGAGTATGATGCTTTCCAGCATGTTTTGCGCAATGCCTCGGGAACCGTGAAACGCAAAGTGAGCGAGATTTTCAATGAGACATTGGGGCTTAAAGATCAGAAAGAGCTGTGCACCCTCATCTATTATCCCGAGCTGAAGCTAGAACTGGTAAAGCGTAGTTTTGATGATGTCGAGGAATTAAACAACTGGTACTTCATCACCATCAACCGTCTGGTCAAGGTGTGCCGCAATGTTTCGTCCAAATATACTCGTTCGAAAGTTACGAAGGCACTTCCCAAAGACTTCTCCTACATCATCCAGGAGCTGCTTCATGAGAGCACAAGCGACCCAAACAAGCAAGGATATGTCGACGTGATTGTTCGCACGATTATCAGTACGAACCGTGCCGACAGCTTCATCATCGCGATGTGCAATCTCATCCACCAGCTGACCATTGACCGCCTGCACATTCTGGGTGACGTGTTTGACCGTGGCGAGAATCCCGACAAAATCATGGACATCTTGTGTACCTATCACAATCTTGACATTCAGTGGGGCAACCACGACATCCTGTGGATTGGTGCCGCCTCGGGTAACGACTGCTGCATTGCCAACGTGATTCGCAACTCGCTACGCTATGGCAACCAGAACGTGATTGAGGATGCGTATGGCATCAACTTGTTGCCTTTGGCTACATTTGCATTGGAAGTCTATGGTGATGAGGAATGCAAGTGCTTCTATCCCAAGGAGGGATTTGACAATGATGAGTCAGGTCGCTTGACCCGCCTGACAGCGAAGATGCACAAAGCCATCAGCATCATCCAGTTCAAGTTAGAGGGCGAAGCCATCATGCGCCGTCCCGAATATGAGATGAATCACCGCCTGTTGCTTGACCGCATCGACTATGAGCGCGGTGTAATCAAGCTGGATGACGGACAAGAATTTGAATTGCTTGACAAGAGTTTCCCGACCATTCTACCCAGTTCGCCCTACAAGTTGTCACAGGACGAGGAAGAATTGGTCAAGAAGCTGCACAAGTCATTTATCGATAGCGAGAAATTGCACCGTCACATGCGTTGCCTGTTCTCGAAAGGCGGCATGTACAACATCGTCAACGGCAACCTACTGTATCATGCCTCCATTCCGCTAAATGCCGACGGCACACTCAAAGATGTGAAAGTCGAGGGGAAATCCTACAAAGGCAAAGCCCTGCTCGACCGCATCGAGGAACTGATTCGCGATGCCTATTTCATGGAGGGCGACCCTGAACACATCGCCTATGCAGTCGACTACCTATGGTATTTGTGGTGCGGACCAGACTCTCCGGCATTTGACAAGAACAAGATGACCACACTAGAACGTTACCTCATCGCCGACAAGACGACGCACAAGGAGACCAAAGGTTCATACTATGACCTGCGTGACAATGAGCAAGTGATGGATATGATTCTTGATGAGTTTGGAGTGAAGGGTTCGAACCGCCATATCATCAACGGCCATGTTCCCGTCAAACTCATCAAGGGCGAGAACCCCATCAAGGCCAATGGCAAGATGATGGTGATAGACGGCGGTTTCAGTAAAGCCTACCAACCCACAACAGGAATTGCCGGCTATACGCTTGTCTACCACTCGCGTGGCTTCCAGCTGGTTCAACACGAGCCATTCACGAGCATCGACAAGGCTGTCGAAGAAGGCAAGGACATCATCAGCACCATCCAACTCGTTGAGATGACCGACCACCGCATGCTGGTGAAGGACACCGACATGGGTGCCGAATTGCAATCTCAGATTGACGACTTAAAGGAATTGCTCATCGCCTACCGCGAGGGCATCATCAAGGAACGAGCTTGGAATCCCATTACCAACAAGGTCTAATTAAGAATTAAGAATGCGGGGCCACTTGACAGCAGCCCCGCATTTTCTATTTCGTTTATTCTTCAGTGAAGTTGTCCATGCTGGCATCTAGGTTGTTGTTCCATAGGTAGTGCTTGGTTTCCCGCACGAGGACCCCACTGAGCAGAATCAACGACACTAAGTTCGGTATTGCCATGAGGGCATTCATGCAGTCGGCCAGGTTCCATACAACCTGCAGGTTAATGACACATCCCAGGAAAGCAACAATGATGTAGACAATGCGATAAGCTTGCATCCATCGTGTGCCCGTGAGATATAACATGGCTCTTTCTCCATAGTAACACCATCCCAGAATCGTGCTGAAAGCGAATGTGATTAGCCCGATGGTGAGCAGCGGTGTTCCCACATAAGGTATCTTGCTGAATGCCACTCGAGTGAGCGCCGCCCCATCCTGA
>JAFZAK010000078.1 GCA_017557285.1 Muribaculaceae bacterium
ACTCGGTTGAGGTGCGGGCACACCTCATAGTGGACGTTCATGATTTCGGCCCCGCAGTCGCGCACCTCGCTGACGAACTTCTGCGGCTCGACAATCATCAGGTGTACGTCGAGGGGTTTGGTGCAGAGTTTCTGCACATACTTCATAACGGGGAAGCCGAACGAGATGTTAGGGACGAAGACGCCATCCATGACATCGAGATGGAGCATATGGGCCTCGCTGCGATTGATCATGTCAATGTCGCGTGCGAGGTTGCCGAAGTCGGCGCTGAGGAGTGAAGGAGATACGAGCATCTATCTAGTTAAGAATTAATAATTAAGAATTAAGAATTGAGAATTGAGAATTGAGAATTGTGAATTGGGAATGGAGAATTGAGAATTAAGAATGAATAATGCAGAAGGCTAAGGTCTAAGGCCTAAAGTCTAAAGTCTTGAGAGGAGAATTAAGAATTAGGATTTCTTTTTGCGATATTTGTAGATGAGATAGACGATGACGAGGGCGAGGAGCACGAAGCCAGCAATCTTCATGTAGTGGCTGTAGTGCTCCAGTTGGTCGAAGAACTGCGCGTCGTCGGGCACTGCCAGGTAGAGCATGTAGCCCATGGCAGCCAGTACGATGTTCCACAATCCAGCACCCAGAACAGTGAAAAGACTAAAGGTGGCGAAGTTCATCCTGGACAATCCCGCGGGAATGGAGATGAGGTGACGCACAACGGGCAAGAGCCTCGCCACGAAGATCGAGGTAGATCCTTTTTTCTGGAAGAACTCCTCGGCATGTTCCAGCTTCTCTCGGCTGAGTCGCAACAGATGCCCGACCTTGCTGTCGGCAAAGGCGTAGATGATGGGTCGGCCCAAAAGCACCGACACCCCGTAGTTGATGATAGAACCCAAGTAGGCACCGACGGTCGCCATGATGATGACCATGGTGATGTTGAGGCTACTTTCGTGCTGCAGAGCGAAGTAGGCCGCTGGCGGGACCACCACCTCGCTAGGCAAGGGGATGATGCTGCTCTCCATCGCCATGAGCAACACCAACGCTGGGTAACTCATGTGGGCCTTGAGCCAGAAATAGATGTCTCGGGAGACTTCGCCCGTCGAGGGCGTTGCGTTCTGCGCGCCGTGGGTGACGGCGACGATGGCCGAGCCGACCACAATGGCTGTGGCGACAATGACCATGAGCAATATCCACATCCGGGGGTGTCGCAAGCTCCACCCTCGGTTAGTCAGATTGTCGCTTTCAGCGACCCTTGGTTCTTTGCTCATAATAATCAGTTACCAGTTTTCAGTTGTCAGTTTTCAGTAGCCAGTTGCCATTAGCTTATTACTTGCTTAAGGATGCCAGCTGCTTGGAGCATGGCGCGGTAGGCATCGGCTTTCTTGTCGAGCGCCAGGGGATAGGCTCGCGAAGAAGAGGGCATGCGCCAAAGCGAGAACTCGTGTTCCCCTACCCTGCACGCCACGGGCTGACCGATGGGCGGCAGGTCTACACCAGCCATATGGGCGATGACACCCGTCGCCTTCTCACCAGCAGTGACGACGGCATGGATGGTGGGGTGCGCATCAAGTAACGACTTCAGGTCGATAGGCTCGACAATCTCCAGAAACTTGTCACTGGCGTTGTCTTTGAGCCGCCGCACCGCCATCGCCGTGTCCCACAGAGCGATGCCACGCTCGTTGAGGAAGTCCTTGATATCAGCCAAGCGGAATCGCTTGGCAGCCTCGTCCCAAAAGTGGTTGCGATCGCCATAGAATATCATGCCCATGATGCGCCACATATCATTGATTCTATTGGGATAGAAAAAATCCATCGACCATCGCTCGGGTTTTGGCGGGAAGGTACCCAGCATGATGAGTCGTGGCACAGGTGGCACAAAAGGCTGCCAGGGATGACGTTCTATGGCTATCGGATTGTTCATCTCGTTTGCAAAATTACTGCAAGTTGAGAGAAGTACAAAATAAAAAAAGAATTTTTTTATATTTACTTCAGAGACACAGCGCAATTTATCTAAAATTACATCTTTTTCGTGGAATGAGCGATGTTTTTTGCCCAAAACCTTTCATTGCTGAACATTTTTTATTACTTTTGCAGTGTGATTAAAAATTAAAACTATAGATATGAAGAAAAGTAGCTTATTGATGCTGGCAGTGATTGCAATCATCCTGGCCAGTTGCGGTTCAGGCAAGGAAGTGCCCTACCTGATTGACGCGAACAAATTGCCTCAAGACGTGCTGAATGCCGCCGCTCGCATGAATGACCCCGTTCTGATGCCGGGCGACATGCTGCAGATTAACGTGTCGGGTCCTGACGCCGAAGCCATCAAACCCTTCAACAAGAGTGAGTATGTGAACACGACGAGCATCAACACTGGCAACAGCCAAGACAACTCGATCTATTTTTATCTGGTTGACAACAACGGCAACATCGAGTTTCCCATGCTGGGTACGTTGCATGTGGGCGGCATGACGCTGAGTGAAATGCAGGAACACATCGCTGCTCAGATTTTTCCTCGCTACCTGACGGTGAAGCCCGGTGTGGAGGCTCGCATCCAGAACTTCCGCGTGTTCACGCTCGGTGAGGTGGGCAGTCCCGGTGTCGTCCGTGCTCCTAATGGTCGTCTGAACCTCCTGGAAGCCATCTCGCAGAGCGGTGACCTGAACATCAAGGGACGTCGTGACAACATCATGATTGTGCGCACCAACGCCGACGGCAGCCGCGTGGTGAAGACGGTAAACCTGAATGACCCGAAGTTGCTGGTGTCGCCCGACTTCAACCTGCAGCAGAACGACATTATCTACGTCGAGCCTAACTCCAGCCAGGCCCGCGCCTCGTGGAGCATGCCTCCTGGCCTCTCGCTGGGTCTCTCACTGCTTGGCACATTGATGTCGGTAACCACCTTTGTGATTACTTTGACGAAGTAGTAGAATAAGAAATATTGTGCTCTAAACAGGCGGAATCCCACCAAGGAATTCCGCCTGTTTGTTATGGTGTGTGACAATATGGCAGATTTAATGACAAATTGCTTTAACAGGGTGACATTCAGTCAGTTATTTGTGACGGCATGAGTTTTGTTGGTTGAAGGATGGATTATTCTAAAATTATATAACAATGAACTTCAACAATTACACAATCAAGAGTCAGGAGACCATCCAAAAGGCGGTTCAGATAGCCCGCCAGTATGGTCACCAAGCCATTGAGCCTGAGCATCTGCTGCGGGCCGTGATGAGCGAGGGCGACTCGGTCGTCAAGTTTATGCTTCAGAAGCTTGACATATCCCCTACCATGATTGAACGCCCTCTGGAGAACGCACTGTCGCACCTGCCACACGTGTCGGGCGGCGACCCCTACCTGAGCAACACCGCCAGCCAGGTGCTGGACAAAGCCAGCGAACTGGCTCAAAAGCAAGGTGACCAGTATGTCACCGTCGAGGTGCTGTTGCAGGCTCTTTTTGAAGTCAAGTCGGGTGCCTCGGCCATTCTCAAAGACGCCGGCATCACCAGCAAGGATCTGCAGGCTGCCATTGCGCAGTTGCGTCAGGGCCGCAAAGCAACCGGCCAAGAGGCCGAGGAGCAGTACCAAGCCTTGAGCAAGTATGCCATCAACCTGAACGAGCGTGCCCGTCAAGGCAAACTCGACCCCGTCATCGGACGTGATGACGAGATACGTCGTGTGCTTCAAATCCTGAGCCGCCGAACCAAGAACAACCCTATCTTAATAGGTGAACCCGGTACAGGCAAGACCGCTATCGTCGAGGGACTGGCACAGCGAATCGTACGCGGCGACGTGCCCGAGAACCTGAAGCAGAAGCAGGTCTACTCGCTCGACATGGGAGCCCTGATTGCTGGCGCCAAGTACCAAGGCGAGTTCGAGGAGCGCCTGAAGGCGGTCATCAACGAGATCACACAGGCACAAGGCGAGATTATCCTGTTTATCGACGAGATTCATACACTGGTGGGTGCCGGCAAGAGCAGCGGCGCGATGGATGCCGCCAATATCCTCAAGCCCGCATTGGCTCGTGGTGACCTGCGCAGCATCGGTGCCACCACCCTCGACGAGTACCAAAAATACTTCGAGAAAGACAAGGCGCTGGAACGCCGATTCCAAATCGTGATGGTCGACGAGCCCGACGAAGAAAGTGCCATCGCCATTCTCCGAGGCTTGAAGGAACGCTACGAGAACCACCACAAGGTGCGTATCAAAGACGACGCCATTATCGCCGCCGTCCAGCTGAGCCAGCGCTACATCAGCGACCGTTTCTTGCCCGACAAGGCCATTGACCTGGTCGACGAGGCCGCCGCCAAGTTGCGTATCGAGATGGACAGTGTGCCTGAAGGTCTGGACGAGATCTCACGCAAGATTTCACAGCTGGAGATAGAGCGCGCCGCCATCAAGCGTGATGGCGATGAGCAGCGCATCGCCCAACTGGACAAGCAATTGGCCGACATGCGCGAGCGCGAGGATGAGTACAACGCCAAATGGCGCAGCGAGAAGGAGCTGATTAACAAGATTCAGCAGAACAAGATCGACATCGAACAACTGAACTTCGAGGCCGAGCGCGCCGAGCGTAATGGTGACTATGGTCGTGTGGCTGAAATCCGCTACTCGCTCATCAAGCGCAAGCAGGACGAGAACCTGTCGTTGCAGGAGCAACTGCGGGGCATGCAGGGCGACAAAGCGCTCATCAAGGAGGAAGTCGACAGTGACGACATCGCCGAGGTGGTGAGCCG
>JAFZAK010000079.1 GCA_017557285.1 Muribaculaceae bacterium
AATTCTTTACATTTGCGCGCGTTTTATCTTCATTTTCAAGGGTATTAGGATTTTTTATAGCAATTTGCTATCCATTTTGTATTTTATTTTGTACCTTTGCGGCGTCGAAATTGTACCCTTGATAGTCATCTACGGGATTACAATCAATTTATGTAAACACATCACGTTCTAATAAACGCTTGCAACACATGAAGAAAATTCTGGTTTCCCAGCCCAAACCCGAGAATGGGAAGTCGCCCTACTACGACCTGCAAGACAAGTATGGAGTAGAAGTCGTACTTCGCCCGTTCATCAAGGTTGAAGGGCTCTCGGCCAAAGAATTTCGCCAGTACAAAGTGGCGATTCCCGAATTCAGTGCCATCATCTTCACGGCACGCACGGCCGTCGACCACTTTTTCCGACTCTGCCAAGAGACTCGTTACCACGTTCCTGACACACTGAAGTACTTTTGTGTGAGCGAGACCATCGCCTACTATCTGCAAAAATATATTATCTATCGCAAACGTAAGATATTTTTCAGCGAGTCGGGCCGTGCCGAAGACCTGGTTCCCATCATCGAGAAGCACAACAAGGAAACCTATCTGTTGCCGGTGAGCGAGACACAGGATGACCCGAAGGTATCAATTCTTGATGCGCACAACATCAAGTACACCAAGGTTCCGATGTATCGCACGGTGAGCAACGACTTCAAGCCCGAAGAGCCGTTTGACTACGACATGCTTGTGTTCTTCAGCCCCCTGGGGGTGAAAGCGTTGCAAAGCAACTTCCCCGATTTTAAGCAAGGCGAGATTGTCATCGGTGCCATGGGCAAGAGCACTACCGAGGCCGTCGAGCAGGCTGGATTACGACTGGATATCACCACCAGTCCCGACGCTCCTTCGATGTCGATGGCCATTGACAAGTGGCTGAAGAAGAACAAGAAGAAGCTATAATGCGCCCTTCAGCCTTCTCCTAAGGCACTAAAACATTGATTAATTGAAAGGTTTAAGGCTCTATAAGACCGAAAAACTGTGCAGCCGCACAGCCGTGTCCCTGCTCTTTGAGCAGGGACATTCGTCTATAGCCTTTCCGTTGCGCGCCGTCTACCGTCTACATGAGCCTGGCAAGGAGTCGCCGGCACAGTTCCTGATTACTATCCCCAAGAAAAAGATTCGCCATGCCGTGGATAGGGTGCTGCTGCGCCGCCGCACACGCGAGGCCTATCGCCTGTGGCGCCGCTCGCTACTCTACCCCACCCTGCTTCAGACGGGGCTGGGTGCCGACATTGCGTTTATCTACCTGGACAAGGAGCCGTCTGACTATGTTCTTATCGAAAAGCGCATGAAGCAGTTGCTCACTCGCATCGCCCAAGCCGCCGAGGCACACAATAACTCTCCACAACCATGAAACGACTTTGGCACATCCTCTGTAAGCCTTTGGTGTGGTTACTAATCCTACCCATCAGGTTCTACCAGCGGTTTATCTCTCCGTTCACGCCTCCCGTGTGCCGTTATACCCCCTCGTGCAGCCATTATGCCATCGAGGCCATTCGCAAGCATGGCCCGTTCCGTGGCACGTGGCTGGCCATCAAGCGCATCATGCGCTGCAACCCTTGGGGCGGCAGCGGCTATGACCCCGTGCCATGACCATCGACGCACATACCCACAACCTGGAGGCCACCGACGCCATCATCGCAGTTGAGCCAAACGCTTTCTCTCCCCAACCCGGCAAACTCTATAGCGTGGGCATCCATCCGTGGCATACCGACACAAGCACCGATGATGACCTGATGCGACTGCGCGAGGCAGCGCAACACCCACAAGTCGTAGCCATCGGAGAGACAGGGTTGGACAATTTGCGTGGTGCGCCACTGAGTCGACAAACTGAAATTCTTGAGCGGCATCTGTTGTTGGCGCAAGAATTGGGTAAACCTGTCATCATTCACAGCGTGCGCACCTCTCAACAGGTGGTGCAATGTTGCCGCCGCCTGGGCATCACTGTGCCTTGCGCCATCCATGGCATGCGTGGCAACGAACGAGTGGCGCGGCCATTGCTCGATGCAGGGTTCTACCTATCGTTCGGACCGCGGTTCAATCCTTCGACCGTCCTTGCCACACCGCAAGACCGACTGCTCATTGAAACCGATGACACCGGAATGACCATCGCTCAGGTCGCCGCCGCCATCTCACCCATCTTGCACCTCACTGTCCCCAATCTACTTGCCCTTGCAGCCCAAAACCTCAACACCTTCCTAGTAAAGAACACAGAAAAAGTAAAGCAGCAAAAATAAATCTCAATTCTCAACACTCAATTCTCATTTAAAATTACTAACTTTGCACATTGAAATTTGTTGAGCGATATGGACGACAATTTTGACGACTATTTCATGGACGACAACCGCGATGCCAAGCAAAAACCGCAGCAGCAACATCGCGAGACCCCACAAGAGCGCGAGGACCGCGAGATTGCCGAAGCGACTATCGAGCGGCGGCATAACACGGTTCGCATGATGCTTATCGGTGCCATTCTGGCGATGCTATTGTTCCTCGGCTGGTGGGTGTGGTCTCGTTACTACCATCCCTATGAGCAAGGGCAGTACAAAGGTTGGGTGATTCACATCTCCTCACAAGGTAGTCTGTTCAAGACCTTCGAGGGTGAGATGCTCTCCATCGCCTATGCCGATGACAGCGTCGTGCGGCGCGATACCATCCACTTCACCATCGAGAGCGACACCATCGCTCGCGAGGCAATGCGTTGGAACGCCGACGGGCGCCGCCTGGTCATGAACTACAACCGCTATAAGGGGGTTGTGCCTTGGCGTGGATCGTCACCGCTGGTTATCACTTCTATCACCATGGATAGCGACCGCGTTGAACGGTTGGAGCCGAAACCCGTCCCCACCAGCGAGACCGAATAGTCGTTACTGAACATAAATTATCCCGCGACCGACAACTGTCAGCCGCGGGATAATTATTTGTTAATTAAATGATAACTCACTTTGCCTTGAGTGCCTCCATGATCTTGGCTTCGAGCTCATCGGCGAGTTCGGGATTGTCGAGAACCATCTGCTTGGCAGCATCGCGGCCTTGTCCCAACTTAGTGCCTTCATAGCTGAACCATGCACCACTCTTCTTGATGATGCCCAGATCCACGCCCAGGTCGATAATCTCACCCTCCTTGCAGATGCCACGACCGAACATGATGTCGAACTCTGCCTTGCGGAACGGGGGAGCGACCTTGTTCTTCACCACCTTGACGCGGGTGGCGTTGCCCAACACCTGATCGCCGTCCTTGAGCTGGCCCAAGCGACGGATGTCGAGACGAACCGACGAGTAGAACTTCAGAGCATTGCCGCCCGTAGTGGTCTCGGGGTTGCCAAACATCACACCAATCTTTTCGCGCAACTGGTTGATGAAGATGCAGCAAGTGTTGGTCTTGCTTACCGTGGCGGTGAGTTTGCGCAGCGCCTGTGACATCAGTCGTGCCTGTAGACCCACCTTGTTTTCGCCCATGTCGCCCTCAATCTCGGCCTTGGGTGTCAATGCGGCGACCGAGTCGATAACAATCACATCGATGGCCGAGCTGCGGATGAGCTGGTCGGCAATCTCCAGTGCCTGCTCGCCGTTGTCGGGCTGCGAAATCCAGAGGTTGTTCACGTCCACACCCAACGACTCGGCATAAAAGCGGTCAAAGGCATGCTCGGCATCGATGATGGCGGCGATGCCGCCCATCTTCTGTGCCTCGGCGATGGCATGGATGGCGAGTGTGGTCTTACCGCTTGACTCGGGGCCATAAATCTCAATGATGCGGCCACGAGGATAGCCTCCCACGCCCAGGGCGAAATTCAGCCCAATTGAACCAGTGGGGATGACATCAATGTTCTCAATGTTCTCGTCACCCATCTTCATAATGGAACCACGGCCGAAGGTCTTGTCAATCTTGTCCATAGCCACTTGCAGGGCTTTGAGCTTCTCGGGGCTCACGGCGGGGCGTCCCTGCCCAGCCTCTTTGTTGATGTTCTCTTCCATTGTTATTCTTGTTTTTTAGTTTTTGTTCTCTCTAGAGGAGCCAGACCGTTTGTCTGTTTGACGATGCAAAATTCGGGGTTTTGAGTGCCAATGAATGGCACATCTATGTTAAATGTCTTCAAATTCAGCATCAATGACTTGCTCCTCGGCAGTAAAGGTCTCAGCAATGACCTCTTCGCGTGGACCGCTAATCTCGACAAACTCAGCGTCTTCGCTATAGCGCTCAACATATTCATGACGGTGCTGCTCACGTTCTTGTTCTCGTTGCTCTCGGGCGGCGCGCTCAAACGCTTCTCCTACCTGCTCTTGATACTGGCGCTGCTTGCGTCGCAGCCACCACGTCAAGAGCCATGGAATTCCCCGAAACAAGAGGAACATGACAAGAAGAAATAGCAGTAACGTCGTCATGACTCAGAGATTTCTTGCGGCTTAGTGGTGGAGAAGTTGTGCGCCACCGAGAGCACCACATACAGTGCAATGGTTGCTGCCAAGCCTGGCAGACCTAGCAAGAGCACGAGTGCGATAGCGCCAACTATCAATAGGTATTGCGCCCAATTCTCACGAGGGGAGAACGAGTGCAACTTGAGTGAAAACATAGGCAGGTTGCACACCATCAGCCATGCCAGCAGCACAATCAGTGCCACGACCACCCACTGGCTCATGTCGTGATGAGTGGCATAAAAGTCGGTCATCCCAATCCAGAAGATGGCGTTGGCAGGAATGGGCAGGCCTATGAACGAAGTCGCCTGTCGTGTATCCACATTGAATCGCGCCAACCTGAGGGCACCGAACACCGGCAACAACATGGCAACATAGCATAGCGCGCTCTCGGGCTGCGCCGCACGCATCACGTTGAAAATCATCATCGCGGGTGCCAAGCCGAAGCTTACCAAATCGCTCAACGAGTCCAGTTCTTTGCCGATGCCACTCACGGCATGCAGCAGACGTGCCAACAGACCGTCCAGGAAGTCAGCGACAGCCGCAAGGCCGATGAAAATAGCCGCCAATTGATAACCCGACAATCCCCACAGGGTGTCGTTCACGCCCTCAAAGGCCGCAATGACGGCGAGGGCGCCACATAGCCCATTCAGGCTTGTAATGGCATTGGGTATATTGTTCTTAATCATATATTATCGTTTCAGTCTAGCTACGAGGGTCTCGCCACCCCAGGTCTTGTCATGAAGCTTAACTTGGATGTCGGTGTCGAGTGGGAGGAAGATGTCGACTCGGGATCCGAACTTAATAAAGCCTATGAAGTCATCGATGTCGACGGTCTCGCCCTGCTCCACATAGGTGACGATGCGCCTAGCGATGGCCCCGGCAATCTGTCGTACAAGAATCTCATCGCCACCCTTGGTCTTGATGACGACGGTCGAACGCTCATTGTCACTGCTCGACTTGGGTAGGTTCGCCGCCAGAAAGCGTCCGCTGTGGTGCTTGACATACTGGATCTCTCCAGCAACGGGCACCCAGTTGGCATGCACGTTGAAGATGGTCATGAACACCGACAACTGGATGCATCTGCGGTGCAAGTACTCGTCCTCATAGACCTCCTCAAGTGCCACGACAGTGCCGTCGACACTCGAGACGACCGCTGTACCGTCGCTATTGTCACCCTTGAAGTGTCGGCGCGGCAATCGGAAGAAATTGAGCACCAACGCAAAAAGCACCACCGAGATGACCAAGAAGATGATGGGTATAGCTTTTAAGTCGATAAACGCCATTGCCGCTGCATTGATGGCAATCAATATCAGCAACACGACGATAATGATGTTCTGTCCCTCGCGATGTAACTTTACTTTCATATATTCTGATTGAGTTTTTTAATCGCGCTTCGCGCAGGTAGTGTTATGTGAGACCGTTGAGGATTTTTCGTGACTTCTCTCGGTCGTGGGTGAGCTGTGTGCGGAGTTCTTCGATGCTTCCCAACTTGAACTCCAGTCTTAGGAACTTAATGAATTCCAGTTCGATGGGTTGACCGTAGATATCTTCGTCAAAGTCAAATATGTTGACCTCGATGCTGAGCTGCGTGCCATTGTCCAGCGTGGGGCGGTTGCCCACATTGACCATTCCTTGCAGAGTGCGTCCGCCCAGATGGACCAACACAGCATAGGCACCGTTGTGCGGGAGGATGAGGCAAGGATCGGTCTTGCCAATGTTGGCAGTTGGGAACCCGATGCCGCGTCCGTTGTGGAAGCCATGTATCACGACACCTTCTAAACAATAGGGTCGGTTCATGCATCGCATGGCATCATCGACCTTTCCAGCCGCAATGAGTCCGCGCACAATCGTACTACTCACAGGAGCATACTCGCCCAAATATTCCGGTGCCTTGATTACATCGACCCCCAGACTGCGCCCGATGCGCACATAGTCGGCAAACTTCTCGCCACGATCATGGCCGAAGCGGTGGTTATAGCCCACGATGAGTGCCGTCATGCCATAGCGATCGCGCAACATCTGCATGAACTGCTCACTGTCCATACGCGACAGTTCGGGTGTGAAATCGAGAACCGCCAAGTAATCGGGGCTCAACGCTTCCAATGCTTGCAGACGCTGGTTCATTGTCTGCAGCATCTTCAGTTGGGGGTTGCGCTGGAGCACATGTTGCGGGTGCTGTCCAAAAGTCACCACCAGCGACTGCAGACGGCGCGCCGCTGCTTCGTTGCGCAGTGCCTCGATAAGCGTGGCGTGTCCCAGGTGCACACCATCAAACATGCCGATGGTGGCTACCGTCGACCCTGCAGGCAAGCGGTCAGCCTCACTGAGCCTGTTCATCCGGCAAATGCTTCTTGATGATGCGCATTGTGTCGTTGCACAACTTGATGAACACGTCGCGGTTCTTCAGCAACGAGCTGGTCTTGATTTGCGTCGTACTGCCCTGGAAGATGAATCCCGTGTCGCTCGACTCCAGAGCGCGCATCGTCGGGATGATGCCGTTTTCGGGATTTGGGAACGGGTTGTGGATATATTCGGGCGCCCGCTCGACCCATCGGTGCAGCGCTAGCACACTTGAATTGATGACGCCCGGGTTGACACAGTTGACGTTGACACGATGTGTTTTCATCACCGTGCTCATGTAGATGCTGAACAAGGTCAGCGCCAACTTTGCCTGAGCATACGAACCAATCTGCGTGAAATTGCTTACTGCAGGGAACTCGTAGGGCAGCGACACCAGTCGTCGTGACAGGCTGGTCGACAGAATGATGCGTCCATTCTCGATCATCAAGGGGTAGACTGCCATCGACAACAAGGCTGTGCTCAGGAAGTTAACCTGCACTGTGTGCTCATATCCATCGGGCGAGATCTTGCTGTGACGCGGCAGCGTGCCGGCATTGTTGACCAGGGCATAGACCGGGCGCTGCAGAGCCTTGAGTCGCGTCACGAAGTCGTTGACCAGGTCGAATGAACTCAAGTCAAGCTGCAGGCACTGTATGTCCATGTTGCGCGTCTCACTCTTGAGTTTGTCGCAATAGCGCTGTGCCTTCTCGACGTCTCGACAAGCGAGCAACAATGACTTGCCTTGCTTGGCGAGGCGACGGGCAATCACACTGCCCATACTGTCGGTTGCGCCAGTGACGATG
>JAFZAK010000080.1 GCA_017557285.1 Muribaculaceae bacterium
ACGAAGGGTGCGCCTTCGGTCAAAGCTGCGTAAGCGTAGCACATCGAGGGAGCGATGTGATCGGTATCATTAGCCTTCATGGCTGCCTCAAGAGCCTCGATGGTGCCATGATACTTCATATCGGGAGCGACATAAATCTCGGTCGATGCAGCCCAGAGGACAACGACGCGGTCCACTCCGGTCTCGGCTTTGAAATTGCGAATGTCCTCGCGGATTTGGTTGGTCATATCCCAACGGTCAGCGCACTGCTTGACATTGTCACCATCCAGACGGCTGGCATATTTCTTGTCAAAGGCAGCCTTGAGGGGCTTAATGGCAATGAGCTCATCTTTTACCGGCTCAATATCCTTCTCCTTAAGCACTTCGGCATTGATGGCGCTCTCATAAGCATTGACGGGATAAACATCCCATGCAGCAAAGACGATGTCATCGAGCGTCGGCATCGAGACGATGTCCTTGAGAGGTAAGTATTTCTTGTCAGCTCCACGGCCAACACGAATCTTGTCGTATTGAGTCATTGAGCCAATGGGTTTTGCAAGACCTTTGCGTGTCATGAACACGCCTGTCATAAACGTGGTGCTGACTGCACCCAGACCAACCACCATAACGCCTAATTTGCCGGTGGCGGGCTTTGTTGTTGAATTTACCATAATAATTCTTTCTATTAATGTGTTGTTTTGTTTATGTCATTCTTAACTACGCATTTCCAAACATAAGAAAATGCGTGTCAAAGGTACGGCGTTTTTTTGGAATAGAATGCTAAAAATTGTATTTCGACCGTTAAAATTCCAAAAACATTTTGCCAAATGGTTAATTAGGCTGTATTTTTGCCGACAAACATACCCTATTTGTTAAAATCCTAAAAGAGGGGCATCGGCGTTTTTTGCTCATTTTTTAGACAAAATCCAGCACTTGCTGAATCGAGCTGATGGTATTTGGATGCGTTTGCGCATCCTCGTCGGCAGTCCACCCCTTCCCCTTGAGCCATAGCACCTGGCATCCTAGCGACTGCGCCGGCTCGATGTCCTTTCGCAAGCTGTCACCAATCACCAGCACGTCCTCTGGCCGCATCTCTAGGACATCCACTCCCAGGCGAAAGATGGTGGGATTGGGCTTGCGCACTCCCACCACGGCACTCTCAATGATACCATTGAAATAATGGCGGATGTTGAAGTCACGCAATACCGCATCGACATTGCCATAGAAGTTGCTTACCAGCACCATGGGATAACGAGCCTGAAGGTTGTCCAGTACGGGTCGCGCCTCATCGATACAAGCACGCGCACTCTCATAGCAATGCGAGGTGATGGTATCAAGCTGATTTTGGTCGAGACAACAAACGTTGTTGGCTGACAAGTAGTCGCGTTGGATGTTCATCTTCTTGACCAAGATGTCAAGAAAAGTGTCGTTGGGCAAGATATGACGCACGCGGGCCAGTTCGCGCTCACCATGAACATATGCCTCACGGAACTGCTCCTTGGTCATCATTTGGTCGGCGCCCGCCCTACAATAGCCGTCCCAGATTACCTCGCTCCAATGCACCCCTCGACTGTCGATGGTGCCACCATAATCAAAAATGATTCCTTTGATGTTCATTCGTTCTCGAGTTGGCTAGCAAATGCTTTACAAAAATGCTCGTGACACACAATCATATAGACTAGCATCAGGTTAAGCACAATGACTTCAAAGGCGAAGTAAAGCCAGGGCACTTGGATTATGACCGAGATGAACATGGCGATAGTGCGCGTGTTAAACGAGAGCATATTGGTGTACTTCATCATGGGCAGGCTCTTGGCCCGGAAGGCGTCACGGAAGTCCTGCGGGATGTCATCGCCATAACGTTCCTTGAGCACACGACGCAAACGCTGCATCTGTGGGGTAAGTGCCTCTTGTTGCGCGGTATAGTTAAGGTATACCATCGCGGTGAGTTTTTTGAAGAAGTTGCCGCCCCAAGTCAGTTGCTGATATTGCTCTCTCAACTGGTCAGTACTGTCCAGTTCGCTGCCGTCCTTACCCTTGAGGAAATAGAGGTGGAACTGACGATAGTAGTCGGCACTGGCTGACTGCTTGGCATGGCTCAATCCCGCCAAAATAGCGAGGGTCCAGATAACCCACTGGTGCGAGGCAAACCAGTCACCCAGCCACAAGTCACCGAAGTGAAGCTCACGGAACACCAGGGCGAAGTAGATGGCAAAGAACCACAAGTCGCCACTCACGCCGTCCAAGATGCGTCCCAAGCGGGAATACTGTTTGGTGAGGCGTGCCAACTGCCCGTCAGCACTGTCGTAGGTGTTGGCCCAAATAATCAGGAAAATGCCCACATAGTTGAGCCACAGCAACGGATGCGCACCGAAATAGAGCAGGACGCCACCAGCCATACCCAAAATGATGCTCAAAATCGTGACCACATTTGGCGAGACACCCAAGCGGGCAAAGAATTTAGCCCAGGCAAAGCCCAGCGGACGATAGAACCACAAGTCAATATGCTCCTCGGTATCCATCGACTTAAGCGAGGCCTTGTATTCATCTATCAAACTCATGGCTTCTGCGTTTCTTTGAAAATACTTAAGATGGCCTTAGCGATATGCGGTGCGGCATCATTGCGGCACGGCGCAAAACTGGGCCAATCGTTGAAATCGATAATCTGTATGTTCCCATCCTCTCCGACGATGCAGTCACCACCATAAACCACCACATTGAGTTCCTCTGCGGCACGTTGGCACATATCCTTGAGAGCCTGCTCGTCAAACTCAATGCCACGTGAACGGCCATTGACCTCCTCGTGACCATACTTGCTGTGTCCCTCATCGAAGGGATAGAACCAGAAGAAATAAGGCGACCCTTTGATGCCATAGAACTTGATCAAATCACCGACAAGGTGAACATTGATAACAGCACGCTTGATGCCGCGGTAGAAATACTCCTGCAGCACCTCTTGAGCCTCCTCGGCATGTCGACAGTAACTCACGTCCTCCTTGTGCATGGCGTGGAAATCGCCGCGCTTAATCCAGCAACTCTGGAAACCGGCTTTCTCCAGCATCGGCTTGACATTCTCATCGGTGTTGACAATCAGGCTCTCGGGATAAGGAATGCCGTTGCCCAACAGGATGCGCGTCATGCGCTCGCGGGTGCAGTTCTCGATGCCATAGCCCGAGTTGACGACCACCTTGCCCTGATCCTCAAGTTTCTGCAGCAGTCTGATGGATTCCTGTTCACGACACATCGCCATGACATAGTCCTCCTCCACCCCACCCTGGGCGTTAAATTGTTCCTCACTGTACACGTTCACCAGACATCCACGCTTGCGCAGCTCGTCAGCCGTCATGTTAAAGATGGCGGTGTCGTTTCCGATATGGTTGGGCGAATACGCGCCTGCGCGCATCACCCCAGCTATTGTAATCTCTGCCATAATTGAGTGATATTGTTCTTTACCTAATTATTTATTTATCCGCAAATCTCGCGAACTTTTTTCTATTGGTTCATTCTCCGCGTAAGAACATTTCGGCGGTGGCGATGTCGGCGGCGTGATCGACATCGACAATTTTATCGATACTGAATGCGCGCAGATGCAGACCAGCGTCGACGAGTGCGCGCTGGAAGTTGCGCATGCGGCTGATGCCGCGGTCGATGCAGTCGTCGAGCACAGGAAATGCCTTGTCGGTCATGGCGTAGACACCACCCGAGACATAGCGGGCGCCCTTCCAGGGTCTGTCGCGGAAAGCCGTAATGTTCATCTGTTCATCAACATCGACATAGAGGGGTTTCTCGTCATCGATGAACGGTGTCACCGCCCACAGCCCGTCACACTCGTCATCCTGCTCAAAGGCCTCGATGTAACGCGCGAAATCAGGCTCGCGGAAAATAGTATCGACTGTGGTGAGGCAGAACTTGCCTTGTGGCAAGACGCGGCTCAGGTGCCAGAAACTATGCATCGAGCTGGGCGTCGTCTGCACCACGAGGTTGAGCGGCACAGGCAACTCAAGAGCCTCAAGAAACTCGCGCACCTCGGTCATGTGCTCGTTTACGATAATGCTGATGCTCTGGGCATTGCAGCGCACAAAGATGTTGACAAGCCGCTCAATCATCGGCTCACCGCACAATCTCACCAGGGGTTTGGGCAATGCGATGCCCTCTTGTGCCAGCCGCGACCCCTCGCCGGCTGCTATTATTGCGTAGTGCATTTCAATAAAGAAACAAGACACAAGAAGCAAGAGGCAAGAAACTAGATGCGAGATGCAAGATGCAAGACGCAAATATAAAACGCCTCTTTGGCCATAAGTATTTCATTAATTATTCTCACGTATTCTTTCATTATAAGACACCATCATTCGCAACAATTCTGCTGTGCGCGATGATAAATCATAATAGCTTTCTTGCGACATATAACCAAGGTCTTTTGACAAAAGCAATTCATACTCGAGTTCAGAACAAGACCCAATAGCAATTTGGATAAAATGAGCAAAATCTTTAGGTGTCTCTCGCCCACAACCCTCTGCTAGATTTATTGCAATAGAAGCAGACGCCCTTCTCATCTGAGAGATCAAGCCATATTTTTCATGCTCAGGGTAAAGCGCCGTAACCTGATAAATCAGCAAAGTCAGTTCGTGGGCTTTTTGCCAAATTTGAAGATTCCTA
>JAFZAK010000081.1 GCA_017557285.1 Muribaculaceae bacterium
ATCTACTCCATTCTTGAGTATCCTGGCATGTATCGGCAACTGCGTGAGAACGGCTTGGCCGAGGTGAACCAGATTACCTGGGACAAGGCTGGAGCGAAGGTGATCAATATTTATCGTTCGTTAATTCATAATTCATAATCCATAATTCAATCAATACATGATGAAAGCGATTTGTTTTTACTTCCAGATACATCAGCCGTTCCGGCTGAAAAACTACCGGTTCTTTGACATCGGTAACGACCACTACTACTATGATGACTTTGCCAACGATGACATCATCACTCGCATCGCACATCGTTCTTATCTGCCCGCCAACGAGATGTTGCTGGACATGATCAAGGAGAACAAGAAGAAATTCAAGGTGGCGTTCTCGATTAGCGGCACAGCGCTGGAGCAGCTTGAGCAATATGTGCCTGAGTTCATCGACTCGATGAAAGAACTGGCTGCCACGGGCTGCGTTGAGTTCTTGAGCGAGACCTATGCCCACTCGCTTGCTTCACTGCAAGATCCCGAGGAGTTCGTCGCTCAAGTCAAGGCTCACGACGAGAAGATTTTCCAAATGTTCGGCCAACACCCCAAGGTATTCCGCAACACCGAGTTGATTTATGACGACGACATCGCGTCGATGGTGCAAGCAATGGGCTTCAAAGGTGCCATCACCGAGGGCGCTAAGCACATCTTGGGTTGGAAATCGCCCAATTACGTCTACAAGGCTGCGACAGCCCCGAAACTGAAGTTATTGTTGAAGAACAGCAAGTTGAGCGATGACATCAGTTTCCGTTTCAGCAACAGCAGCTGGGCCGCCTATCCGCTGACAGCTGAGAAGTACCTCGGCTGGATTGCTAGTCTGCCACAAGAGGAGCAGTTGGTCAACCTGTTCATGAACTATGAGACCTTCGGCGAGCTGCAAGCACGCGAGAGCGGCATCTTTGACTTCATGCGCGCCCTACCCCGCTTTGCCGGTGACCATGACATCCAGTTCTGGACACCGAGCGAAGTGATTGCCAAGCTCAAACCGGTGAGCGAGATGACGGTGATGCACCCCATCTCGTGGGCCGACGAAGAACGTGACGCCAGCGCATGGTTAGGAAACACACTGCAGCAAGAAGCTGTGGAGAAACTATACTCGATTGGTGAGCGCGTGCGTTTGTGCCAAGACCGCCGCATCAAGCAGGACTGGAACTACCTGCAGGCGAGCGACCACTTCTTCTACATGAGCACCAAGCACAACAGCGACGGCACTATCCACTCGCTGTACAGCCCCTATGACTCGCCCTACACCGCGTTTACTAATTACATGAACGTGCTGAGCGACTTCATGATCCGTGTTGAGCAGCAGTACCCAAGCGACATCGATAACGAGGAGCTGAACTCACTGCTACTAACCATCCGCAACCAAGAGCACGAGATTGAGGAGCTCAAGCGCGAGGTGGAGATGATGCGCAACAACCTAGAGAAGGACTTGACTGGTGACTTGGTCGAAGAGCCAGCCGCCGAGCCTGTTCCTGAAGAGAAGGTTCAAGAGGAGAAGTCTCCCGAGGAAAAAGCCCCTGAGAAGCCCAAGCGCAAACGTGCAACCAAGAAAGCACCTGCTAAAAAGTAAACAAAAACAAGTCGGCTAGATCTTAGAATCCAGCCGACATTGTTTTATTGCTATGCTCAGTCACTCAGAAATGGGGTCATGCGATTAAGGGCCTCGATGACTCGGGAACGAGGAGTGGCGAGGTTGATGCGGATGAAGCCTTCGCCGGCTGAGCCGTACATGGAGCCTGAATTGACCATCACGCGGGCCTTGTCAAGCAGAAGTTGGGTAAGTTGGTCGCTTGTCATACCCAGCGCACGGCAGTCAATCCAGGCGAGATAAGTTCCCTCGAGGCGCGTCACAGTAAGGTGCGGCAGTTTGCTAGCGAAGGTGTCGCGAAGTAACTGATAGTTGCCATAAATGTATTCGTTCAGTGCGTCCATCCATTGAGCGCCATGGTTGTAAGCGGCAATAAGCGCCTCAACGCCAAATGGATTAAGCATATTCACCTCGTTGGCACAAAGAACACGCTCGATGCGCTGCCGCCATTCGGGATTGGCGCAGACAATGAGAGCTGTTTGAAGTCCTGCGATGTTGAATGCCTTGCTGGGCGAGACGCAGCTGATGGTGATATCTTGATGTCCCTCGATGCTGGCAAAGGGTGTGTAATGATGGCCCTTGTTGACAAACTCGCAATGAATCTCGTCACTAAGCACCACTACCCCATTTCGCCGGCATATATCCCCTACTCGCTTGAGTTCGTCGACCGTCCACACGCGGCAAGCCGGGTTGTGGGGGTTGCACAGAATGAGCATCTTGACGTCGCCGTCTCGTGTCTTGCGTTCCAAGTCATCAAAGTCGATGCGATAGGTCGCGTCATCGTAGATGAGAGGACTCTCGACCAGTTGGCATTCATTGTTCTGAACTGCTGAGAAAAAGCAGTTGTAAACCGGCGTCATGATCATCACCTTGTCGCCTGGACGGGTAAACGCCCTGACGATGACCGACAATGCCGGCACCACCCCGATGGTGTATTGTATCCAATCGCGCTCGATGGTCCACTGGTGGCGACGGGCAAACCAGTCGATGGTGGCTTGATAAAAATCGTCAGGCACTGCAACATAGCCAAACACGCCATGCTCCACACGGCGGCGCAATGCCTCGGTGATGGCTGGCGCTACCTCGAAGTCCATATCGGCGACCCACATCGGAATCACATCGTCGGCCATGGGCTTGTCCCACTTGACACAATGCGTGCCCCGCCGCTCAATCAGTTTGTCGAAATCAAATTGCATAGCTCTACTATTAATTTTCCGAGACCGTCTCGGAGTAAATAGACATGTTTTACTTAATACTTGTTCATCCATTTTCCGGATGCGAGGCGCCAGAGGAAGATGAGTCCACGGAAACAGAGTTCAATGCACATTGCCATCCAAACACCTTGCAAGCCATAGATAGGTGCAAGCAATGCCGATAGCGTGAGTCGTATTCCCCACATCGAGCCTAGACTCATCGCTGCTGGCCTTAATGTGTCGCCCGCTCCGACAAAGATGCCGTTGCAGACGATGGATGCGGCAAACATTGGCTCGGCCCACGCCTCAATTCGCAACACCTGCACTCCCAGTGTGATAATGTCCTGGACGGGTGACATGACCTGCATCAGTTCGGTGGCAAAGACCCACATCAGTGCCCCCATCACCGTCATGGTGAGCATGCCCATTTTTACGGACAAATGTGCAAACGACCTGGCTAGCTGTTGCTGCTTAGCTCCCAGGCACTGTCCCACCAAGGTGGTTGCCGCCTCAGCAATGCCGAAACCCGGCATATAGCATAGGCTCTCGACCGTTATGGCGAATGAGTTTGCCGCAATAGCGATGACTCCTAGCGGTGCGACAATGATGGTAATGACAATATATGCCGAGCCAGTAAGCAAATGCTGCAGTCCCATGGGCGCGCCAATCTTGAACGCTTTTCGCACCACCTGTGCCTGAGGTGTGAACGAGCCTCGATATCCCTTCAGTCCCAGAATTTTAGAGCGGCATAGGAGAAAATAGAGCATCAACCCAGCCGTGATGAAAACGGCCACACCCGTGCCAATGGCAGCCCCCTTCACACCCAAATCCAGCACGTAAATGAACAGATAGTTGAAGGCTACATCCATGACACACATGGTGATATTAAGCGCACTGGGGATTTTCATGTTTCCCGCACACTTGAGCATCGACCCCGCCAGTCCCTCCATTTGGAAAAAAAAGCCACAGCAGCTGACGATAAGGAAATAGATTGACGCGTCATGGACTATGTCCGAACTGCCGCCCAACCATATCGGCAACTGGCGATGTACCGCTACACAGAGCAATGTTAGCATGATGCTCCACAACAAGGCGCAGACGATTGACTGCCGGAGGATGCGTCGTGCCGCATTAAAGTCATTCGCTCCTATGGCATGTGCCACTTGAACCGAGAAGCCCATTGACACCGCCGAGCCAAGTCCGCCCAGTAGCCATGTCGTTGTCTCGACCAATCCAATGGATGCTGACTGTCTTGCGCCCAAATGTCCCACCATGGCGGCATCAATAAAGAACATGACAATCATGGACAACTGTGCAAGAATGGCGGGCACACTCAACTGTGCCGTCAAACTGAGTTGCTGCCGGGTCGTCATGTCCTGCTTGAGACGAATCATCTCGAGCAGTCGGTCGCTATTGCTCTGGTGCGCTATATTCACGATGCAAAATTAGTGCGTTATGGTCTTTTGTGCAAGCATGATTTACAGTTATTTGGCTTCAAGGCACAAAAAAAGTGTCCCCCATAGGAGGACACCTTTTCGTTTGGTAGCTAGACCAACGTCTTCTTACTTGTTGCGGACGATGGTGACGGCGCGGCTCAGAGGAGCGCTCTTCGGACCAAAGTCTGCATCGGGACGGTTGCGATCGTCGATCTGAGTGTTCAGACGGCTGTCAGCCACACCCTTCTTGACGAGGGCGTTCTTGACGGTAGCAACACGGTCCTTGCGGAGACGAGTGTTGATCTTGTCGTTACCAGTGTAGTTGTCTGCCCAACCGGTGAGGGTGTAAGTCTTGTTCTCATCGAGCATGACATCACCAACAGCGTTGACCACGTCGTTCTGGACACCAACGATCTTCGAGACGTTGATGGGGAAGTAAACGATAGCCAGAGGAGCCTCAGTGTCAACGACAGGTGCGGGAGGATTCTCCTTGTTCAGGCAGTCACGGAGTTGCTTCTCGAGGTCAGCAATCTTGCGGTCGGCAGCAGCCAGACGAGCAACGAGAGCGTCACACTCAGCATCGGTGCACTTGTAGGTGGGGCATACGGGAACGATAGGAGCAGTCCACTCGGTCTTGTTGAACTTGTAGCTCAAACCAAGGAGTGCCGAAGGATACTCAATCCAAGTACGCTGTCCTGCGCCATCAACATGCTCCTGCATGAGTTCGAAGCGGAGGTCGAGCAACAGGTTGACGTGCTCACCCAGGCGGAAGGTGTTGAGCAAACCAGCGCGGCCAGTGTAGTTACGAGCATAACGCTTCACACCGTCCTGCTTCTTCTCACCTGCATAAGACCAGTCACCTTTGCTATTCTCGTTCTCACGATAAACAGCCCAGTGGTGTCCAAAACCAACATAGGGGATAGCGTTGTAAACGCGTCCGGGATGATAGCCACACCACCAGTTTGTGATGTTCAGCATGACATCAAGTGCAACACCGATGTTGTTGAACTGTTGCTTGATCGTGCCATTTTTGCCAGCCTGATCACGACGGAGACCCATACCAGCCCATACATCTTGCATGGTAGCGCCCTTCATCTGGTTGAACTCACCACCGAAACGGACACCCATGACAGGCGAGAACCACTTGCCGAGGAAGAGGTTGCCCTTCCATCCGATACGATCCTTGAAATCAAGGTTCTTGTCCCACTTGGACATCATCACGCCTGCACCGCCAAGAGCCTCAATGAACCAGTTGTCCTGGAAACGGTTGAAGGTGTAGCCTTGAGCAGGATCCTCAACGTAGGTCACCTCCTGAGCGCTAGCCAGCGAGGGAACCATGAACATAGCACATGCAAGTGCCATCAAAGTAATCTTTTTCATAGACTTACGTTAAAAATAGATTATCTGTTAAACATTAAAAAAATTATATTCGTCTGCAAATTATTGTGCAAATATAGGTCAATTTTTTGAAACACGCACTATATTTCAAGAAAAAAATGACTTTTTTGTTGAAAAATTTTATTTTTCGAGCATTTTTCGGACTTTTTCGGCCACTTTTTGGGGTGTGAAGCCAAATTTTTCGTCCAAAATCTTGTAGGGTGCCGAAGCGCCAAAATGATCCAGTCCGAAAATCTCACCCGTGGGCACCACTCGACGCAGGGTTGAGGGTAATCCAGCCGTGAGTCCGAAAGTCGGAACGTCATCGGGAAGCACCATTTTTCGGTATCCCATATCCTGATTCAGGAAGAGTCCAATGGACGGAACCGAAACCACCTGGGCTTTTATTCCTTCTTCAGCGATAATGTTGGCAGTTGCAACAAGCGTTGCCACCTCCGAACCATTTCCAACAAGGATGACATCTGGATTCTCCACCTTATTTATAATATATCCCCCTCGCATGGCTTGCAGCGCATCTTGATATCGGTTTCCGGATGCACTGGGCAGGTCGTCGATATTCTGTCGTGAAAGGATGAGCGCAGTAGGCGTCTGGGTGTTCTCCATCGCCATGCGCCATGCGACGGTCGTTTCAGCTGCATCGGCAGGACGCAAGACGAGCATACTGTTCTGTCCGGAATGGTTTTTGAGTTCCTCCATGAGTCGGATTTGAGCCTCCTGTTCGACAGGTTCATGCGTGGGTCCGTCCTCGCCAACACGGAAAGCGTCATGCGTCCAAATGAACTTGACAGGCAGCTGCATGAGTGCAGAGAGTCGCACGGCCGGTTTCATGTAATCGCTGAAAACGAAGAATGTTCCGCATGCAGCGATAACTCCTCCATGCAGCGCCATGCCGTTGATGATAGCGGTCATTGCCAACTCAGAGACGCCTGCATGCAGGAAAGCTCCCGAGAAGTCATGGCGTGCGAAAGCCCCGACAACCTTGAGGAATGCGTCGGTCTTGTCACTATTTGCCAAGTCGGCACTAGACACAATCATGTTGCCCACTTGTTGACCGAGTGCCTTGAGTACATTGGCGCTGGCGGCACGTGTTGCGATGCCGGGCTTGTGCTCGATGGCAGCATAGTCGACTTGTGGGACAACACCGTCAATATAGTCCTTGAGCAAACTTGCCTGTCCCGGATTGGCCTCGGCCCACGCTCTTTGCTCCTCCTTTCGTTCTGCTACGATTACGCGCAGTTGGCGGTTGCGGTCAGCATAGAGTTGTTCGACAGCCGGGAAAATGGCCCATGGATCCTTGACATTGCCGCCCAATTTGGTAACCGTCTTACCATAGTCCGCCCCACTCTTGCTGATGGGCTGACCATGTGTGCTGCACTGACCCTCGAAGGGCTTGCCATCGGTGGTGACACAGCCTCGGCCCATAATGGTGCGTCCGATGATGATGGTGGGCTTTTCTTTCTCGGCCTGAGCTTTTTCTAATGCGCGTGCGATGGCAATGGGATCTGAGCCGTTGACTTCCAGCACGTTCCAGTTCCATGCGCGGTATTTCATCGCCGTATCCTCGTTGCTCACAGCATCACAACCGGTCGAAAGCTGCACCGTATTGCTGTCGTAGAACATGATAAGGTTGCTCAGTCCCAGGTAACCAGCGATGCGTGCTGCCTCCTGTGAGATACCTTCCTGGATGCCTCCGTCACTGATGAAAGCGTAGGTCTTGTGCCCCCATACCTCGCTGAAACGTGTGGCAATGAAGCGTTCGGCGATGGCTGCTCCAACCGCCATGACATGCCCTTGTCCTAGGGGTCCGCTAGTGTTTTCGACACCATGCATGACATCTACTTCAGGATGTCCGGGTGTGATACTCCCCCACTGTCTGAAGGCTTTCAGGTCATCGGTGGTGTATTTTCCGGTAAGGTGCAACACGCTATAGAGCAATGGTGACATGTGTCCTGGATCAAGGAAGAACCGGTCGCGCGCGAACCACTTGGGATCGTCGGGGTCGGTGACCAAGAACTTGGAAAATAACACATTGGCGAAGTCGGCTCCGCCCATTGCTCCGCCGGGATGTCCCGACTTGGCGTTTTCAACCATTGTGGCGGCCAAGATGCGAATGTTGTTAGCCGCACGGTTCATCAATATCTGATTAATCTCCATAGCAAATGTGTTCTACTTTTCAAGCCACGAAATTACTAAAAAAAATGTTACTGCACAAATCCATAGGCAGAAAAAACAAGAAAAGTGCAAAAAAACGTAGAAACCGCCCATTTCAACGGCAGAAACGGGCGGTTTTGAGGTCAATTAATCGTTTTGTTATTCCTCTACAACGTCTTCTACCGTTTTGGATGGTTTACTACCGACCAGTGCATAGAAGAGGATATAGGCGAGCATTGCCACAATAATCCAATAGCTCTGAATATCTCCAACCTTTTCTGCCACTAAGTTCTGAATCAACGGCATCACACCACCACCGACGACCATCGTCATGAACAGTCCAGAAGCGGCAGCCGTATACTTGCCCAGACCTTCGGTTGCAAGATTGAAAATCACGCCCCACATCACAGATGTGCATATACCGCACATGATAATGAACAAAACCTTCACAGGAACATTTGCTCCCTTCAGTGTCATCTTGATGTCTTCGGGCATGAAGATGGCAATCAACAGGAAGAGGATAGCAATCGCTGTGGTGGAGGTTAGCTGAGCACGTGGCGATACCTTACCCGAAATCAGTGAGCTGCTGAAACGTCCCACCAACATGAGCAACCAATAAATAGCAGCGATGGTACCTGCAACGGCAGCGCTTCCCAGCACGCCACCTTTTTCGAGCGGCTCACTCAGATAGAAGAGCAACTGGCCCGGAATGCCAATCTCGATGCCGACATAGAAGAAGATAGCGATAATACCCAGCACCAGATGCTTGAATCCCAGAGCGCCCTTGACACCGCTCATCACATTCTGAGCCTCCACTTCAGGCTCTTGCAACTTGGTGAAGAAAATCACCACAAACGAGAGGGCAAAGATTGCCAGTGCGATGAGCAACAGGGGTTGCACCTTTACCAGCGAGGTGTCCTTGGTAATCACGCCAATCATCATACCTGCTAGCATAGGAGTTAATGTTGCTGCAAGCGAGTTGAGCGATCCACCAGTTTGGATTAACTGATTTCCACGGTTACCGCCTCCGCCTAGCAGATTCAACATGGGGTTGACCACCGTGTTGAGGATACAAACACAGAATCCACAGATGAAAGCACCCAAGAGATAAACGATGTAAGTACTGATGGCTTCAACACTCAGCAAGCTGGATACATATTGCACAGCAATACCAACAAAACCTAGTGCGAGAGCTACCAAAGCCGTTTTCTTATAACCAATCTTGGTAATCATAATACCGGCCGGTATACCCATGAACAAGTAGGCAGCGAAGTTCATCATGTTTCCCATCATACCTGCCCAGCTGTAGTGCTCTTTCCAGATGGTTCCAAACGGTGCGGCCATGTTCGTCACAAACGAAATCATAGCGAACAGGAACATCATCGCGATAATCGAGACTAATGCTCCTTTTTTGTTTTCTTTAGTCATAATAATGAATTTAGTTTATCGTGATTATTCTTGAATTCTGCCAAAAATTTTTCAAAAGTACAACAAATTATTGACATAACGACAAAAAGAGAGCAAAAAACTTGCTCTCTTCATGAATTTATGTCATAATAAAATATTTTCAGTACTGACGTGGTCCAAAAATGGCTGAACCAACGCGAACGAGAGTCGCTCCGTGCTTGACTGCCAACTGCCAGTCATCGCTCATGCCCATGCTGATTTGGTCAAAGGCAGCATCATCTGGGTAGAATTCTTCCTTGATAAGCCGGAACGTGTCGGCAACGAGTTGGAACTCCTTCTCAATCTGTTGCTGGTCGTCAGTATTGGTCGCCATAGCCATGAGCCCGCGCACGCGCACATGCGGACAATTATCTAGTTCATTCACAGCTAGGGCGGCAAGCAATTCGCCGACCGCGAAACCGCTCTTCGTCTCCTCACGAGCCACGTGCAGCTGCAACAGCACGTCAACTGTACGATCGATGCGTGCCGCCTCTTTCTCGACAGTGCGCAGGAGTTTAATCGAGTCAATGCTCTGAATCATCGCCACATGGGGCATAAGCATACGCACCTTGTTGGTCTGCAAGTGCCCTATCATGTGCCACTGGATGTCGTTGGGCAGTTGGGGCGCCTTGGCTACCAACTCTTGCACTTTGTTCTCGCCGAAGATGCGTTGTCCTGCATCGTATGCCTCTTGCACCACCTCAACGGGGTGGTACTTAGACACCGCCACCAGTTTCACCCCTTCGGGGAGTTGTCGTTCGAGATGCTCTATATTATCGGCTATATTGCTCATAAATGACAACTGATTATTTCTTCGCTGCCTTGTCGGCAAGGGTTTCGGTGAGATTGGCGTCGTACACATCCATGAGCGGCGTCTCGGTGATGGAAGCAATCTCAAAGTCGGCCATGGTGTCCTTCATGCCTTCCATAAAGACCTCCAGCGCCTCTTTGAACTCACTTGCCTGAACCAGTTGGAACGAAGCGGTCTTCTTCTCGACGGCAGTCTTCTCATCGATAGTGATAAAATTAGTCTTCACCTTATACCATCGGTCACCCTTGTCGTTGCGGAAAACGTCGCTCAGGTTGACACGGCGCACAGCACTCACGGTGAACTCGCCACTGATATAGGGCTGCATTTCCTTGGTGATGCGTGCCTCAGCCTCGGTAAACGAGAGTGCGTCAACGAGATAAGGTTCGGTCACAGTTCTAACAACACCCGTTTCGAGTGTTTTGTCGTATTTTACTTTACATTCAAACCACTGCATTGGTAATTAAGAATTAAGAGTTAAGAATTAAGAATTAATTGAGTGATTGCTTGGCTGCGGCGTATTCTTCCAGAAGTTCCATAAAGACTTCTGAGACTGTTTGTTGTGGACGGCCTTGCAGAAGCGACGCCACCTGCCCTATTTCGAGTTCGCCTGTTTCGAGGTCTCCTTCGAAGATACCTCTCCGCGATGCTCCTGTGCCTATGATATCGAGCAGTTGTTGCTCTGTTGCACCATTGTTCTCGGCCTGTTCGATGGCGTCGAAGAAACCACCTTTTACCAATCGTGTTGGTGAGAGTTTGCGCAGCAAGAGTTTGGTGTCACCCTCAGCCAGGTTCAGACAACGCTGTTTGAAGGCATCGCTTGCACTGCTCTCGACAGTGAGCGCAAAGCGTGTGCCCATCTGCACACCCTCAGCCCCCAGCACCTTCATTGCCAAGATGGCGTCACCAGTGGCAATACCTCCTGCCGCGATGAGCGGCAGCGTTGTCGCCTTGCGCACCGCAGGAATCAGGCATAGCGTGGTCGTCTCCTCGCGTCCGTTGTGCCCCCCTGCCTCGAATCCCTCGGCCACGACAGCATCAACACCTGCCTCCTCGCACTTGCGTGCAAACGTGCTCGAAGCCACGACATGGGCCACTTTGATTGCACGATCATGCAACCATTTTGTCCATTTCTTGGGACTTCCTGCACTGGTGAATACTACCGGTACATGTTCCTCGGCAATGACATTCATGATCTCGAGCACATCGGGTTTCATGAGCGGCACATTCACACCGAACGGCTTCTGAGTAGCAGCCTTGCACTTGACGATGTGTTCACGCAGGACTTCGGGCGTCATTGATCCGGCACCAATTAGTCCTAATCCACCCGCCTCACTAACAGCCGCGGCGAGTCGCCATCCGCTGCACCACACCATGCCGCCGGCAATGATAGGGAACTCAATTCCAAATAGTTCGGTTATTCTGCTTTTCATCTCTTCCGCTCTGTTTATTGTTCGAATTGCAAAGTTACAACAAAAAGCTCATACTGTAGCAATCCCCATTTCTAAAAAAGTAAAAAATCCTCCTCCCGTTTGGGAAGAGGATATAATCTACGCAACAATTAAGTTGCTATCAACCTTTACCGAGCATGATGTTGATAACTGCGTTGACGTCGCTGATGTCAACATTGCCATCACCAGTTACATCGCCAGCCGGGGTCTGTGGAGTCTTGCCCAGCATCATGTTGATGACTGCATTCACATCACTGATGTCGACACTTCCATCGCCATTCAAGTCACCAGGCAAGCCAGCGTTGCC
>JAFZAK010000082.1 GCA_017557285.1 Muribaculaceae bacterium
GAACCGCAATGCTATTACTATTGCCGAGGAAATGAGTGGCATGCCTGGCCTGGCATGCCCGTTCAAAGATGGCGGCATCGGGTTTGACTACCGCATGGCGATGGGCATCCCCGACTACTGGATTAAGATGATTAAGGAGCGTAAGGATGAAGACTGGCGCCCCACGAGCATCTTCTGGGAGTTGACCAACCGCCGTGCTGACGAGCGCACCATCAGCTACGCCGAGAGCCACGACCAGGCATTGGTGGGCGACAAGACCATCATCTTCCGTCTGATTGACAAAGAGATGTACTGGCACATGATGGTCGATGACCATGATGGCACGGTTGAACGTGGCATCGCGCTGCACAAGATGGTCCGTCTAGTGACCGCCTCGACCATCAATGGTGGCTACCTTAACTTCATGGGCAACGAGTGGGGGCATCCCGAGTGGATTGACTTCCCGCGCGAGGGCAACGAGTGGAGTTACAAGTATGCCCGCCGCCAGTGGAGCCTGGTCGACCGTAAGGATTTGAAATACCAATTCCTGAACAACTGGGACCACGATGTGATTCACCTGCTGGGCGACACGCCGGGCTTTGAATCACTGCCCATCATCAAATTGTGGGACAAGGACGATGACCAAGTGTTGGCATATATGCGCGGCGACCTGGTGTTCGTATTCAATTTCAACCCCACGCAGTCGTTCAGCGACTACGGCTTCCTCGCTCCCGAGGGCGAGTATCGTGCCCTGTTCGACACCGACAACCCGCGTTACGGCGGCTATGGCAACATTGCCGAGGGGACGCAGCACTTGACGCAGGCCGACCCGCTGTATGCCGACAAGCATAAAGGCTGGCTCAAACTCTACATCCCTGCCCGCACTGCCATCATCCTGAGAAAGCAATAATCCAGTTTTCCCACGAAATTTAAACCGCGAACCGCGCGAAGCAGATCAATATCCCTTCGCGTGATTCGCGGTTTAAAACATTTAATTACGGTTTAATCAGAAAGGCGGCTCGGTGGGCAGTTGCTGCTGCACGGGCTGCTGCGGTTGTACAGGTTGCTGTACTGGCTGCTGGGGCTGTGCGACGGGTTGTTGCGGTCCAGCCTCGGTCTTGGGACGGCCCAGCAATTCAAAGTTGTCGACGTGAATCTCGGTGACGTAGTGCTTGATGGCATTACGGTCCTCCCACATGCGTGTGCGCAGTTGTCCCTCGATAAATAATTGGGTACCCTTGCGGATGTATTTCTCTGCAACCTCGGCATTGCGACCCCACATGACGATGTTGTGCCACTCGGTGCGTTCGGGCACCTGCACACCATTGGAGTTGGTGAACCCTCGTTCGGTGGTTGCCAGTGAGAATGTGGCCACGGGGCGTCCCTGCGCCACATAGCGAATATCCGGGTCACGACCCACATTGCCTAGAAGAATGACTTTATTGACTGACATTTTTTTGGAGTTTAGTAGTTAAAAGAGAGTCCCCCAAGCCCCCTAAAGGGGGTGTCAAATGTTGCCTATACCACAAGTCCCCCTCTAGGGGGATTTAGGGGGACAGGATGAGGCAATGAGTTTATTACAACATCAACCCGGTACGCTCGTGGAGGCCGAAGAGGAGGTTCATAGCGTGAACGGCAGAGCCTACGCCACCCTTGACTCGGTTGTCGATAGCCGATGTCACACGCAGGTATTCGCCCTCGCGACTGATGTGAATCAGGCACTTGTTGGTTCCTGCCACATCGCACAGCATCGGTTCATGGTCGATAACGAAAGTGAAGTTATGGTCGTCGTAGTACTGTTCAAACAGTTCTCGAACCATCTCAACCTCTACACCGCTCTTGAAATAAACTGTTGAGAGCAGTCCTCGGGCAAAGCATGCATGCATGGCGGTCAAGTGAATTGCACTATGGAAACTGCTCTGCATAGCCGACAGGACGCGTTTGAGTTCCTCGACCTGATCGGCATATTGCTCAGTCGGAACCATAGAGACACGACTGCCAGTTGTTGCCTGGGCGTTGCCCACGACTACAGTAGCATGAAGTTCACTATTGAGCATCAGATTCTTGGCCAGCGGCACGAGAGCGAGCAACAATGCCATCGCCACATCGCCTGGACACGAGATGCGCATGCAGTCGTGCACCATACGTCGCCGGTTTACTTCCGACAGTCCATAGGTAAATCCCGAGTCCTGTTCGTCGGTAAGCCGGTAGCGGGTGGACAGGTCAATGACCTTGACGCTTTGTGGAATCAGTGCAAGGTTGTCGGGGGCTGATGCCTCTTCATCGCACAAAAAGACGAGATCCAAGTCTTGCCAATCGGGCTGCTCGACAAACTCCATCGTGGTGTCGCCCGCGAGCATAGGCAAAATGTCGGCCACGCGTTGGGTGGCAAGCTTGTTGTCACACACCCATCGCAGGTCGACATCAGGATGGTGGAGCAAAAGCCGCAACAGTTCGGCTGTTGTGTCAGTTGCTCCACCCAGTATACCTGTTTTAATCATACATCAATCATCTGCGTTGATCAAGGCTGAGCGAATCGAGCCAGGAACTCGCGCACTTGCTCATGCGACGCGCCTTCGCGCAAAATGGCAAATACGGTGTCGGCGCCGGCGATAGTTCCCAGAATTTCGGGCAAGCGAGCCATGTCGATATCATAAGCCAGTCCGGTAGCATATCCATTACGCGTCTTGATGACGGCAAAGTTACCAGAGAACTCTACAGACTGGAATCCTACATTACCATGCAGCGGCATGTCCATGCCATGCTGACGGAGCTTGTTCTGCACCTCACGTCCATCGGGAATGATGTACATGTAGCCACCACGATCGGTAGCGACCTTTGAGATTTTCAGAGCCTTAAGATCTCTTGAAAGAGTGGCTTGAGTAACATTTACATTACGCTCGGCCAACTTCATTGCCAGTTCGCTCTGGCTGCCGATGCATTCGTTTTGGATCAACTCAACGATGATCTGCATGCGATTTCTCTTATTCTTCACAATACAAAAAATAAATTTGTTATTAAAATTAGGTGTATTATATACTTGAAAACAAAATAATAGCGATTTCAGTATTTCCCTACAAAAATACAAATTTATTGTGAAATAAAACACAATTAAATATAGAATAATCATAAAATTCACAAAATTTTCGAATTAAGCGCAAATTTTAAGGAATTTTTAGTGCCTTCATCAAGAAAAAAGGCTTTGTATTTTGATTTCACAAGAATAATGTGTAACTTTGCACCAAATATTAACTATAAACCAACAAAATTATGAAGTATTATATCGCAGAAAACGGACAGCCCGCTGGACCGTTTGAGTTGAAAGACCTGATGCAACATGGGTTGACGCCCAACTCTCAGGTATGGAACGAGAAGATGTCTGGTTGGACACGCGCCAGCGAGGTGCCTGAGTTGATGAATTTGCTGGGCCTGCCCATCGCCGCACAACCTGTGCAGCCAGTACAGCCCGTGCAACCTGTGCAGCCACAACCATCTCCTTATGCTCCGCAGCAGCCCGAGCAGACTGAGCAATCGCCTTACGCTCCACAACAGCCTGAGGCAGCCACGACCAACGCTCCTCAGCAGACCGAGCCACAGTCGCCCTATGCTCCCCAGCAAAATTACGAGCAGCCGACTCAGTCCAACGAGCAACCGCAACAGGGCTACGGCCAACAACCCTCACCCTATGCCCAACCGCAGTACGAGCAGCCGCAACAGCCCTACAATGGTCCGCAACAGTACCAGCAACCACAGCAACAACCCTATGGGCAGCAATACCCTCAACAGCAGATGCCATACGGTGCACAGCAGTATGCCCCGAACGGATTCCCGCCCAAGAACTGGATGACTGAGTCGGTCATCTTCACGGTGTTGAGTGTGATTTGCTGCTGCAATCCCTTCGCACTCATCACTGGCATCATCGCCATTGTCAATGCAGGCAAGGTCAACGGACTGTTCCAGCGGGGTGACTCACTGGGAGCCAGCGAGAGCGCCAAGACGGCCAAGATGTGGGCCCTCATCACTCTGGGCCTCCTTATCGTGGGAGCTATCCTAAGCACGGTTCTGTTGATGACCAACCCCGATCTGAAGCAAGCATTCTTGGAAGGCTACGAGAATGGTTACTCAGGAGTATAGTTGTCGAAAGTACTCACAACAAGAAAGCCCAGCTCGATTTGAGCTGGGCTTTCTTGTTGAAAAGTGAGTGATTAGTCACTGCACTTGGCTCCGATAAACTCGCGGTTGAGTCGTGCGATGTTGCTGAGCTTGATGTTCTTGGGACACTCGGCTGCACAGGCACCCGTATTGGTGCAGTTACCGAATCCCAGCTCATCCATCTTGGCGAGCATCGCCTTAACGCGTTTCTTGGCCTCGGCACGTCCCTGAGGCAGCAATGCGAACTGGCTGACCTTGGCGCTGACAAAGAGCATCGCCGAGCCGTTTTTACAAGCAGCGACACAAGCACCGCAGCCGATGCACGAAGCGCTGTCCATAGCCTCGTCGGCAGCCACCTTGCTGATGGGGATTGCATTGGCATCCTGAGCGCCACCGGTGTTGAAGCTCACATAACCACCAGCCTGCTGAATTTGGTCAAAGGCGTTGCGGTTAACCATGAGGTCCTTCAGCACGGGGAAGGCTGCACTGCGCCAAGGCTCGACGGTGATGGTGTCACCATCGTGGAAACGACGCATATACAACTGGCAGGTGGTGGCACCTGTAGCGGGTCCGTGAGGATGGCCATTGATATAGAGCGAACACATTCCGCAGATACCCTCGCGGCAGTCGTGGTCGAAGTGGATGGGCTCCTCGCCCTTCTCGACGAGCTGCTCATTGAGGATGTCTAACATCTCGAGGAAAGAGGTGTCAGTGGGGATGTCCTGCATCTCATAGGTCTCGAAGTGTCCTTGTTCCTTCGGTCCAGCCTGACGCCATACTTTCAGTTTGAAACTTATGCTATTTTCCATTTTGCTTAGTTTTTATAGTTACGTGTCTGAACCTTGATGGCCTCGTAGTGGAGAGGCTCCTTGATGAGCGTGGGCTCCTTCTCGTCGTCTCCCTCATACTTCCAGCACTGGACATAGAAGTAGTTCTCGTCATCGCGCTTGGCCTCGCCTTCCTCGGTCTGGTACTCCTCGCGGAAGTGACCGCCACAGCTCTCGTTGCGAGTGAGAGCATCGTAGGCGATGAGTTCGCCCATGGTGATGAAGTCGCGCAGGCGGAACGCCTTGTCAAGCTCATTGTTCATTCCCTCGATGGTGCCGGGGACAAACAAGTTGGTCTCAAACTCGTGACGCAGCTCTTTGAGTTTCTCGAGTGCAGTCTCCAAGCCTTCCTTGGTGCGGCCCATGCCAACATATTCCCACATGATGTGTCCCAGTTCCTTGTGGATACTGTCGACCGAGCGTTTGCCCTGGATGTTCATAATCTGCTCCAGATTGGCCTGCACCTTCTTCTCTGCTTCCTCAAACTCGGGAGCATCGGTCGAGAAATGCGGTACAGTAATCTGGTCGCTCAGATAGTTCTGGATGGTGTAAGGCAACACGAAGTAACCATCGGCCAAGCCCTGCATCAGTGCCGAAGCACCCAGACGGTTGGCACCGTGGTCGCTGAAGTTGCACTCGCCGATGGCAAACAGACCCTTGACGCTGGTCTGCAGCTCATAGTCTACCCAGATGCCGCCCATGGTGTAGTGGATGGCGGGGTAAATCATCATCGGGTTGTAGTACTTCTCGCCATTGATCTCGTTAGCCAGTTCACCGGGGTTGACATCAGTGATCTCCTCGTACATGTCGAAGAGGTTGCCATAGCGCTGACGAATCACGTCGATGCCCAGGCGGTTGATGGCCTCGCTGAAGTCAAGGAACACAGCCTTGCCGGTGTTGTTCACGCCGAAGCCCTTGTCGCAGCGCTCCTTGGCTGCGCGGCTAGCCACGTCGCGCGGCACGAGGTTACCGAAGGCGGGATAGCGGCGCTCCAGATAGTAGTCGCGATTCTCCTCAGGGATGTCACTACCCTTGATCTGTCCAGCCTGCAACTTCTTGGCGTCCTCGATGTCCTTAGGCACCCAGATGCGGCCATCGTTACGCAGCGACTCGCTCATCAGAGTAAGTTTGGACTGCTTGTCGCCGTGTACGGGGATACAGGTGGGGTGAATCTGCACATAGGCGGGGTTGGCAAACATCGCGCCCTTGCGGTAGCAAGCCATTGCGGCCGAGCAGTTGCAGGCCATGGCGTTGGTCGACAAGAAGTAGGTGTTGCCATATCCGCCGGTGGCGATGACCACGGCATGAGCAGCAAAGCGCTCGAGCTGGCCAGTGACCAGGTTGCGTGCGATGATACCGCGTGCGCGACCATCGATGATGACCACGTCGTGCATCTCATAGCGGTTATAACTCTTGACCTTGCCCATCTGGATCTGGCGGTTCAGGCTCGAGTAAGCACCCAGCAACAGCTGCTGGCCGGTCTGGCCCTTGGCGTAGAAAGTACGGCTCACCTGAGCACCACCGAACGAACGGTTGGCCAACAGACCGCCATACTCACGGGCAAAGGGAACACCCTGCGCCACGCACTGGTCAATGATATTGTTCGACACCTCGGCCAAGCGATAGACGTTGGCCTCACGAGCACGGTAGTCGCCACCCTTGACGGTGTCATAGAACAGGCGGTAAACCGAGTCACCGTCGTTCTGGTAGTTCTTAGCTGCATTGATACCACCCTGTGCGGCAATCGAGTGTGCGCGGCGGGGTGAGTCCTGGATGCAGAAGTTCAGCACATTGAAGCCCATCTCGCCCAGCGTGGCAGCGGCACTGGCACCAGCCAGACCCGTACCGACGACGATGATGTCGAGGCGGCGCTTGTTGGCGGGGTTCACCAGCTTCTGATGTGCCTTATAGTTTGTCCACTTCTCGGCCACGGGTCCCTCAGGAATCTTTGAGTCAATCACGGGCTGAGCAGTTTGTTTAATTGTTTCTTCCATTTTCTGAATGATTTTAAAGGTTAATACTCAGCTTACGGGATTGCAAAGAACCAAGTAAAGTAGCAAGCCTCGATGGCGAAGAGCAGCATCACGATGGTTGCCCACCAGTTGCCAATGCACTTGAAGCGCTCAATCCACTTGTCATTGGTCGTACCCAACGACTGGAACGCACTCCAGAAGCCGTGGGTAATGTGGAACCAAACGGCCAGGAAGCCAATCAAGTAGATCGGGAGCATCCACAGGTTGCTGAATGAAAGTTCCAGCGCTTCCTTACCTGCCAATGGAGCATCACCCATTACCTCGGGCAACTGCATCTTGGCCCAGAAGAAGTACAAATGCACGCACATAAAGCATGCCACGATGATGCCAAGCACCAGCATGTTCTGCGATGCCCACTCAACGGTAGCCGGCTTCTTCGACACCTCATAGGCATTGCTGCCGCGAGCCTTGCGGTTTTGCAGCGTCAGCCAGAAGGCGTAGCAGATGTGAATCACAAACCCACCAGCGAGAATCAAAGTTCCCACCAGCGCATACCAGTTCGCGCCAAGGAACTCGCACACGGCCTCATACGCGTCAAACGAGATGAGGGCCACGGCGTTCATCAGCGCGTGGAAGGTTAGGAATAGGATCAGGAACAGTCCGGTGACGCTCATCACCACTTTCCGTCCTACAGAGGAATTAGTTAACCACATAAGTAAGAATTTAGTTATTAATTGATTATTTCTTATTCGTCAGAATCAATCTGCAAAATTACTGAAAAAAAGCGGGACTCACAACAGTTTTTCCAAAAAACAACAATAACTACAACAAAAAAAGGGGCTTTTTGTTGGTGAAGTGGTGGGGATGTGCTATCTTTGTGACTTAGAAAAGACAAGAAATGGAACTGAAGGAAGAATTTGTGGAGATGCTTGGGCCTGTGATGCCTGAGGAGAAAGAGGCGTTGTGCCGTTGCATCGCTGAGACGGAACCTAGTGTAAGCGTTCGCGTCAATGAGGCGAAGGGCGGGAAGGTACCCGAGGGGGCTGCGCGTGTGCCGTGGTGCCCTTGTGGGTATTACCTGGATGAGCGACCCAACTTCACTCTTGATCCGATGCTTCACGCGGGTATGTATTATGTGCAGGACGCTTCGTCGATGTTTATCCACCATGTCATTCAGCAATTGTGTCCCCCTAGCCCCCTAAAGGGGGAACATTCTGTTGCTCAGCCTGTGAAGTATTTGGACTTGTGTGCAGCGCCGGGGGGCAAGACGACCGCTGCGCTGCAGGCATTGCCGGCGGGGTCGCTGGTAGTCGCGAACGAGATTGTGCCGAACCGTGCCCGCGCCCTTATGGACAACGTGATGCGTTGGGGCTCGCCTCATTCCGTGGTAACCTGCAACGCACCGGCACAAATCGGGCGGCTGACACACCTATTCGATATAGTAGCGACCGACGTGCCATGCAGCGGCGAGGGGATGATGCGCAAGGATGCCGAGGCGGTTGCGCAATGGTCGCCCGCACTGGTGACGCAATGCGCCCAGCGTCAGCAAGAGATTTTACGCGACATCTGGCCCGCCCTGCGCCCTGGCGGACTGCTTATCTACAGCACCTGCACCTATAACCGTCAAGAGAATGAGGAGATGGTCGAGCACATCATCAACGAATATGGTGCCGAGCCAGTTGCCGTTCCTATCAATGAGAGCTGGGGTATCGCTCCTGCCATCGGTTGCGACCTGCCATGCTACCGCTTCATGCCACACCGCACACGCGGTGAAGGCCTGTTCATGGCCGTTGTGCGCAAGCCTGATGGCCAACGACAAACGCCCAAAAACAAGAAGAGAGCGACCTCCAAAACAAATGCTATCCCTCGAGGCATCGTGGAATGGCTGTTGGACTCTAAAGAATTTGACTTGAGTGTGCAAGGAGATGATGTGGTCGCCAATCCCAAGCAGCACAGCGAAGCATTGGCGGCTCTGCGCGCGACACTGAACGTCATCTACTCGGGCGTGACATTAGGCACCCTTAAAGGCAAGAACTGCGTACCGCACCACTCGTTGGCACTGAGCACAGCACTCAATCGTGCCGCCCTACCCCACTGCGAGGTCGACATCAACACCGCCTTGCGCTACCTGCATGGCGAAGCCATCACCATCAACGCCCCACGCGGTTATGTGCTCCTCACCTATCATGACGCTCCCATCGGTTGGGTAAACAACCTGGGAAATCGCGCCAACAATCTCTATCCCAAGCCGTTGAGGATAATTAAGAATTAAGAGTTAAGAATTAAGAATTAAGAACCTTTAGCTCGCCAAAGTCTGCGCTTGCGTGTCGGCGAAGCCGGGGCAAGCTATCAAGCAGACCTTTGGCAATTAAGAATGGGCTTCGCCATCAAGCGAAGCCCATTCTGTCTTGTGCATGATGCGCTAATTAAGCTTTTCCGAGGATGATATTGATGATAATATTGACATCGGTCACATCAACCTGGCCGTCATTGTTGAGGTCGGCAATGGAATCTAATGTGTCTTTTCCTAAAATCATATTGATGACTGCATTTACATCGCTCACATCGACCGTGCCGTCACCATTGACATCACCAACAAGTGAAGGGAAGACATCAGTATAATAGAACGTGACATCATCGACATAACAGGGCTGACTTGTGCTACCGCCAGCCATTGTGATGCGGTAGTAAGTTGAAGCCGTCATATCAAGTTGTAATGACAAGGTTGCTGTAGCATTGCCGCTGACCGTCAGGTACTCAGTATTCAGTTTGGTCCAACTGCTGCCGTCGGCCGACTGATAGATTGTAAACTTGGCCTCGGTCGATGAGGAGTTGAACGCCTTGAACTCCATGCGTAACGCCTTAACCCTCAGAGGCTCGGCCATAGCAAGGATTGAGGGTTTGACCATCGCCACTGAATGTGCACCATTACACAAAGAACTTCCGGGTGCCGTCACATTGGCTGTCGTAAAATTCCACTTGGCAAAATTGCCCTGCACATTCTTGAGGTTCATTTCGGTAGTAGCGGCCATTTGCTCGAAGTCCTCAACAAGTGATTCGAGTTGCCCTAAAGCATATACATCAAACGACACAACACCTTCGTTCTCGCGTATGTTTTCCAACTCGAACAGACTTTCAACTCCCGCCCATGTGAGAAGGTTAGGTTGTGTTTGGTTGCCTACTCTCGTGACATTACTCGTTCCTGGGAATGGGTCGCTGGCGCTGGTACCGCTTGTCGAGTTACCGGCGCGCAACAATTCGTAGTAGTTGTGCGAGGGGTAACAATTCACATCATTACTATCCCAAACACTCACATCAGTCGAATCGACGCGGGCGATGAGCATGCCATGTCCCGGCAGGTAGGCGTCCCACTTGACATTCTGTCGGTTGTCGAGCATAAAGAACTCACCATCAACCAGCGTGCGCAGAATCAACCCATCGCCTGTCGTTCCCACGTTTTGTAGCGAATAACTTCCTGACGACTTGATTTCTCGTGGCTGGCTCCATCCTAGGGCATAGCGCTCCCAGGCACTATAGGCAACTGGTGTGCGCCCATAGTTATAGTCTCCACCAGCCATCACGTCCCAGCCGCCTGGGTCATGGCTCTGACCATTTTCATCATAGTCGGTGTCATAGAGGTCGGGCAAGCCCAACACATGGCTGAACTCGTGTGCCATGGTGGCTATGCCCAAAGGCATTGTGTGGCCATATGCTTCCCATCCATAAATCTCGGTCGAGCAGGCATAGGTGTAGAGATACTTGCCATCACGCACAATCCAAGACCAAGAATCATGGTCATAAAGTACGGACTTGTGGGGCCACAGATAGCCACTATTGTTGCCGCCATAGTTGGCCGAGTATCCAGCCACTAAGAAATAAACCATGTCGACCATTCCATCGCCATCGCAATCATATTTGGCAAAATCAACCATACTGTCGGCCGCATCGACTGCTGCCTTGAAAATGCGCCATGAATTGTCAAAACTATTATGATCGGTACTGGCAAAATTCACATCGACAGGCCCAACGACGTCGAACTGCGGTCTGAAGATGCCTCCCGACTGGTCAGTGAAGTAGTCATGCATCGAGCCGGTGCATGATTGGAAACTACCGTTGAAAGTGAAACCCGTGTAGTTTTCCTCATTGGCCATATTGTTGTAGAAATCATACGGTTTTTCCATGCTAAACTGGCGGTCGGTGTAGTTGATGAGAATAATCAATCCACGGAATTTGTCATAGTCCACCGTTGGCTCACCTCGTGAAGGTAGCTGAGCACTAGCTCGGGATTGCTTGGCGCGCTGCACATCGCTGGATGCCCGCAGATGGGTTCCCACCTGACTGAGCAACTGCTTCTCGGCCTGGGTGCGCAGCGTGGCATCATGCGCCAGCATACCTGATGATACTAGTACATTCCCTTGTTTGACGGCATACTCATAACTGCCATTGGCATTACGCAGCACGGTATAGCCATCGGCAGTTGTGTTGTAGTGAAAAAATTCATCTCCCACCAACCGAAGGGTCAGGACCGACCCGTCGCTTTGAGTGACCTTTATAGGCGTCTTGTCGGCCGGAATGGCCCAACACACGACTCCTAACAACAAAAACATCATTAAACTCGTAATTCTTCTCATAGCTTTGTTATTTGACGAATAGGGTGTGCCCCAAGAATCATACGACACACCCATGTGATAATTGTTCTTTGATTATGCCTTGCCCAGCATGAGGTTGATGACCGCGTTGACATCGCTGATATCGACTTGGCCGTCACCATTAATATCAGCAGCCGCAACCATTTCAACCTTTCCGAGCATCATATTGATGACTGCGTTGACATCGCTGATGTCGACCACTCCGTCACCATTAACATCGCCCGGAATTGAGAATGTATCTAAATATTCAAATGTGATATCGTCAACATAAGTAGGATTAGTCTTTGCCGCCGATACTAAATTGATGCGGAAATAAGTGGGGCCAGACAAATTGAGTCGCTGGCTGAATGTATTCTCACTCTTTGCGCTCACAACAAACATATCAGAATTAAGTTTATTCCACTGTTCTCCGTCAGTAGAATAGTAGACTGAAAACTTCGCAGCCGTCGAATTTGGATTATTCACATAGAATTTCAGCCTGAACGCATCTACCCTCACGGGCGACTGCATTGCAATCAGTGAATTATTGAACATTCCGGCAGCATGCTCGCCATGACCATGCTCTCCCGAAGCAATCACATGAGAATTTAAGAAGCGCCACTTAGCAAAATTCCCCGTCACGTTTTCGGCAGATGTTTCATCAAAAACAGCCATAGCCTCAAAATCTTCAATCTTTGAATCGGCTGTTTTTTGCTCCACCACCTCGAAAGACACAATGCCATTGACTTCTTTGATGCCACTGATTCCGAGAGGATTAAAGTCGCCCTCCCATGTGCACAAACTTGGCTCAGTATAATTATCTACAAACGTCACGTTAGATGATCCAGGGAAAGGATCGCTATCACTTGCGCCACTCGCCGAGTTACCAGCTCGCAACAATTCGTAGTAGTTGTGATTAGGGTCACAATTTACCTGATTGCTCCACCAAATCTGAGCATTCGTTGAGTCTACGCGAGCGATCAGCATTCCATGGCCAGGCAGGTATGCATCCCACTTGACGTTCTGGCGGTTGTCAAGCATGAAGTACTCACCCTCAACAGGCGTGCGCAAAATCAGTCCGTCGCCAGTAGTGCCCACGTTATGCAATGAGTAGTTGCCAGTTTCCTTAATTTCTCTTGGTTGATTCCATCCCAAGGCATAGCGTTCCCAAGCGGTGTAAGCACAAGGCGTGCGTCCCAGATTGTAGTCTCCGCCAGCCATCACGTCCCAACCGCCTGGGTCATGGCTTTGTCCTTGCTGCTCATAATTAGTGTCATAGAGGTCGGGCAAGCCCAACACATGACTGAACTCGTGCGCCATGGTGCCTATGCCCAAAGGCATTGTATAGCCATATGCCTCCCAACCATAAATTTCGGTCGAGCAGGCATACGTCCCCATCCTCACGTCATCATAACTTAGCCATGACCAATTATTCTGGTCAAACAGAAAGGACTTATGTGGCCACAGGTAACCACTGTTGTTGCCGCTATAGTTTGCCGAGTATCCAGCCACCAAGAAGTAAACCATGTCAACGAATCCATCACCATCATTATCATATTTTGTGAAATCAACCATCGAATCTACGGAATCAAGCGCAGCTATGAAAATCTGCCAAGAATTGTCAGTACCATTGTGGTCAGTACATGCAAAATCTACATCTATTGGCCCGACAATGTCGAACTGCGGCCTGAAGATGCCTCCCGACTGGTCAGTGAAGTAGTCACGCATTGAGCCCGTGCAGCGCTGGAAACTACCATTGAAAGTGAAACCCGTATAGTTTTCCTCATTGGCCATCTTATTGTAGAAGTCATATGAGTCGGACATGCTGAACTTGCGGTCGGTGTAGTTGACGAGGACAATCAATCCGCGGAATTTGTCATAGTCCATAATTGGCTCACCTTGTGAAGGTAGCTTAGCACGTGAACGTGATTGCTTGGCGCGCTGCACATCACTGGATGCCCGCAGATGCGTTCCCACCTGACTGAGTAACTGCTTCTCAACCTGGGTGCGTAGAGTAGCATCATGTGCTAACAGGCCCGAAGCCACTAGCACATCGCCTTGTTTGACGGCATACTCATAACTGTCATTGGCATTACGCAGCACGGTATAGCCATCGGCAGTTGTGTTGTAGTGAAAAAATTCATCTCCCACCAACCGAAGAGTCAGGACCGACCCGTCGCTTTGAGTGACCTTCATAGGCGTCTTGTCGGCCGGAATAGCCCAACAAGCGATACCCACCAGCAAACACATCATTAAACTTGTAATTCTTCTCATTGCTTCGTTTTTAATTGTCCGATTAAAAAGAGGGTGTATCACCCAAACAAGATAAGACACACCCTCGTGATTGTTTTGTTGTGTTTTTTAATTCTTGCCCAACATGAGGTTAATAACCGCGTTGACATCGCTGATATCGACTTGGCCGTCACCATTGATATCAGCAGCAGGAACCATTTCAACCTTGCCCAGCATCATGTTGATGACTGCGTTGACATCGCTGATGTCGACCTGGCCGTCTCCATTCACATCTCCAAGTAACGACTCGCTCAACTCGCCGTTATGATAGATATAAATGTCATCCAGATAGCACTTGTTGGTCTTAGTCTTTGGTCCTGAGGTCATATTAATTCGCAACCTCACGGGCTGATTCGCCTCTAATGCCCAAGTCATGGTGGTCATAGACTTTGCGGCTGCAGTCCTCAAAGAATTCTCGCACTCAGTCCAACTTGCTCCTTGGTCGGTGGAATAATACAATTTATAAGTAGCATCAATTGTGGTGGGATTCCGCAAATCTGCAGTAACCAGATAGGTCTTGTAACTAATATCAGTGCCCATAGTGATGGCACATGGTGAGAACACACCTACGGCACGTTCTCCGTTACACAACGAATCAGCAGGAGCCATGACATTTGCGTTATTGAAATTCCAAAGGCAGAATCTTCCTGGCTGATCGGTAGACTTAATACTGGAGTTAAGGGGAGTAGTCTCGAAATCCTCTACAATAGCGACCATTTCGCTCTCTTTAGCAACCGAGAAATGTATTACACCATCGGAAGTCTCGGTAATTTTGCGCAAATAAAGGTCGCCATGCTCTCCGCTCCAAGTGTTCAAGCTTGGTTGAGTTCTACTAAACACAAACTGGTTATTGGTCGTTCCCGGGAATGGGTCACTAGCCATATCACCACTCTTCGTGTTACCTGCACGTAACAGTTCGTAGTAATTTCTTTCGGGTGTATTATTGATACTATTGTTATTCCACAGACTTACATTAGAAGAGTCGACACGTGCAATGATCATACCATGCCCAGGGACAAATTGGTCCCAACCTTGTTTCTGTCGGTTGTCAAGAATAAAATACTCAGTACTTAATGGTGACTTGATGATATATCCCTGGTTTGTCAAATTTATAGGCCCCAAGTCAAAGTCCCCTGGCTCGGTAATCACTTGCGGGTTGGCCCACCCGAGTGAATAGCGTTCAAAAATAGTATAACCACAAGGTGTGCGCGCATAGTTAAACGATCCGCCTCCAGCCATCAAATCCCAATCTCCAGGATGGTGGCTCTCTCCGCCACTCTGCTCGTAGTCTGTATCATAAAAGTCAGGGAGTCCAAGCACATGGCTGAACTCATGGCAAAAAGTACCTATTCCTTCAACAGTGATTGTAGAAGGATAGTCAGTCATGCCATATAACTCGTTTGAACAAGCATAGTCGCGGACATATTTGCCATCATAACGGGTATATCCAGACAAAACTGAGCGATGAGGCCAAATCCAATTGGAGTTATTGCCACTAAAACTAGAGGAAAGACCCGCAAACAAGAAGAAGACCATATCAACCACACCATTGTTATCGGTGTCGTAATCAGCAAAATTCACTTGCGAATTGATTGCCGCCAAGATGGTTGGGAACACAATGCTTTTATATTTGCCGCCATAAGTGGCTGAAGTCGTTAAATTAACAGGGCCATATACATCAAAGTGTGGTTTGAACACCCCTACAGACTGGTCTTCAAAATAGTCGCGCACACTACCGGTACATTGAACCTGATTCCCATCATTATCAACATAACCCGTAAAATTCTCATCATTAATCATGTGGTCATAGAAATCCTTGGGGTTGCTCATCGTAAACTGAACATCACTAAAATTCACGAGAATTATCAACCCCTTGAACTTGGTATAATCATAGCGCTGAACATGGCTCGGTTGTGCGTCGCGTTTGGCACGAGCCACCTTGGAGCGGCCCACAGCCTCGCGGTCGGTCATGCGCTTGGTCATTCCCTGCAACATAGCCATCTCGCTGGCTGAACGATGCAGCGGGTCATGGGCTATGACACCTGTCGTCACCAAACGCTGGCCATCACGACGAGCATATTCATAAGTGCCCTGGGTCGTCATGAGAACAGTATATCCGTCACTTGTAGTAACAAAACTGTAATACTCGTCCCCATTGAGCTGGATGGTCAAGCTAGTTCCATCGGGTTGGAGGACCTGAATGGCACCCTTGTGCGCCGGGATTGCCCATGCCGAAACTAGGCTCATCACCATTGCTGCAACTAGTAAAAATTTTTTCATTATCTTGTTGTTTATGCCTCGGTTAGAAGGCGGTTATTAATTAATTTCAAATACTGAAAGTGGCCTTGCCGGGCAGTGCAACGACAAGCGCCAACATTGAGCGTGCAAATTTCGCAAATATTCTCCGACCTTGCAAATAAAAAATGTGAAAAAGTACAATCACAACAGCGCTAGGCAGCAAAAAGTGCAAAAGTGTTTCACGGCCCAGAAAAGTTATTAACAATCCAGCCGACTTATAAACATTTCAATGTATTTAACGGATTTTATAACCGATGTTCCACGAAAAAGCATTTCCTTTGCACCCGTGAAACAATTTTCATTCTTACTATGGGAAAAACAATCGCAATAGCCAATCAAAAAGGTGGCGTGGGAAAGACAACTACCGCCATCAACCTTGCCGCGTCTCTTGCCATGAACCACAAACGCGTCCTGCTCATTGATGCCGACCCGCAAGCCAACGCCACGTCGGGCCTGGGCGTGGAACCGAAACAGATGACCTCGACCATCTATGAGTGCCTGGTCGACGAATACCCCATGGCCAGCGCGGCCGTGAGCACCTGCGTCGAGGGGCTTGACATCGTGGGGTCGCGCATCGACTTGGTGGGAGCCGAGTTGGAACTCATCAACAAAGAAAACCGAGAGAACGTGCTGAGGCGCTCGATAGAAGACGCCAAGCAGACTTACGACTATATCCTCATCGACTGCAGCCCATCGCTGGGACTCATCACCGTCAACGCCCTGACGGCAGCCGACAGTGTCATCATCCCCGTGCAAGCCGAGTACTTCGCCCTGGAGGGCATCAGCAAGCTGCTCAACACGGTGCGCATCATCAAGTCGAAACTGAACCCGAGCCTCCGCATCGAGGGCTTCCTGCTCACGATGTACGATGCCCGCCTGCGCTTGGCCAACCAGATCTACGAGGAGCTGAAGAGCCACTTCGGCGACATGGTGTTCAACACAGTCATCCCGCGCAACATCAAGCTCAGCGAGGCACCCAGCCACGGGTTGCCCGCCATCCTCTACGACCCCAACAGCCGCGGTGCCACCAGTCACCTACAACTAGCCAAGGAACTCATCGCTAAAAGTCGTAAAAAAATAAGCTAGAAGCAAGAAACTAGAAGCAAGAAGCAAGAAAAAATATGAAACGCAATGCATTAGGCCGTGGACTTGACTCGCTCATCTCGATGGATGACATCCAGACGGGCGGCTCGTCGGCCATTACCGAAATCGCCATCGCGCAAATCAGCCCCAATCCCGACCAGCCCCGTCACTCGTTTGACGAGACGGCCCTGGAGGAATTGGCGTCGTCCATCCGCGAGTTGGGCATCATCCAGCCTCTCACCTTGCGCAGTATGGGCCCCAACCAGTACCAGATTATTTCTGGCGAGCGCCGTTACCGAGCCGCCAAGCTGGCGGGCCTTGAGACGGTGCCGGCCTATGTGCGCACGGCTGTCGACAGCGAGGTCACCGAGATGGCACTGATCGAGAACATCCAACGCGAGGACCTGAACGCCATCGAAATTGCGTTGACCTTCCGCAAACTCATCGACCAGTACAAGCTCACGCAGGAACGGCTGAGCGAGCGCATCGGCAAGAACCGCGCCACCATCGCCAACTTCCTGCGCCTGCTCAAGCTGCCCGCCGAGGTGCAGCTGGGTCTGCGCGACAAGGCGGTGGACATGGGCCACGCACGGGCATTGCTCTCGATAGAAAAGCCATCGCTGCAACTCAAGCTTTACAACGAAATCTTGAAGAAAGGCTTGTCGGTGCGGCAGGTAGAGCAGTTGGCCAAGCAGTATCAGCTGGCCGATGATTTGGGCGAGACCACGCCCGAAGCGCCCTCCAAGCCGAACAACCACCGTGCGATGTCCATCCTGCAGAAGCATCTCACCAGTTCGTTCGGCGTGCCCGTCAAGGTCAGCACCAATGCCAACGGCAAGGGAAAAATCACTTTCTCGTTCACCGACACGGCGCAACTGGAGAAGATTATCAACATGTTTGACCAACTAAAAGCAAAGTGACGCGGCCCGTCACATATCTGCACGCCATTATCCTGGCCTTGGTCATGATGTCGGCCTTGGCGGTTCACGCCACGAGTGACACCACGCAGGTGGTGCGCCGCCACGTGCGCACACCGGTGGTCATCCCTAACGACACCACATCCGGCAAGGTGACCGTCATCGACCTGGCCGGCGACACACTGCACTTTGCCAGTGCCGACTCGCTGCGGCACATCGAGGGCATTGAACTGCTGGGCGACACCCTTGCCGTGAGTTCGCTGGGCAAGGTGAGGGCATTTAACCCTGACCCGCAGCGGGCGTTATGGCTCTCGGCATTGTGCCCGGGCTTGGGGCAAATCTACAACCGGCGTTACTGGAAGTTGCCCATCGTGGTGGGAGCCTTCGTCGGACTGACTTATGGCACATCGTGGAACAACCGCATGCTCAATGACTACAGCCGTGCCTACCGCGACGCGATGGACAACGACCCCGACACGCGCAGTTACATGGACTTCTATCCTCCCACAGTC
>JAFZAK010000083.1 GCA_017557285.1 Muribaculaceae bacterium
AGCTTGTTGGTATAAGTATAGCAGCAATCAGCAGTAATATTGAAATAATGCGTGGTAAGTATCTTCGTCGTGTAGGTCCCGACAAAGGCGGCTTCTGGGAGATAATAGAGTAGTGTGTTGACTTTTGCTTATTGGCTACTTATCACAAATAAAAAATAGGCTGAAAACCGAGCGGTTAACAGCCTATATTTGTACCCAGAGCCGGGGTCGAACCGGCACGGGTGTTACCCCATTGGTGTTTGAGACCAACGCGTCTACCGATTCCGCCATCTGGGCCGAAAAGCGCGGCAAAGATATTAAAAAGTTTTCAGTTATCAGTTATCAGTTGTCAGTTTTTAACTCCCTTTAACTACTTGGACATACCGAAGCGCTTCCTTACTCCGCGGTTAGGCGGTTCTCCTTCATGCGGGTGACGTATTGCTGGATAATCGCCTCCAGTTGGCGTTGCATGAAGGGCAGCTGCTTGAACTGGTCGCGGCGCTCGAGCAGGTTGTGCTTGAGCGAGAAGTCACGGCGGAAATCATAGATGCCCGTCAGCTGGTTGTCGTGATACTCAATCATCAGCGAGTCGAGGTAGTACATTGACGTGCCGTTCCAGTCGTTGAACACGTAGTTAACATAGGTCGAGTCCTGGCTGAACACGTCCTTGCCAAATGAGAAGTAGGGCTTGCGGTAGTTGAGCAGTCCCAGTAGCGAAGGCATGATGTCGCTCTGCTGCACCAGGCGCGTGGAGTCGCATCGCACGGGCAACTGCCCACCCGGCGTGTAGAAGAAGATGGGAATCAAGAACTTGCCCATCTCGTTGTTGTAGTCCTCGCGGCAGTTGGGGCCAGTGTGATCTGCGCTGAAAACGAAGATAGTGTTGTTAAACCACTCTTTGTCCTTCACCTTGTTGAAATATTGCCTAATGGCGTGGTCAGCATAACTGATGACCTTGTGCATCGGTATCTCGCTGCGTGTGAAGGTGTTCTTGTACTTGTCCGGCACACGGTAGGGCTCGTGGCTCGACGCGGTGAACACGGTGAGGAAGAAAGGCTTGCCTGTCTGCGCTATCTTGTCGGTTTGCTCGGCAAAATACTGCAGATAAGGCTCATCAAAGACCGCCCAAGTGCCATCAAAATCCTTGTCGCCGTACTCATCCATGCCGTAATACTGCTCAAAGCCGATGGAGTTGGTGAAAGCCTTGAACCCCAGCGTGGTGTTGGGCGCGCCATGGTAGAAGGCTGTCGTATAGCCCTCGTCGCGCAGCATCTGGGGCAGACCTTGAAGGGTGTTGTTTGAGTAGAGATAATAGCAGAAGGGGTTGATATATCGCGGTACGCCCGCAAAAGCCGCTGGCATGCAGTCGACCGACCGAATGCCGTTGGCAAAACCGTACTCAAAGCAATAGCTCTGGGTCATCAGCGAGTCGAGGAAAGGCGTGTAGCCCTGATATTGACCTCCGTCCAACTCCTTGTTGAAAAAACCCGTGTATTCGCGCGAAAAACTCTCGAGCAGAAAGACCACCACATTGAGGCGGCGCATCTCACCCTCGCCGCCATCGGCATTCTTGACGGGGTTGAAAATGGCATCGAGTTCTTCGGGCTCAAAGAAATGTGGGTCCTTGTAGTCGCTCTTATGCATGGTGGTGAGCAACGTGAAGGGGGTGTTGAGCACAATCGCCGCCTCGACGGGCTTATTGCAATACATCTCGGCCGAGTCTTGGCGCATGGGATGCATTTTCAGCCCCAAACCGCCGCGCAAGCCGCCAATGGTCAGCAACACCGCAAGCAGAAAAATGACTGTGTGAACTGGGTAATACACCCTGCTCGCAGGATAATGACGACGCAACGCGCCATGTTTCAGCGGGTTGTAATACAGCCAAATGATCGCTAGAATCATCAAGATGCCGAATAACCACACCTGCCAATAGCCCGTAATGCTGTTCAGGAATATCTTGCCCAAGTTGCCCTCACCACCGAACTCTGAGAAGATAGTGGCTGTCGTGCGCCGCCCACCGAACTCAAAGTAGACGATATCGGCGCAGTTCACCGCTATGCCTAGGATGTTGACCACCAGGAATATTCCCTTGACCACGCGCTGGTAGGCCACCGTGTCGCGTTTCTTCACGGGCAGGAACTGTAGCACGATGCACAACAGGTTCAGGTAGCACAACGCGCTCAGGTCAAACCGCATGCCGCCCCACGACATGCGCATCATATCGGCCAGCTTCACGTCGGGAAAACTGCCGGAGTTCATATAATAGAATACCCATCTTGACAACATGTATACTGCCATCAAGACCAGCATATTGACAACCATGGCAAAGCCCGGTTGCCGCTTCAAGCGTTCAAAAAGAGTCTTCATTGATCGTGTAATTCTTTAGTGCGGGGCGTGCAAAAGTAGTAAAAAGTTTTCAGTTGTCAGTTATCAGTTGTCAGTTTTATATCATAAGTGTGCCCTGCCACAACAATGTTCAAACCAATTTGGCATTGCATTCACCTTACACAAATTATGTTAAATGTGGCCGTATCTGAAAAAAATAAACTACTTTTGTGCTGCTTAGTGTGGCTTTTTGCCCGTTTTTCGGCACTCAAGTTGCTGAAAAACAGGCAATTTAGTCATAGTTTTCTATGCTTTATACACGAGACAAGAACGATAGTGAAAGATAAAATGACTGCCCCGAAGTTTAAGTTTCTTGCTGGCCCGTGTGTCATCGAGTCGGAGGACAATGTGCTCTACCTGGCCGAAGCCTTGCGAGACATTGCCCAAAAATTTGACCTGGACTTCTATTTCAAGGCCTCTTGGGACAAGGCGAACCGCACCAAGGCGACCAATTACCGCGGGCCTGGGCTGGACGAGGGCCTACGCATCCTGGAGCACGCAAAGACGCAAGTGGGCGTGAAGATTGTCACCGACATCCACGAGCCGTCTCAAGCACAGCCCGTGTCGCAGGTTGCCGACATCATCCAGATACCCGCGTTCCTGTGCCGACAGACCGACCTGCTGCACGCAGCGGCAATGACTGGCAAGATTGTCAACATCAAAAAGGCACAGTTTTCCAGCCCTGAGGAAATGGGCAACGTGGTGAGCAAGATGGAGTACTTCGGTTGCACCGATTTTATGCTCACCGAGCGCGGCAACTGCTTTGGATACAACAACCTGGTGGTTGACATGGCAGGGTTGGTCCGTCTGGCGCGACTGGGTTATCCCGTGATTTTCGATGCCACGCACAGTGTGCAGATCAGTGGCGGCGGTGTCAACCTGAACAACAGCGGCAAAAGCGAGTTTGTTCCCTACCTGGCCAAGGCGGCCGTGGCAACAGGCGTGCTTTCGGGACTGTTCATGGAGGTGCACAACGACCCTGCGTCGGCATTGTGCGACGGCAGTTGCATGTTGCGGCTTGACTATCTGGAACACCTACTGGACCAGGTGATGAGAATTCGCGAAGTTGTATCAGAAACATGTTGATACTGAAGCGAATCATACACACCACCATTTGGGGCGGGCCGAAAATCAGCCAACTGGCTGGTGTCGAGGGGCAGAACATCGGACATCTGTACTCGCTCTATTGCCGCGAGGGTATCTCTAATGAAATCCTCAATGGCAAATGGAAGGGACAGACGCTGAACGAAGTCTTTCGGCTATTCAAGGGCGAGTTCGGAATGTCGCACTACGATTACTTCCCATTGACGTTGGCTCTGACCGAGGCGCAGGAGAACCTGAGCATCCAAGTGCATCCCAACGACGCTGCAGCCAACGCGCTGGAGCATCGGGCACGCGGCAAGCGCGAGTCGTGGTACTTTATCGATGCCCCCACCTCGGGCACCATTATCAATGGTTGCACCTGCCGCGATGCAGAGCAGGAGGCCGAGATGATTGCCCAAGGGCAGTTCATGGCAATGGCCGACACGCTGGCGGTCAAAGTCGGAGACTATGTCTTTGTCGAGCCAGGCACACTGCACGCCATCACTGCGGGCAGTCTGGTATTCGAGATAGAAGAAGGCGCCGACTTCACCTATCGTTTCTATGACTACGACCGCACTGACTCCCAGGGCAACAAGCGTGAGTTGCATGTCGAGAAGGCCACCAGTGCCCTTGACATCCACCTGAAGTCGCAGGTGCGGCATTACAACGGACAAGAGATACAAGAGAAAACATATAGCACAAAACTCATCAACGCCACAGCGGCGTACAGTAACGAAAGCGGCACGCTCGAGTGCTTCACCCTTGTGCGGGGCATGCTCAGTTGCGATGGCATCGACGTGGCTCCCGGTTCCACAATTTTGTTGTGGCCCGGTGAGACACTAGATACACAACAAGTCGAGCTGGCTTTCGTTTCTAAAATGCAAAAAGAGAAAGTATGATATATTCACCATCATTAATGTGTGCCAACTGTGACAACCTCAAGCAAGAGGTAGCAGACCTGGAGGCCGCTGGCGCTAACCGGCTGCACCTGGATGTCATGGATGGCCAGTATGTACCTAACTTCGCGTTGGGACTGGGAGACGTGAAGTCGATTTGTCGCAACACGTCGCTTGAGACTGAGCTCCACATGATGATTCTGGAGCCTGGCAGATATGTTCAGTTGTTTGCCGATGCAGGAGTTGACATCCTGTATGTTCACCCCGACACCGCCCGTGACCCCATGGCAGTGATTTGCCAGATTCGTGATGCGGGTTGTCAGCCTGGCATTGTCATCAACCCCGAAACCACCATCGAGAGCCTTGAACCGCTCTACGATCTTGTGGACTATGTGCTGGTGATGGGCGTCAAACCCGGACATGCCGGCAACCACTATCTGACCCATGTCGACCAGAAGATCGTGAAGCTGATTGAGCTGCGTGGCGACCGCACGTGGAAAATCATCGTGGATGGCGCATGCACCATCGACCGTATGAAGCGCTGGAGCAAGCAGGGAGTAGACGGTGTCGTCCTGGGCACCAAGGCGCTATTCGGCCACGAAGGATCCTACAAGGAAATCATGGACAACATCAAGCGCGAGTGCGGAGATTAGTATCATGAAAGGTGTGATCAAACTATTTGTCATGGACGTTGACGGGACGCTCACCGACGGACGCATCAACATGGGTCCCGACGGCGAACTGTTCAAGTCGTTCAACATCAAGGACGGCTACGCCATCAACGAGATGTTGCCCGCACAGAGCATCGTCCCAGCCATCATCACTGGTCGCACCTCACAGATTGTCGCCAACCGCGCCCGCGAAATGCACGTCACCGAGCTCCATCAAGGCAAACATGACAAGCTCGACACTTTGCGGGAATTGATGCAGAAGTATCACTGCGAGAGAGAGAATGTCGCCTATATCGGCGATGACATCCTTGACATCGTGTGCATGCGCGAGAGCGGCTTGGTAGGCTGTCCTGCCGATGCCTGCGCCGAAGTCAAGGAACTGGCGCAGTTCGTCAGTTCGCTCAAGGGCGGCGAGGGTGCCGTGCGCGAGTTTGTCGAATATGTGATAAGTCATAATCAGTCCTTGCAGTAGTGACCAACGAATTGTTCTCACGAACCGAAATGTTGCTGGGCGAGGCGGCGATGAGCCGTCTCGCCCAGAGTCGTGTCGCAGTGTTCGGTGTGGGCGGCGTTGGGGGCTATGCCGTCGAAGTGCTTGCTCGCAGTGGCGTGGGTTTTATCGACCTTTTTGACAATGACACGGTAGCACCAAGCAACATCAATCGCCAGATTATTGCCACCACCGAAGTCATTGGCCGCCCGAAGGTCGATGTGGCCGCCGAGCGCGTCCGTGCCATCAACCCCGACTGTCATGTGACCGTACATCAGATGTTCTATCTACCCGCCAACGCCGACGATGTTGATCTCACGCAATATGACTATGTGATTGATTGCATCGACACGGTGGCGGCCAAGATGGAACTCATCCGCCGCTGCGTGCGGCAGGGCGTACCGATGATTAGTTCGATGGGTGCCGCCTACAAGCTCGATGCCACCGCATGGCGCGTGGGCGACATCAAACAGACGTTGAACGACCCGCTGGCGCGCATTCTGCGCAAGCGCTTGCGCCGCGAGGGCATCAACCACTTCAAGTGTGTCTTCAGCACCGAATTGCCCATCCAAGTCGAGCCCGCAGAACCCGAGCGTCCTGGTGACAAGCGTCCACCAGCAAGCAACGCATGGGTACCAGCAGCGGCCGGCCTCATCCTCGGCGGAGAGGTGGTGAAAGACCTTTGTGCGTCCCTGCCAAATAATAATATGTTATAAAACACAAAATGTTTGGTGGGCTCAAAGAATTTCACTAATTTTGCCGTCTGGAAAATCTAAGCCTTCTTAAGGCTTTAAAATCTTTAAACTCAAAACTCTAAACTAAATAAAGTTATGGCAAGATTTGACAAGGCAATGTTAGCCGAGAAGTATGGCATCACGGATGTGACCGAGGTGCTCTACAACCCCTCTTACGAGGTGATGTTCAACGAGGAGACCAAGCCCGGGCTCGAGGGCTACGACGTGGGTGTCGAGACCGAGCTGGGTGCAATCAACGTGATGACGGGTGTGTTCACTGGCCGTTCGCCCAAGGACAAATTCATCGTCATGGACGAGAACTCGCGCGATACCGTGTGGTGGACCAGCGAGAACTACAAGAACGACAACAAGCCCGCCTCGATTGAGACCTGGAACGCCCTGAAGGCGCTGGCCCAGAAGGAACTCTCGGGCAAGAAGCTCTATGTTGTTGACGGCTTCTGCGGAACCCACAAGGACACCCGCATGAAGGTGCGCTTCATCATGGAGGTAGCATGGCAGGCACACTTTGTGACCAACATGTTCATCCGTCCCCAGAACGAGGAGGAATTTGACCAGGAGCCCGATTTCGTGGTCTTCAACGCCAGCAAGGCTAAGGTCGAGAACTACAAGGAGCTGGGCCTGAACAGCGACACCGCTGTGGTGTTCAACGTCACTAGCAAGGAGCAGGTCATCCTCAACACCTGGTACGGTGGCGAGATGAAGAAGGGCCTGTTCTCGATGATGAACTACTTCTTGCCGCTGAAGGGCATCGCTGCTATGCACTGCAGCGCCAACACCGACATGAACGGCGAGAATACCGCCATCTTCTTCGGTCTCTCGGGCACTGGCAAGACCACCCTGAGCACCGACCCCAAGCGCAAACTCATCGGCGACGATGAGCATGGCTGGGACGACGAGGGCGTGTTCAACTTCGAGGGCGGTTGCTATGCCAAGGTCATCAACCTCGACGCCGAGGCCGAGCCTGACATCTACAACGCCATCCGTCGCGACGCATTGCTCGAGAATGTCACGGTCGACGAGAACGGCAAGATTGACTTCGCCGACAAGAGCGTCACCGAGAACACCCGCGTGAGCTATCCCATCTACCACATCAAGAACATCCAGCGCCCCTACAGCCACGGCCCCGCCGCCAAGCAGGTGATTTTCTTGAGTGCTGATGCCTTCGGTGTGTTGCCTCCCGTGTCGATTCTCGACAGCGAGCAAACCAAGTACTATTTCTTGAGTGGCTTCACCGCTAAGTTGGCTGGTACTGAGCGTGGTATCACCGAGCCCACCCCGACCTTCAGCGCATGCTTCGGCCAGGCGTTCCTCGAGTTGCATCCCACCAAATATGCCGATGAGCTCGTCAAGCGCATGGAGAAGAGTGGAGCCAAGGCTTATCTGGTCAACACCGGCTGGAACGGCACTGGCAAGCGTATCTCGATTCGCGACACCCGCGGCATTATCGATGCCATCCTCAATCACAGCATCGACAAGGCTCCGACCAAGGTGATTCCGTTCTTCAACTTCGTCGTGCCCACTGAGCTTGAGGGCGTTGACACCGGCATCCTTGATCCGCGCGACACCTACGCCGATCCCGCACAGTGGGAGGAGAAAGCTAAGGATCTCGCAAGCCGCTTCATCAAAAACTTTGTCAAGTATGAGGACAACCCCGCCGGCAAGGCTCTGGTAGCCGCTGGTCCGCAACTCTAATCCGCATTACTTGATAACGCATCCCTAGCGAGCGGGGCAACATTTCGTTGCCTCGCTCGTTCTTATTTAATGTTAATAAATTGGTGGGGTTGCAAGTTTTATTGTAATTTTGCGAGTTATTCTAGAAAAACAAAGAAAAACAATATGAAGAAGTACAATCTGATTAACAACACGCTGGGATGGCTAGTATTCCTGGTTGCTGCAGTGACTTATCTGCTCACCATCGAGCCTACTGCCAGTTTCTGGGATTGCCCGGAGTTTATCGCACAAGGTTTCAAGAGCGAGATTGGCCATCCGCCCGGCAACCCCATCTTTATCCTCACGGCGCGTTTTGCCACCCTTTTCGCTGGTGGCGATGTGACGGCTGTCGCCAAGTGCGTCAATGCCATGTCGGCGCTGCTGAGTGCCGCGACCATCTTGTTGCTGTTCTGGACCATCACACACCTGGTCAAGAAACTCGTTGTGCGTGACGGCGAGGAAGACCAGATGACGCTGACGCAGTACCTGGTCGTGATGGGTAGCGGTATAGCTGGCGCTTTGGCATACACTTGGAGCGACACCTTCTGGTTCAGTGCTGTCGAGGCCGAGGTCTACGCCTTCTCGTCGTTCTGCACCGCACTGGTGTTCTGGCTCATCCTCAAGTGGGAGAACCGTGCCGACGAGCCTGACAGTGACCGTTGGTTAATCCTGATTGCCTACATCTTCGGCGTGTCGCTGGGCGTGCACTTGCTCAACTTGCTGTGCATCCCCGCCATCGCCTTGGTATTCTACTACCGCAAGTTCAAGAACACCAGTGCCAAGGGCTCTATCATCACACTGCTTGTCTCATTCGCTATCATCGTAGCCATCCTTTACGGCCTGGAGCCTGGCTTTGTCGAGATGGCGCAGAAGTTTGACCTCTTTGCCGTCAACACCATGGGCATGTCGTTCAACTCAGGTGTTGTCATCTATGCCATCGTGCTCATTGCAGCCCTGGCCTGGAACATCTGGGAAATCTATCAAGACAAGAGCGAACTTCGCATCAAGATCTCGTTTGCCTTGGCTATCACGCTCTCGGGTATGTTGCTGTTGGGTGACAGTTGGTGGCTGCCGATTCTGTTGCTTATCGCATTGTGTGTCTATCTGTTCAAGTACTGCAAGGCGATTCCGCGCCGCATCATGGCAAACATCTCGTTGAGCATCCTGGTCATTTTCATTGGCTTCGCTAGCTATGGTGTCATCATTATCCGCAGTAACGCCAACACACCTCTTGATGAGAACTCACCCAATAACACCTTTGCATTGGCCAAGTATCTCAGCCGCGAGCAATACGGCGAGACCCCACTGCTCTATGGCCGCACGGTGTTCAGCCAAGTTGTCTATCAGGAGCAGGCCAATGGTACAATGAAGCCATTGGTTAAGGACGGACCCATGCAATATGCCGAGGAGGTCAAGCAGAGTCCCGATGCTCCCGACCACTACAAGGAGTTGGGTTACAAGAAGAACTACCAGTTTGCTCCCGAGCAGAACATGGTGTTCCCGCGCATCCACAGCGAGGCCCACGCACAACAGTATCAAGACTGGCTGGGCATGGAAGGTACCGAGGTGATGGCTACCACTCGACTTGACCGCGACGGCAACAGTGTAGGTCCAGAGCCGGCCATCAAGCCCACGGTGATAGAGAACATCCGCTTCTTCATTGACTACCAGCTGAACTATATGTACTGGCGCTACTTCATGTGGAACTTCGCCGGTCGCCAGAACGACATCCAGGGTATGGGCGAGATTACCCAAGGCAACTGGATTTCGGGCATCCCGTTCATCGACAACCCGCGTCTGGGTGACCAGAGTCTGCTGCCTGACGATTTGGGCAAGGGCAACAAGGGTCACAACGTGTTCTACTTGCTTCCGCTGTTGCTGGGCATTATCGGTCTATTGTGGCAAGCTTATCGCGGCAAGCGCGGCATTGAGCAGTTCTGGGTGGTGTTCTTCCTGTTCTTCATGACGGGCATCGCCATTGTGCTCTACCTGAACCAGACACCTAGCCAGCCGCGTGAACGTGACTATGCCTATGCCGGCTCGTTCTATGCTTATGCCATCTGGATTGGCTTGGGCGTGGCAGGCCTGTGGCGTGGCATCTTGGCACTGATGGCCAAGAAGGACAAGAAGAGTGGTGAGCGTGAGGAGTTGGGCGGCACCAACAAGGGTCTTGCAGTTGCCGGTCTGGCAGCATTGGTGGGCCTGCTCGTTCCCATCCAGATGGTGAGCCAGACGTGGGACGACCACGACCGCAGCGGACGAACAGCCGCCCGCGACTTTGGTATGAACTATCTGGCGAGTATCGACAAAGACGGTATCATCTTCACTAATGGCGACAACGACACCTTCCCCTTGTGGTATGCACAGGAAGTGGAGGGTTATCGCACTGACGTGCGCGTGGTGAATCTGAGCTACCTGTCGACCGACTGGTACATCTCGCAGATGCAGCGTGCAGCCTACGACAGCAAGCCGTTGCCCATGCAGGCGAACAATCTGACCTTCGCCTACGACAACCGCCAGTTCAACTATTTCATCACACCCGACACCAGTGTGCGTATGCCGGTGATTGATGCGCTCAAACACCTGTACAGCAACGAGAACACCAACAATGCCTATGGCATGAGCGAGATTCGCTACCCGTTGTGCTTCATCCCCGTGAATGCTGATGAGGCTGTCGCCGCTGGAGTGGTGCCTGCCGAGCGCAAGGACATGTGTCAGGAGACCATCGATTTGGACCTGACCAAGATGGGTAGTGGTATGACTTCGAGCCAAGTGATGAGTCTTGACTTCATCGCCTCAAGCATCGCTGAGGGTTGGAAGCGTCCGTGTTACTTTGCCATGACCGTTCCCGAGAGCTACTATCTGGGACTGGTGCCTTATATGCAGAATACGGGTATGGCCTATCAGATTACGCCCATCAAGACCGACATGAGCTATCGTGGCGACATTCCTTGTAACACCGACAAGATGTATGAGAACGTGATGACCAAGTTCCAATGGGGCGGACTTGACAAGGCCAAACCAGGCAGCCTCTATCTGGACGAGACCATCCGCCGCATGGTCACCACCACGCGTACCACGCTGGTCAGTCTGGCTGAGACACTCATTGAAGAGGGTCACACGGCACAGACTGGCTTGGAGGCTGGCAATGCTACCTTCCTGGGCAAAGATGCCAAGAGCTATGCCGACGATCGCTACACCAAGGCGCACAAGGTGCTCGACCTGATGATGGAGAAACTGCCTGCCAAGACCTCGCCCTACGCCATCCAAATGGGCCAGCACATTGCTGGAGCCTATGCAGCACTGGGCAACTATGCCAATGATGAGAAGGCCAAGCAGAAGGCCATCAAACTGCTGGAGGAAGAGATTCTGCGCTATGCAGACTATTGCCGCTACTATCAGTCGCTCAGCCCCAGCAACTATGCGCGCATCACCAATGCTGACCGCTTCATCAACGAGAGATACCTACCATCCTTGTTTGCCGACTATTCAGACCTCGTCGACCAAAACAAGGTGGAGGAACTGGCCAAAAAGGTCCAAGCCCGTGGTGTGAACCTCGACCGCGTCTTTGCAGCAAATAATTGACATCGTGTTCGTCGAACGCCCACCGCTGCTTTATCGCATGCTATTTCCTGAGACCGTGTGGCGCATCCACAAACGCGTACACACGGTCTACCTCACCTTTGACGATGGCCCCATTCCCGAGGTCACGCCATGGGTGCTAGACACGCTTGACCATTATGGCATCAAGGCGACCTTCTTCTGCGTGGGCGACAATGTAGCGCGCAGTCCTGAATTGTTTGCTGAAATCAAGCGGCGTGGGCACAGTGTAGGCAACCACACGATGAACCATCTGCAGGGTGCCAAGGTGACAACCCGTCGATACCTGCTCAACGTGTTCCATGCCCACGAACTCATCGACAGCCCGTTGTTCCGTCCGCCTCATGGCTTGTTGCGCTGGGCGCAGAGCAAGGTGTTGCGCTCACGGTTCACCATCATCATGTATGACTTGGTGACCCGCGACTACAGCAAGAAACTTACGCCCGAGCAGGTGTTGGACAACGTCAAGCGCTATGCCCGCAATGGTTCCATCATCGTGTTCCACGACTCACTCAAGGCCGAAAAGAACCTGCGCTATGCACTACCCCACGCCATCGAGTGGTTACAGGCCCAGGGCTACAAGTTTGACCAGATTGGAGTCCCCCCAGCCCCCTGAAGGGGGAACAAACATATTCTCATTTTTCAATTCTCAATTCTCAATTAAAGGAAAGGGCTCGTGCACTGGGGTTTGATGCTTGTGGCATCGCCCGCGCACACCGCGTCGATGATGAGGCGGCGAGTCGTTATGCTCAATGGTTAGCTCAGGGCCGCAACGGCTGTATGGAATGGGCAGCACGGCACTGCGACCTGCGTGATGATCCCGAAAGGCTGTTACCTGGCACCAAGTCGGTCGTTGTGGTGGCGATGAACTATTACCCACCACGTCTGCAACCCGCTGACGCGCCGCAGTTTGCCTATTATGCCTATGGTCGTGATTACCATGAGGTAATTAAACAGCGGTTGTGGCAACTGGCGGCATCCATCGAGCAGATGGCCCCTTGCCAGACGCGTTGCTGCGTCGACTCGGCACCCATCCGCGAGCGTTACTGGGCACAGCAAGCAGGACTAGGTTTCATCGGACTGAACAATGCCCTCATCTTGCCTAAAAGAGGCTCATACTATTTCCTGGGAGTCCTTCTTACCACACTCGAATTGGAGCCAGACATGCCCTGCACCCTGTCATGCGGAGAGTGCCGTGCATGCATCGACGCATGTCCCTCGGGCGCACTCAGCGGCGATGGTGCGGTCGATGCCCGCCGGTGTCTGTCGTGTCTCACCATCGAGCACCACGGCGAGTTGCCCGACTGGGTATCCAGCGTAATTGGCAACCGAGTGTTTGGCTGCGACGAGTGCCAAAAGTGTTGCCCCCACAACATCCACGCACAACCCACTCAGGTCACTGAGTTTCATCCCTCCGACGATTTCCTGTCGCTGACCCACGACCGCATCGCACAAATGACCCAGGAAGAGTTCAGCCGTCTTTTCAGTCACAGCGCAGTCCGCCGCACCAAACTCGCCGGCCTGCAACGCAATTTATCTATAGTCTCCCCAAGCCCCCCTAAAGGGGGGTGTCCAAAGTAGGGTAACACTGTCTACCAACCCGAAGGGAGGTCTTATTCCCCCTTTAGGGGGTTAGGGGGACGGGATAGTTTAGGAGATTCCCTTTAGCTGAATGGTCTCAATGTCGTCGGGGACGTAGATGGGGCCCGTGTAGTGCTGGGCGGCCTCGGCGGTGTAGGTGGGGCGGCGGGTGGTGAGATGGGCGTCCTCGGTGTGGTAGAGGACGAGATGCTTCACATCCAGTTCCTGTGCCACCTTGCCAGCATCGAGGGCGGTGCTGTGGTGTTTTTCATAGGGGTTGAATTGTGCGCGGTCCTTGTAGAGGCAAAACGCCTCGCTTAGCAGCCAGTCACAACCACGCGCCCACGGCTCGGCTACTTCGCTATAAGGCTCATCGCCCAGGCAGGTCAAGCGCTGACCATCGGGCAACAAGGCGCTGAATCCGAACTGTTTAGTCTTCGTTGAACCGATGTCGAAGCAGGTAACCTCCATATCATCGACTGTCAACTTCTCACCATGAGTCACCTCACGAAGGATAATGGTATCGTCAAGCGCGCTGTAGATTTTGCGGGGCATCATCAGGCTGCACATCGTGCGCAGGGCATGCGCTCCCTCGTCGTGGCAATAGATAGTGAGTGTGCCCTGGAACTTGCCTTTGTGAATCATCGGGGAAATCTTGCGAATCATCCAGATGACTCCCATGATGTGGTCGGTATGGCAATGGGTGAGGAACAGGTGATGCACCTGTTCGAAGGCGATGCCCGCGCGACGCAACTGACGGAAAATGCCATTGCCCCCACCGGCATCCACCATCATGCCCCCGTCCGGCGTCTCCAGCCAGAAGCAGGTGTTATAGCATCGGGTACACATCGCATTGCCCGTACCCAGCATGGTCAATTTTGAGTTTTCAATATTCAAGTCTTAATTATTTGAGACTGTCGGTAGTTCGATGGCGAAGGTGGTGCCACGGCCCAGTTCGCTCTCCTTGACATAGATGCGTCCGCCGTGATACTCCTCGATTATGCGCTTGACCAGTGTCAGTCCCAAGCCCCATCCGCGCTTTTTGGTGGTGAACCCGGGGTTGAACACATTCTTGAAATTCTTGCGGGCGATGCCCTTGCCAGTGTCCTGCACCAGAATCAGCGCTTGCCCTGGCTCGCTGGTGACGGTGATGTCCAACTTGCCCTCGCCGTCCATCGCGTCGACCGCGTTCTTGGTCAGGTTTTCCATCACCCACTCAAACAACGACTGGCACAACATGATGCCGCAGTTCTGCGAGTCGTCGAGGTGCAACGTCAGTTCCACACGCTTGGGTATGCGTGTACGCATATATGCCAGGCTTTGCTCCACTGCCTCGTTGATAAACGCCAGTTCCTTGTCGGGCATCGACCCGATCTTGCTGAAGCGGTCGGCGATGACGCTCAGGCGGTGTACATCCTTGTCCATATCGGCCACTACACCAGGGTCGGTGCCCATCGACTCGAGCATCTGCGTCCAAGCCATCAGTGACGAGATGGGTGTACCCAGTTGGTGCGCCGTTTCCTTAGACAAGCCCACCCACACGCGGTTTTGCTCGGCCTTCTTCACGCTGATAAGAGCAAAATAAGCCACGGCGAGGAAGATCAGCATCACCGCCAACTGGATATAAGGGAACCAGGCCAACTGCCTCAGAGTGGTCGAATCTTCGTAGTAGAGGTGTTGCGTGGTCGCGTCGTCAATCTTAATCTCAATCTTGTTGCTCGAGTTCTGCAGCCGTGCCAGTTTCTTCTTCAAGTACAGAATATTGGCATCGCTGATGGCGTAGGGTGCCAGGCTGTCGATGGGTTCAGGCAGTCGGAAGTTGCGGTGCAGCATAATCTCGCCCTGGTCATCGACCAGCAGCACCGGAATGTTGTGGTTCCCCTCGATGATGCTCAACAAGAAGTCGACATCGGTCTGCATCGTGGGCACGGCATTACCCTCGTCATCGGTCATTTCGTTGCCCATGGTGGCGAGTTCCTTGGTCGCGTTCGCCCAGATTTCCATGCGGTCACGCTCCTGCTGCGTGAGGTCTCTCACGATGCGGTTCGACATATAGATAAAGCCGGCCACGAGCATGACCGACACCCCCATGAGGCACATCTTCCAGATTCGCCTCGAGTCATAGATATTGCGCAACGGCAGATTCACGAGTAATTATAGACTTTAGACCTTAGGCTTTAGACTTTAGTCGTTAGACCTTAGTTCTGATTTTGTGGGCAAAGATAGTAAATAGTTTTCAGTTATCAGTTATCAGTTGGCAGTTTTTGCTCTGAGAATTTTTTTTTTAGAAAAAGTGCACGCGAGTCCCTAGCATTTATAGATTGGTGACATTTTTTCAGAAAACGCTTGCATGAATTGAAGAGTATTCGTAAATTTGCAGTGTCATTTACAATATGTCTTCATTTCGCCTCCTTGTGCGACAAGTCATATAACACCTTTATTTTGACCACTAACATTTTTATCCCTTATAACAGAAAGAGCTTATGATCAAGAACAACTGTTTCAAAGCATTGCGACTATTGGTCATTGTCCTGCTCGCCACCATGGCTTGGTCGACTGCCCTGGCGCAGTCAACCTACACGGTGACAGGCAAGGTGACCGATGTCAACGGCGAGCCCTTGATGGGCGTGACGGTTCAGGCGCAGACCAAACAAGGCACTGCGACCGACATGGATGGAGTCTACTCCATCAAGCTCACGCAACCCACTCGGCTCACGTTCAGTTACATTGGCTATGACTCACGCACGCTCGACGTTCGCGGCAGTGGCACGCACAACATTGTGCTCACCGAGAACGCCCAGGTGCTCGACGACATCGTCGTGGTGGGTTATGGCAAGCAGAAGAAAATCAACCTGACGGGTGCCGTGAGCGCCATCGATGGTGCCGAGCAACTCTCCTCGCGACCCAGCGCCGACCTGGCACGCGGTCTGCAGGGAGCGGCACCAGGTTTGACCGTGCGCTCGCTCACTGGCGAGATGGGTCAGGATGCCACCATCAAGATTCGTGGTATTCTGGGTTCGATTAACGGTTCTTCTCAGCCGCTCATCCTGGTTGACAACGTGGAGTGCAACAGCCTTCAGAACATCAACCCCGAGGATGTGGAGAGCGTGTCGGTGCTGAAGGATGCCGCCTCGTCGTCCATCTATGGTGTGAAGGCTGCCTTCGGTGTCATCCTCATCACCACTAAGCGGGCCAAGAAAGGCGACAAGTTCCACATCAACTACAGCAACAACTTCTCGTGGCGTGGCCCGACGGTGACCCCCGAGATTGTCAAGACCTACGAGGGTGCTGAGATGTCGTGGGCAGCTGGCTTGCGCCAGAATGCCAACCTATCGGAGCAGACCAACTCTTGCTACCTGACGTGGAACCTCGAGTCCATCGAGCGCATGAAGGAGTGGGACCGCGTCTATGGCGGCTACAACCTCAGCGACGAGATGGTCATGGGCCGTGACTTCGATGTCAAGGACGGCAAGATGTACTTCTACCGCTCGTTTGATGCTCCGGGCCGCTTTGTCGACAAGAGCGCGTTCCAGCAGATCCACAACCTGTCGTTCTCGGGCAGCAGCGGCAACACTAGTTACAACCTCAGTCTAGGCTATCTGGGCGAGGACGGTGTCATCAAGGTCAACACCGACAAGTACAATCGTTACAACGTGGCGTTCAACACCAGCACCGAACTGAATAAATACATTGACATCCGTTCGGGGCTGTTGTTCACCCACTACAAGTTTGAGACCCCATATTACTTCGGTCCCTCCAGTTACTATGACGAGTGGTACTACCTCTATCGCTGGCCCACCATCATGCCTTACGGCACTTATCAGGGCATTCCTTGGCACAACGCCATCACCGAGATTTCTCAGGCCAACCGCAACAAAAAGCAGAACAACTACCTGCGCATCAACCTGGGTTATACCGTCCACATCCTCAAGGGACTCGACTGGGAGACCGATTACAGTTATGTCCACGTCAACCGCTTCACCCGCACCAACGGCGGTCAGGCCGGAGGCTGGAACTTCTGGGGTGGCAACGGCATGCAGAACGAGGTGTGGACCCTGTCGAGCCACAACAAGGTGGTGAACACGTCGGACAACAGCGACAAGCATGTTTTGAACACCCTGTTCCGTTACAACCGCGAGTTTGGCGACCACACGCTGGGTGCCATCGGCGGTTTCAACCTCGATTACTACACCACCTACGGCAGCACGGCCGAGCGTCGTGATATGATTCTGCTCGAGTATCCCGAACTGAACCTGACCTCGGGCGACCAGTATGCGAGCGGCAACCACACGCACCAGTCCCAAGTGGGTTTCTTCGGTCGCGTGAACTACAATTACAAGAGCCGCTACCTGCTTGAGTTGAACGCTCGTGTCGACGGCTCGTCCAGTTTCCCGCGCAACAAGTTGTGGGGCTTCTTCCCCTCGGGCTCGCTGGGCTGGATCGTGAGTGAGGAGAGTTTCTTCCAGCCGCTGAAGCCCACCTTCAGTTCGTTGAAACTGCGTGGCAGTTACGGTATGATTGGCAACCAGGATGTGGGTTCTAACCGCTTTATGCCCATCATGAGTTCGACCACGACCACGTGGATTATCAACGACATGAAGCAGATATCGTTCGGTATGCCGTTGGTCATCCTTCAAGAAGGCTTCGGTTGGGAGAAGGTCACCACCATCGATGTGGGTGCTGACCTGCGCTTCTTCAACAACAAGTTAGGCCTCTCGTTCGACTGGTACAACCGCATCACGAGTGACATCATCACCACCGGCAACGCGTTGCCGTCGACCTTCGGTCAGACACCTCCCATGCAGAACTATGCCGAGTTGCAGAACAAGGGTTGGGAGTTGTCGCTCGACTTCCACCACCAGTTCACTTGTGGCTTGAACATGAGTGTGAAGGCCACGTTGAGCGACTACAAGATCAAGTACACCAAGGTTGCCAGTGCCTCCAACAGCATTGACGACCTGTATGTTGGCAAGGAGTACGGCGAGATTTGGGGTTACGAGACCGACCGCCTCTATCAGGCCGAGGACTTCGTTTACGACGAGAACGGCAACCTGCAGCGTGTGTGGTATCTGAACAACGAGTTTGTTCCTGCCGGCACCGAAGGCGCCAAGCCCACCAACCAACTATCAGACCCCGATGGTGCTTACCAGTTCTTCCACGAGACCGATGGCTGGTTCTATTATGGTCCTGGCGACGTCAAGTACAAGGACCTGAATGGTGACCACCGCATCAACACCGGAACCCGCACCCTCGACGACCATGGCGACCTCAAGCGCATCGGTAACTCCACCCCGCGCTATGAGTACAGTGCTCGCCTCAACCTCGACTGGAAAGGCATTGACCTGGGCATCTACATCCAGGGCGTTGGCAAGCGCGACTACTGGGGCAGCGGCTCCATCGTCATCCCGGGCTTCAACTATCTCGAGGCATGGTATACCCACCAGACCGACTACTGGACGCCCGAGCACACCGACGCATTCTATGCCCGCTTGACCAACAACGGCCAGTCGAACAATGCGCGCAACTACCTGCGCCAGACACGTTATCTGCTCGACATGTCTTATTGCCGCCTGAAGAATGTGACGTTGGGCTACACCCTGCCGCTGCAATGGACCAAGAAGGCAGGCATGAGCAAGGTGCGTATCTACACCTCGTTCGAGAACCTGCTCACGTTCGACCACATGCACGACGTGCCCATCGACCCCGAGACACAGTATGACACGGGTGATGGTGACTACCTGGGACGCTCTTATCCCTATGCCAAGACCTGTTCATTCGGTTTGCAAGTGACGTTCTAACCCTTAAAATTGCAGAAAGATGAAAAAGATATATCAATATATGGCTTTGGCACTGGTCGCTCTGACCTTATTGCCCTCGTGCAACGACTTCCTGGAGCGTGACCCCTATACCTCGGTGCCCGACTATGACTATTGGCAGAACGAGACTCAGGTGAGCATCTTCTCCAAGGGGTTCTATGCCGCCTACTTTGTGGGCTATGGTACCAACGGACTGATTGGTGGCAGCAAATATGGTAATGGCGATACATTCAATGACGATATCGCTTGGCGCACACAGGGCGAATTCACGCCTATCCGTGTGCCCGACACCGATGGCACATGGGATTTCAGCTATGTTCGCCGCGCAAATTACATGCTGGAGAAGATTGATGATGTTCCAGGCTTGACCGAAGAGGCTGTTGCACACTGGAAAGGAATCGCACGTTTCTTCCGTGGGTTGGAGTATAGTGACTTGACCTTCCTCTTTGGCGATGTGCCCTACTTCGACCACACGATGCTGCCCACCGACTATGAGACCATGTTCAAGCCGCGTGACCCCCGTACGATGGTCGACGAGAAGATTTTGGAAGACTTTGAGTATGCCATGCAGAATGTGCGTGCTGATGACGGAGCCCAGATGGTCAACCGTTATGTGGTAGCCGCTATGGCATCTCGCGTGACCCTACGTGAGGGCACCTTCTTGAAATATCACGGCATTGACGAGGCCATGGGTAACAAAATGATTGAATTCTCGCGCAAGGCCGCCTTGCTGATTATGAACAGCGGCAAGTACACCATCACCGATGACTACAATGCTTTGTTCACCAGCGATGACCTGGCCGGCAACAAGGAGTGCATCTTCTATCGCAGCTATGTTGACGGTGTGCTGATGCATTGTGTGCTTACCTATAACAACAAGGAGGCACAGACAGGCGCCAACAAGGCATTGCTTGAGAGCTACCTCACCGATCAGGGACTGCCCGTTCACTACATGAACGACTCATGGCTGCCCAAGACCGCCGAAGAGTTCTTCGCTGGCCGTGACGGACGCTTGACCGAGACCTTCCGCACCAAGTACTACATTCGCGGCGAGGACTGCACACCGTTCAACTACTCGACTTCGGGTTACTCGATGCACAAGTTCATGAGCGACAAGGACTCGGTGAGCTCCGACCTCAAGTTCCGTACAGCACAGAACGTGACCGACTGCCCCGTGCTCCGCTATGCCGAGGTGCTGCTCAACTATGCCGAGGCATGCTACGAGCTGGGTTCACTCACCCAGGCCGACCTGGACAAGAGCATCAACCTGTTGCGTGCCCGCAAGGGCGTTAACATGCCCAAACTCGAGGTCATCGGTGGTCAACCCGCTGTGGGTGGACAAGTCTATGACGACCCCGTCCGCGACCCGACCGTCCCGAGCCTGTTGTGGGAGTTGCGCCGTGAGCGCCGTGTCGAAATGGCGTTTGAGGGACTTCGCTACAACGACCTCAAGCGCTGGAAGAAACTCAACTACATGTACAATGGTGACAATCCTGACATCAGGTACGGAGCCTACATTCGCTTGAGCGACTATCCCAAAGCCAATACCGACGAGGTGAAGATTGTAGATAACGCCAGCGAAGGTTTCATCCTGTGCAACACAGGTACCGAGCGTTTGGCTCCCTCTGATCGCAACTATGTGCGCCCAGTGCCTACCGACCAGATTGCACTCTACAAGAGCTATGGTTACACCCTTGAGCAAACCAAGGAATGGCAGTGAGAGTTAAGAGTTGATAGTTAAGAGTTAAGAGTTAATAGTTAAGAGTTAATAGTAATGACTATGAAGAATAGAATTATATATGGATTGATGGCGCTGGCTTGCGTGATGGGGCTAGTGGCCTGTAGCGATGACCCCATCGTGGACAATCCGTCGGGCGAGACCTACATCTACTGGTTGCGCATTGCCAATGCCGGACTCACCGGTACTGAAGCCGTGATGGGCCAGGTCGATGAAGCCACCAAGACCGTCACCTTCGATGTGCCCGCCGAGACCAACATTGAGCAGATCAAGTTCACCAGCAAACTCTCGCTCAATGCTCACCTCGACCAGGAAGTCTATGACTTCAGCTCGCTCACGGGACCGGTCACGGTGATCAATGTCGAGAACCAGAGCACATACACCATTAAGCTCAACCTGATCGCCACCAGCGACCGCCCGATGATTGAGCGCGTGGGCGTGCGTCTGCCCAACGGTGAGGAACATGCAGGATATATCAGTATGATTGACTCGACCATCTACCTTGGTGCCGAGGGCTTTGACCATGTCGAGCTGACCGAGGTGGTCACGCTGCCGCACCGTGCCACGCTCAACTACGAAAACGTGACAGGCAATGTGGTGACGCGTGAACCCAAGGGTACTGTCAAGGTCGAGTTTATGGGCAAGACCAAGGAGTACCGCTTCTCCTTCGGAGCTATCCCCGTGTTCGGTGCCGACTTTAACCGGAGCACTGTTTACAACTTTGCTGAAGACGGTGGCAACCAGTGGCCTGACTTTGTGGGCGAGAACACCCGTAGCGCCGACTTCGATGGCAAGGAATTGCTCATCGTCTCACGTGAGGGCGGCATTAACCCGCGCATCCTCACCGTCGAGGAAGTGATGAGTGGCAGCCCGGCTGGCAAGGTGCTGAATATGGACGGTGTCGCTGGCGGAACATTCTTGCTGAGCGCAGGACGCCTCTCTCACGGACACATCTACATCAGCAACTTGAGCACCAATGTCGCTGGCGACCAACCGCTGCGCATCTATCATTGGGCCAACTCCAATGCGGCCTGCGAGAACATTCTCTCAGTCGATGGTACAGGAGGAACCGATTTTGATACCGCATTTGGTGGAGGACGCTATGGCGACAACATCTCGGTGAACCTTGATGAGGACGGCAACGGATACATCTTCATGCTCAGACAAGATGGTACCAGCCCTGTGCGCATGAAGGTCACAGGTTGGACCCAGCTCAGCGAGCCCACACCGATTGAGTTGCCGACATCGGGTCCGTATTATGCCGCAGTCAACGAGGTCTATGGCAGTCCGGGCGAGTATGTATTCACCAGTATCCAGGCTCCAATCTTCTTGGTTGACAAGGACGGCAACCAGATTGGTAACTCCATTTCGGCCGACATCGTTCCGTTGCGCTGTACCGATGCCCGTGTAGTTGTCTTTGACAACGAGCGTTACCTGATTTGCACCAGCGGTCGCTGGGGCAGCTGGTCGGGCGACAAGGTGGCAACGATGTATGTCTACAGCCTTGCTGATGGCATCAACACCGCCCAGGCCTTCGACAAACTGAACAATGCTGAAGACCCGTCGCCACTGTTTGAGCTCGAACTGGGTGGCGCCTTCGGTTCAGCCCCTGCTGCAAGCACAGGTTGGGGTGTCGTCAATGGCGAATTTGCCGTGATGGGTGCCGCCGCCAAGGCTGGCTTCATCCTTGTTACCTTCCCTGAACGGGAATAGAAGTTTTATCCCCTCCCTTCATTTCTCTGAAAGAGTGGAGAAGGGAGGGGTTCTTAGAAAACTCAAAAACCACTTTTTTATATTAACTTTTTAATTTTTTAATCTCATGAAACTGAAGTACTTATTTCTTTCGTTAATGGCTGGCTTGGCACTTTGTGCCACAGCACAAGAGGCCAACGTCTATGCCAGCGGCTTGAAGGCCACCCAAATGGACGGCAACCAGTATGAAATCTCGTTCATCCTCAACGCACCGGCTACTGTGGTGCTGAAGGTTGGCGACAAGACCATTGACTTGGGCGAATGCGTTAAAGGCGAAAACACTAAGGAAGTGACTCTAGAGGGTGTCACTGGTGAGAACCTCGGCTGGAGCCTCACTGCCACTGGTGCTGAGGGTGCAACTGAACCCGTCAAGATTGGTAATCAGGCGTTCACCAACACTCGCTGCATCGCGGTCGACAACAACATGGAGAGTCCCTTCTTTGGCAACATCTATGTTTGCGAGACCAAGTCGGAAAACGAGACTGGCGTGATGCGTTTCAATGCCGCTTTTGAGGGTGATGGAACCGTCTATGGAGGCAATGCCGGCTTTACTTCGTCAGCTGCTAGCCCACAGCGCGTGTTTGTCGCCAAGGATGCACTTTACTTTGCAGACTGGAGCGATGCTCATGCCAATGTGTTCAAGGCTGACCCCAGCGACCTGACCAAGGACTTCACACCAATCTTTGGCGGCAACCAGGCTGGCAGTGGTTTGCGTACCACCGATGACGGTACCCAAATCGCAGGTTCTGTTGTTTCGTGTTGGGTCAAAGGTGAGGGTGAAAATTCGGTGCTCTACACCTTCGATGAGGACTATGGCAACGGCAATGTATTGTTGCAATACAACATTGGTTTAGCCGAAACTCCTTGGGTGACCGCTCCGACCGCAGAGATTTTCAATGACCCCACCAATCTTATGGCTAACGGCAGCACAAACATCATTCCCGATGACACTGGCTGGTGGATGTCGCAATATCGTTATAGTGAGACAGCGGCCAACCCCGCTCTCATCCATGTTACTAACGAGGGTGTAGTTGACTTCAATAGTGCTACTGCTGGCGAGAATGGTGGAGCACTGGTCGGTAATTCGATGGACGGTGGCCTTGCTATGAGTACCGATGGCACAATGATGGCAATCGCAGCCAATACCGCAATTAAGGTCTTTGACATCGTCGCAACACGTGGTATCGTGGCACTCACACCAAAGTATGAGTTCACACACGGATTGTCCAACACTCGTGTCTGGAGTTTGGCGTTTGATGCAGCTAACAATCTATATGCCGCAGCCGACCAAGGCGCAGGTGTTGCTTACTTCGCTTTGCCCAAAGACAATGTATTCACCACCGAGGCACCTGCTGCCGAGGCTATTACTGTCGAGAACCCAACGGGTGTGAAGGACATCAACGCCAAGACTGTTACTAAGGTTGAGTATGTCAACTTGGCTGGCCAGCGCAGCAGCACGCCGTTCCAAGGCGTGAACATCGTTGTCACCAGCTACACCGATGGCACTACCCAGAGCACGAAAGTCGTTAAGTAATCGTATGTTCGGCTGGATGTACATCCAGCCGAACAATTATTAACAATTAACTGATAACTACTTACTACAATGAAACATTTCTTATTAGCAATAGCCGCTTGCTTGGCACTTTGTGCCACAGCACAAGAGGCCAACGTCTATGCCAGTGGCTTGAAGGCGACCCAAGTGGAAGGCAACAAGTATAACATTTCGTTCGTACTGAATGCTCCGGCAACTGCCGTAGACCTGCTGATTGGTGAACAAACCTTCAATCTGGGCGCAGGTGTGAAGGGCGTCAACAATGTTGAGGTAACCCTTGACGGTGTCACTGGCGAGAATCTAAACTGGAGCCTTAAGGCCACCGGCGAGCCCAACACTAGCGATGTACCCATTAAGGTAGAGGACAAGTCGACCAACGAGAACCTGGACTTCTATTATGCCCGCAGCATCGCCATCGACAACGATGTCGAGAGTCCTTACTTCGGCCGCATCTACGTAGCCGAGAGTGGTCACGGTGCCAGCAGTCGCACCTCGAACGGTCTTTATGTCTTTAATGCCGCCTTTGAGGACTTCACCGAGCAAGGCGCTGTGCCATACGCCGGCAATGCAGGATTTGAGGCTAGTTCGGCCAGCCCGCAACGCGTGTTTGTCGCCAAGGATGCACTCTATCTGTGCGACTGGAGCGATAGCCACCCGGGCGTGTGGAAAGCTAACCCCGCTGACTTGACCCAAGACTTCACTCCCATCTTCGGTGGTGAGAACTATAATGGCACTGGTCTGCTGGTGAACCGCGCTGGTGGCGACAGCATTGCCATCGCTGGTTCAATCGTTTCGATTTGGGTAGAAGGCGAGGGCGAGAACACCGTGCTTTACACCTTTGACGAGGATTATGTAGGCCCCGCAGGATTCACCAAGACCCTGTTGCAATACAACATCGGCAACGCCGAGAATCCTTGGGTCCAGGCTCCATCGGCTGTGGTGTTTGACAACACCGAGCACTTGGAGCAGAACGGTTCTACGATGATCATCCCCGATGCCACAGGTTGGTGGATTTCGCAATATCGCTGGACCGAGGCTGCTGAGCTACCCGCTTTGATTCACTTCAACACCTCGACCAACGCCGTTGACTTCAACAGTGCTACTGCCAACCCCGATGGCTTGTTGGTAGGCAACTCGCAGATTGGCGGTCTGGCCATCAACGAGGAGGGTACCTTGCTGGCCATCGCCAACAACGACGGCATCAAGGTGTTCGAGATGGGCGAGACCAGTGACGGCGCACCGCTGCTGACTCCAAAGTATGCCTTCCTGCATGGCATGGCTAACAACCGTGTGTGGAGTCTCGCATTCGACGTGGCAGGCAACCTCTATCAGGCCAATGACATGAACGCAGGTTTGGCCATCTTTGCCATGCCTACCGATGACAATAGTTACACCACTCCCGCTCCTGTCGATCAGACCATCACGGTCGCTAGTTATATTCCTAGCGTGTTTGGTGATGTGACAGGTGACGATTCTGTCGACATCTCAGATGACAATGCAGTAATTAATGTGATGCTCGGCAAAGGCACCGTTCCAGAAATAACTGCAGATGTCAACGGTGACGGCATTGTCGACATCTTTGATGTGAATATGGTCATCAATGCGATGCTGGGAATGGAGTAAAATCAAGAGTAAAACAATTAGAACTAATATAAATACTATGGTAAAAAAACGATTCTTGTTAATGATGTTGCTAGCGGTGCTGTGCGCTGCCAGCAGCACAGCGCAAATGTTTAAGGTGAATAGACAGCAATTGCGTTTGGAGGGTTCTTTCATACAGATGGAACCGGTATCGAGTCAGACATATATGTATATGGATGACTTTACAATCACTCCTGGTGAGACCAAAACGGTCACTGTTTATCTGCACAGTGTCCAGCCCATTTGGATGCTACAGGTGTATTTCAATCTTCCTGACGGTTTGACGGCTAAGAACCCGGCAATGACCAGCTCGTTTAAGGCAATTACCAATAATGGAAACGGATTTAGCATCATGAGTGGTTATGTCGATGGCCAGTATCGCGTCGTGTTGTCAAACTACGGCAAGGAAGACTCCATCCCCATCGTTGATGCCCAAAGCGTGTTCACTATGCAAGTCACTGCCGCATCGGACATGGCTGCTGGTGAGTATGTACTCAGCACGAGCGATTTCAAGTTTGTCGCTGCCACCACCGACATAGGTGAAGGCTACTGGGGAACAAACACCAGTTGTCAGGTTACCGTTACCGAACCACTGGCTACTGCCATTTCCCTAAACCAGCAGAGTCTGTCAATGCTGTTGGGCAGCAGCCAGACGCTTACCGCGACAATCTCCCCCAGCACTGCCTTGCAAACAGTGAACTGGAGTTCTAGTAACACGAGTGTCGCAACTGTTACTAGTGCCGGCAAGGTCAATG
>JAFZAK010000084.1 GCA_017557285.1 Muribaculaceae bacterium
CCGCGAATTGCTCGACTTTACCCCGCAGAGCACTGGCACCGACATCAACCAGGCGCTGGAGTACATGACCAGCGCATTGAAGAAGCGTTGCACCACGTTTCTGGTCAGCGACTTCATCGACACCCACGACTACTACAAGGCAATGTCTATCGCCAACCACAAGCACGACCTTATTGCCATACAGGTTTATGACAAGCGCGAGGCGCAACTGCCCGACGTCGGGCTGATGCGCGTCCTTGATGCCGAACGGGGCACCATGCGTTGGATCGATACTACTAGTCGCCGCGTGCGGCAGGCCTATGGACGATGGTGGTACGACCGCCAGCAGGCCCTCAACGACACGGTGCAACGCTGCAAGGTCGACTTGGCGACTGTCGCCACCGACGAAGACTATGTCCGCTCGCTGATGGCATTGTTCAAACAAAGAGGATAGTGTTTAATGCACAATGCACAATGAAATTGAATAGAAATATAGCGTTGGTGGTCGCTGTAACCTTGACAATGGTTGCCGTGGCCGGCAATGTCACCATCAAGGCAAAACTCGATTCGGCGCGGCTGCTGATGGGACGCACCACAGCCCTGCATCTCGAGATTGTACAGGACCGCGGCACACGCGGAGCCCTGGCACTCGAGAAGAGCGACACGCTCACTGCCATGGTCGAGATTGCCGAAAAAACCAAGGCCGATACCACAGCCCTCGATAACAACCGGGAGCAAATCAATCGCGACCTCATCTTGCAGTCGTTCGACTCAGGACTTTATGTCCTGCCGCCCGTCGCTTACATCGTGGGACACGACACCGTCCTCAGCGATCCGCTCAGCCTCAAGGTTATTCCGGTACCTGTCGACACCACACAGGATATTATCGACATCAAGCCAGTTGAGGGCGTGCCATTCAGACTCCTCGACTGGGTGCCTGATTGGATGGCCGATTACTGGTGGGTGTGGCTGCTGGCGTTGTTGCTGATAGCCGGCGCGCTCTATTACTACTTCAAGTGGTACCGCCATGGTCGCAACCCGCTGCGACCCGAGAAAAAGCGTCTGCCAGCCTACGAGGAGGCGATGCTCAACCTCGAGGCGCTCAAGCAGCGACAACTGTGGCAAAATGGGCAGGAGAAAGAGTATTTCACGGGTCTGACCGATATCTTGCGAGTCTACATAGACCGACGGTTTGGAGTCAATGCCGTCGAGATGACCAGTACCGAGATTGTCAAGACGCTCAAGGAACGCGGAGAAACCAAGGCTGTCAACGAGCAGTTGAGCATGATTCTCGAAATGGCTGACATCGTCAAGTTTGCAGCCGTGCGGCCTCTAGCCGATGACAATGAACTGGCGTTCCAGCGTGCAGTGAGTTTCGTCGAGGAGACCAAACCCATGGTGGAGGCCACTGAACAACAGAAGGAGGTGAAACCATGATGCAGATGTTACATCCCAATTGGTTGTGGCTCTTCTTGCTCTATATCCCGCTCATCGCGTGGTATGTCTACAACTATCGCACTGCCCATCCTACGATGCGCATGAGCACCACCGAAGCCTTTGACCGATTGCCCACCAGTTGGCGAGGATGGCTCAACCACTTGGTGTTTGCCCTGCGATTGGCGGCACTGGGATGCCTCATCATCATCCTGTGCCGGCCACAGACGCGCGACTCCTGGTCGACAAGCGATGTCGAGGGAACCGACATCATCGTGGCGATGGATGTCTCAACATCGATGTTAGCCAAGGACTTCAATCCCAACCGAATGGAATCGGCCAAGAAAGTCGCCACGCAATTTGTCGCAGGTCGCGAGCATGACAACATTGGTTTGGTGCTTTTCGCTGGGGAGAGCTTCACCCAAGTGCCCATGACCATGGACAATGCCACACTGGTCAACGCCATTGGACAAATCAAGATGGGGCTCCTGGAAGACGGCACAGCCATTGGCGACGGCATCGCTACGAGCATCAACCGCATTAAGGACGGAAAGGCAAAGAGCAAGAGCATCATCCTGCTCACCGACGGCTCGAACAACACGGGTGTCGTGGCCCCACTCACCGCCGCACAGATAGCCCACCAGTATGGTATCAAAATCTACACCATCGGCGTGGGGAGCAACGGAAACGCTCCCTATCCCGTGGCGATTGACTTTGCTGGTAACATCCAGTACCAGACCATGCCGGTGGTCATTGATGAGGCGACACTCAAGAAGATTGCTGCAGCAACGGGCGGGAAATACTTCCGCGCCACCAGTGGCAAGGTGCTGGAGCAGATTTTCAAGGAGATTGATTCGCTCGAGAAGACCCACTTGGATGTGCAACGGTTTTCGCACACCGAGGACAATTACATGCCTTGGGCCATCGCACTGCTCTTCCTGCTCCTGCTCGCAGCCCTCATCGACTACACCCTCCTCCGCCACATCCCATAGCGTATTGGGTTGATTTTCAATTCTCCATTCTCAATTCTCCATTCTCCATTCTCAATTATACAAAGTGTTTACATTCGCCAATCCACAATATCTCTATCTGTTGCTGCTCTTGCCAGGGGTGGCGCTGCTCTTTTGGGCGGCGCGAAGCAACCGACGCAAGCAACTCAAGGCATTTGGGCGTGAGCGCATGGTCAACGAACTCATGCCCGAGGTGTCATCCATCAAGCCTTGGGTAAAACTTACCCTCGAACTCCTGCTGGTGGCACTCGCTATCATCATCTTGGCGCGGCCCCGAGCAGGCGCAAGCAAGTCCACCGACAAGGTCCATGGTATCGAGGTGATGGTTGCACTCGACATCTCCAATTCGATGAACGCCAGTAGCACCGACAATCCACAGGACATCAGCCGACTGCAGCGGGCGAAACTTATCGTGCAGAAGATGATGGACTCGTTCGACAACGACAAGGTCGGTCTCATCGTCTTCGCCGGGAATGCCTATATGCAGATGCCCATGACCAGCGACGTAAGTTCGGCAAAACTCTTCCTGAACAATATTAACACCAATATGGCTCCCACGCAGGGTACCGCCATCGGTGCAGCCATCGCCATGGCTACACAGTCGTTCTCGCCCAGCAAGAAGTCGCAGAAGACCATCGTTGTCATCACCGACGGAGAGAACTTTGAAGATGATGCAGCCAGTGCCGCACACCAGGCTAAGAAGCAAGGAATGCAAGTGAATGTCATCGGAGTGGGTAGTGCCCACGGCGCCCCCATTCCCATGCCAGAGGGAGGCTATCTGACCGACGATGCTGGACAGATTGTCACCACTTACCTCAACGAGAAGATGGCCCAGGAGATAGCACAAGCGGGTAAGGGCGTGTATATTAACGGCGGAGCCAACGATGCCGTCGAGACACTGCACGAGACCCTAGACAAACTCGCCCGCACCGACCTGGAGTCGGTCACTTATACCAAGCACGACGAGCAATTCCCCGTCTTTGCTGCATTGACACTGGTACTGCTCATCGCACTGATCCTGTGGACCGAGCGACAAAGCCCCTGGCTGCAGAAGTATAATTTTTTCACGCGCAAACAGGCACAATCATGATCAAAAGATTCATCGTCATACTTTTGCTGAGCCTTACCGTCACGACCACCATTTGGGCGGCAGATAACCAGCCCACTACGGTCAAGAAGGAGCGAAATCACATCCGTGCCGGTAACAGCCTCTACAACAAGAAACGCTATGCCGAGGCCGAGGTAGAGTACCGCAAGGCGCTGCAAGTGGCACCACAGTCGGCAATCGCGCAATTCAACCTTGCCACCACGCTGCTCAAGCAGGGTGGGGGAGCGGCGTCACAAGACGACAAGAACAACCCCGTCAATCAGGCGGCAGAAATCCTCACCAATCTAGCCAAGAATGCGCCAACCAAGTCCTTGCGAAGCAAGGCGAACTATGACTTGGGTAACCTGGCATATAGCAGTCAAGACTATGGCCAGGCGGTTGAACTTTACAAACAAGCCTTGCGCGAAGACCCGTCCGACGATCAGGCACGCTACAACCTGCGACTGGCGCAACTCAAACTGAAGCAACAACAGCAGCAACAGCAAAACAAGGACCAGAATAAGGACAAGCAAAACCAGGACAAGGACAAAAAGGACCAAGACAAGGATAAAGATAAGGACAAACAAGATCAAGATAAGAAGGACCAGGATAAGCAAAATCAAGATAAACAAAATCAAGACAAGCAGAACCAGGACCAGCAGAAGCAACAGCAACAGCAGCAACAACAAGGTGGCATGAGTCAGCAGAATGCCGAGCAAGTGCTCAAGACGATGCAGAACCAGGAGAATGCCACACAGCAACGCATCAACGCCGAACGCGCCCAACAAGAGCGACGAGAGCGTGCGCGTACCAACCGCAAATGGTAATGACAATGAAGAAGTTTCTGAATACCCTCATATTCATTTGTTGGGCTTTGATGGCGCAGGCCACGGTCTCATTCACTGTGCAGGCGCCGCGACAGGTCAACGAGGGAAGCAAGTTCAACGTAACCTTCGTGCTGAAAAATGCCGAGGGCAGCGGATTTGTCGCACCTGACATACCAGGGGCGACCAAAATCTATGGCCCGGCGCTCTCAACCAGTTACAGCCAATCATGGGTTAACGGCAAGTCGAGTAGTTCGTCATCGCAAGAATACACGATGATTTACAAGGCGACACGCCAAGGAAGACTCAACGTGGGAGCGGCGTCGGTCGATGTTGGGGGGAAGCGCATGTCCACCAAACCCTTCACCATCGATGTCCTGCCGCCCGATAAGGCTGCCAATAGTCAGCCCCGCTCATTGCAGGAAGAACAGCAACAACATGAGCGGCGAGGCGTGCAGTATGACGACCCCATCACACAGAGCGCTGACAAGGCGGTCACTGGAAACGACATCTTCGTACGCATCGAGATGTCCAAGCCTCGAGTCTATGAACAGCAAGCCGTCGTGTGCACCATCAAGCTCTACACCAAGTACCAGGTCTCGCAGTTCATTCCCACGCTACAGCCCTCGTTCGACGGCTTCCTCATCGAGGAGATTCCCATGCAGCCCAGCCTGAACAATGTCGAGACGCACAACGGACAACAATATATGGTGGCGGTGCTCAAGAAATGCATCCTCTATCCACAGCAGTCGGGAAAACTCACCATCACATCCGGAAACTATGATGTCAATGTCGTGCAGTACGAGAACTACCGCACCATTTTCGGTACGCTCTCGCAACCCGTCGAGAAGAAGTTGGTGGTGAAGTCCAATACTGCCACCGTCAACATCCTGCCGTTGCCCGAGCCCAAGCCTGATGACTTCTCGGGAGCCGTGGGACGATTCACCGTCGCCACTAGCATCAAGCCCACACCGCTCAAGACATACCAGGCGGCGACCTATAGCTATGTCATCACCGGAACGGGAAACCTCAAGTATATCAAGGCACCCACCATCGACTTCCCCAAGGAGATGGATGTCTATGATCCCAAGACCAATGTGCGGGTCAACCCGGGAGCAGGCGACATGAGCGGGTCGGTGCAGGTCGACTTCCCCTTCATTCCGCAGTTTGCCGGGGAGTTCAAGATTCCTGCCAGCCAGTTCACTTTCTTCAACCCCGAGACCGAGAAGTATGAGTCCATCCCTGTTCCCGAACAGCCGCTGATAGTTGCCAAGGGCGAGGGAGCGCCCAGCAACCACTACCGCCTGCAGAACATGGACATCAGGCATCTCCACGAGGGAGACTTGCACCTGACAACGAAGCAGTATTACCTGCTCGACAACTGGGGCTATTGGCTGGGATTCATCTTGCCGGCATTGCTCTTAGCGGCACTGTTGCTCTACTACCGCAAGCAGTTGCGAGAGCGTGCCGATGTGCGGCTTATGCGCACCAAGCGCGCAAGCAAGGTGGCGCAACGACGGCTCAAACAAGCACGAGCCTCGATGGGGCGGGGCGACCGAAACGCCTTCTACGCCGACCTGCTTGCCGCCATGTGGGGATACCTCAGCGACAAGCTCTCGATTCCCGTTTCCGAGTTGGACAAGGAGAACATCCAGGCCGAACTCGCCAACTATGGTGTGGGCGATGATCTGCAACAAGCAACACTCGACATGCTCGACAAGTGTGAGTTCGCACAGTATGCGCCTGAACTGGCAGGCGCCGACATGGCACCGGTACTCGATGAGGCAGCATCGCTCATCGACAGGCTGGAGAATGTAAAACGCGCTAAATCCCAACCAGCATGACAAAGCGAATCATTTCCTTCATCACCCTGGCTATCATGAGCATAACCATGCTCATGGCAGCGGCCACGCCCCAAGATAAGGCGGCTGAGGCCTACAATCAGGAACTCTATAACGAGGCGCTGAGCATCTATTTGGCTGATGCCAATGCGGGACGCGCCTCGGCTGACCTCTATTATAATATAGGTAACACTTACTATCGCCTCAAGGACAATGCGCGCGCCATCCTCTACTACGAGAAGGCGTTGCGACTAGATCCGGGTTGCAGCGATGCGCGCTACAATTTGGAATTTGTCCGCTCGCGTGCGGGCATTGATGAGGACCAGGGAGCAAACATCTTCAGCATCTGGATGCAGCAGGCCATGAGCCGACTGTCGAGCAACACTTGGGCGGTGATTGCCCTGGTCGCCTTCTTGCTGACCCTGGCGGCCATTGCGGTATACATCTTTGTGGATGCCGTGGCATGGCGCAAGGTGGGGTTCTTTGGTGCAATACTCGCGTTGGTCATCACCATCGTGTCTCTGGTGTGCGCATGGCAGATGCATGACAGGGCCATCTATCACAATGAGGCAATTGTTGTGGCCAACCCGGCATCGCTCAGCACCTCGCCACGCACACCCAAGGATAAGACCGAGGTGGCCTTCGAACTGTCGGCAGGGTGCAAGGTGTCCATCATCGACAAGGTCGAAACGGCTGGCACTCTGTGGTATCACATTGAGACCAATCGCCGACAGGCATGGATTCCAGCCAAAGACTTAGAAATCATTTAACAACATGTTCCGTATTGCGAGCCATCGGCTCGTATGACCGACAAGTATGCTAGAATATCTCAATCAAATAGACCAACAGGCTCTCATCGCCATCAACAGTTGGCACGCACCCTATTTCGACCAACTGATGTGGTGTATCACGAGCAAACTCTCCTGGATGCTCATCCTCGTAGCCTTGCTCGTCACGTTACGGCGCGATTGGCGACAGATGTTGCTGGTGGTTGCCGCCATCCTGTTCACCATCCTTATATCGGACCAAATCTCGTCGGGCCTCATCAAGCACACCGTCGAGCGTTTGCGGCCCTCTCACAACCCCGGTCTAGCGTCAACGCTGCACCTGGTCAATGGGTACACTGGCGGACTCTACGGCTTTACCTCAAGTCATGCCGCCAACTCGTTTAGTGTGGCGATGATTGTGAGCCTGATGTACCGCTACCGACGTGTCATGGCAGCACTGATGTTTTATGCCATCCTGCAATGTTACAGCCGCATGTACATGGGCGTACACTATCCAGGTGACATCTTGGGCGGTACCATCATCGGACTGATTGTCGGTTGGCTATGCTACCGACTGTGGCGATGGGTTGAGCAGAGATGGATGCACCGCTACGAGCCGATTTTCGACCGACACGACGCAACCAACATGGCTTCCAGCGTCTACATCACTCTTGCCGCCCTGGCCATCCTGGCCCTCTTTATTTAGTGGCAAGAGTCACGAAACGAGAAATAAGAAAATATGAATTGTGCATTAAATAATAAGAAATGCGAGTAATCACTTTCAACCAACTACGAGAAATCAAGAGCAAACTACCTGAAGGCTCAACACATGTAATTGCTGACAAACTCAACCTCGATGTGCAGACCGTCCGCAACTATTTCGGCGGTACAGACTACGATGGTGGCCTCACCATGGGCATCCACATCGAGCCAGGTCCCGATGGTGGCTATGTCACCCTCGATGACCCAAAAATCCTCGACATGGCCATCGATATCCTCCAAGAAGCCGGTCTCCGGTGAAATTAAACCAACAAACCCGATGGTGGTTCGCCATGGCACTGTTTGCCACGGTGATCCTGTTGTTGGTGTCCACCGACTCGTGGACGCACTGCCTTTATGACCACCATGACAGTGCCACCTTTTTTGCTAGCGGAAAAGCATGGATGAGTGGCATGGTGCCCTATGTTGATTTTAGCGACAGCAAGGGCCCCCTGCTTTGGCTTATTTACGGTGTGGGTTACTTGATTTCACCGCGCACCGTGCATGGTGTCTTATTGCTCACTTGCCTTTGCTATGCCTTCATCTTCTGGTGGCTCTTCAAGACCGCACGCATCTATCTCAAGGACGACTGCTTGGCGGCGATGGCATCGATGGCGACAGCAATCTCCATTTTCTTCCCTGTCATTCGTTACGAGACACGCGCCGAGGATTTCGCACTTTTCTTTCTGGTCTGGGCACTCTATCATGTCTGCCGGTTATTGCATGACAACGAGGTTGATAAGCGCCGGCAGGCCATCAGGGCGTCCATTGTGCTGGGTATAGGCATGGCTGCGACACTGCTCATCAAGTACAATGTCGCTGCTGTTCTGGGCGTGATGGCGTTGTTTGTGCTGCACTACGCTTGGCGCCAACACACGGGCGTGTGGCGATCGTTGGGGTGTATGTCCTTATCGGCTGCGTTGTTTTTGGCGCCTTTCGTCATCTATATGTTGGCGGTAGGGTGTTTTGATGATTTCATCCATGAGTACTTTGTGGTCAATATGGAGGTGCTCGCGCGTCAGCACGACCACATGCGTAATCCCATCTTCTTGCTCATCGCGCATCGCTATACTGCGGGCATCTACTTGCTGGTCAACGCACTCTCGGCATTGGCAGCCGCTTGGATGGCACCGCGTTATCGTGCCTTTGTCTTCGTGGTATTCTTGGCTACGGTTCTGCTCACGGTCTTAAATGGTTTCTGGCTCTATTACTACGCCATCTGTGGCATATTCCTCTGCTTCGCCGCCACCGCACTCCTTCACCGATTTGCCGTCAGAGAAAGAAAAGAGTCATCATTCATTATTCATTATTCATTAGTCATTATGGCAGTTTTCGCCATGCACCTGGCATGGGGCGGCAGCTGGTGGCTCAAGGGCGAGCCCGAGCAGCAGGCTTTCAATGACTATGTGCGCTTGATGTCGCAAGTCGAGCGGCCCAAAGTGATTTATTACAACATGCATGGAGCCGCATTTGGCATTCCCGTCCAGAGCCTACCGGGATGCAAGTACTGGGTCTCGCAGAGCGGATCAACCGAATCTATGAATGAAAACCAGATTGAGGCCATCAAAAACCGCCAAGCCGACTTCGTCTTCTCATTAAAGGACCACGACAATCCCGCTCTTTTCGACTCTTTGGGCTATCACCGTCATAACAACGAGTCAGCCCTTCCCATGCTCCTCTATTCAGCCCAATAGGGGTAGAGGGGTGAGGCTGTATTCACCTGGCCGCAAGTGCACACACTGCCCATAATCGGGGTTCTGATATAACTCCCACCGCGTTGCCTCACGATCACGGCCCCACATATGCATCGGGATGAACGTGTCCACTCGAATCGCCCTGAGAAATTCACGCGCCCCATAAGCCCAGTCACCGCCAATGTTCGGCACAACAGGCATCATCGCCAGGTCAATCTGAGGAGAGTAGGCGACAATCTTGTCCAGAATTACATGGAAGTCACCGCGAGCCTTGCGCACCGACGACACGTCTTGCTCCTCGCTGAAGTGCCAGCAGGTATAGTCGCCAGCATGGAAGATGCGTCGTCCAGCCATCTCTACCAAGAAACATATGCCCACATCGGTCGAGTCAAATGCGTGAACACTCATCGTGCCATCGTTCCAGTCCTCATCGTGGTGTAAAAAGCTGATGGGTAATGACGCTAGGTCAATACTCCGCTTGAGCTTACGTCGGCACTCATTGGCGATGACATAACGCGCAATAGGGTAGCGCTCTTGCCAGTGGAAGATGTCAGGACACAAGTGGTCGCGGTGGCTGTGCGAGACAAACACATACACCTTCTGTGCCCGACTCAAGATGCCATCCAGCACCCCGGCCGGGTCTATGTAATAGTCGAAGACAAGCGTCACCCCGGCTGTCTCCACTACCATTCCACTATGTCCAATGCAAGTGACTGTCAAGAGCTTTAGAGTGAGTTAGCATGCAAAGATACTAACAATCCCGCACAAATCAATGGGTCTGGCGCAGATAATCGCACCAGACCCATCATTTTTGTATGTAGCACCATCGACTGGCGCTAAGTAATTATTGGAGTGAGACTCTTATCGTCCCAACAGCTGCAGCTCGGCCATCTGAAAGACATAATTGTTGCTGTTCCAGCCGTCTTTGCCGCACAACTCTATTACCTCGAAGCGGTAGTACTTGTAGGCCTTGGTAATATTCTGCAACGCAAATGAGTACTCGGTGATGTTGCTGGTTCCGAGTCCAGCAGCAGCTCCGTCGGTAACATTGGCAAGCACAGTCCACGAGTCGCTCTCATTGACCTTGCCATAGAGTTTCCACTTCTTGGGGTTGCGTCCAGTATACGAATGGGTATCATTGCCCGTTGTCAAGATGTAGCTGGTGGGAACAAACTTGGTCTCGCTTTGAATGTCAATGTAGATGGGCTGCCAGGTGCCCGACTCGTTGATCACACACCACTTAGTGTACTTGTTGCCGTCGACCAGTTTGGTATAAGCCTCATCAGGGCGGTTGTTGGTATTGCCAGGAGTGCTGTAGCCATAGGCTGTCACAGGATGGACTGTAGGCTCGGTAGTTGGCGTGGTGTTCTTGCCAAGCATGAGGTTGATAATGATATTGACATCGCTGATGTCGACATGGCTGTCACCCGTCACATCGCCGGCAGCTGTCGGCGTCATTTTGCCCAGCATCATGTTAATGACCGCATTAACGTCGCTGATGTCCACAACGCCGTCACCGTTCACATCACCAATGACATCACTATCCAAGCGAGGAATGGTGAAATACTTTGTTAAGGAAGACATCTCTTTGCCTGATTCTTGTGCCGTGGCTACTGCTGTGATTACTCGGTCTTCTTGTGTGCGAGCTATTGTAAAGGGATTTGAGACATTCACATTGTCAATATAAAGTTTGACTGTACCCACACCTGTAGCTGTGATGACGCATGACTCATCATTAACCTCCATGTCTATATTTGGAACGTCGGTATATACGGGCTCATTCTCAACCATTACTTCAGTCACATTAAAGTAGGAATCCTTGCCAGCAGTAGTGTAAAAACCATTGGTGTTGTTATAGCACAAATAATTCTTGATGGTGCTAGAGGTCCCAAAGATTTCAAAAATAGCATAGATGTAGAAATTGTCCCCACTGCCGGCTTCATAATAGTCAACACTAGATTCATAAGCCGAACCCAGCCAATAGCCAGAGTAAAGGTAACTCTTCGTCTTGCGGTTATAGATTTTATAACCCGAAGATGAGGTGCCTACAAAACACCACAGATAAGCATCTGCAGTAGAGGACGATGAACTCACAGCTAGATCGGAATCATTGTTAGGCGATGCGTAAACATACTTGTTGTTTACTTTCAACTGATACCAGTGGATGGGCTTGGTTGAGGGGCTGGTCGTTGGCACAAACGGCAATGCCCACACTGTCGCTGCCACCAGCAGCATAATTACAAGAGATACGATTTTTTTCATTTCTAAAATATATTTATTGATTTTATTTATTTGCGTTTAATACCCCCCTCTCCCCCTGGAGAGGGGTAGGGGGGTGAGGCTTATTTTCCCAACATAATATTGATGACAGCGTTCACGTCGCTGATGTCCACATGGCCGTCACCCGTCACATCGCCGGCAGCAGTCGGCGTGACTTTGCCCAGCATCATGTTGATCACGGCGTTCACGTCACTGATGTCCACAACGCCGTCACCGTTCAAGTCGCCAGGGATGCCGGCACCGATTTCTCTCGTGAGCTCGCAGTCAAAGTAGGCGCCGCCCCAGTTCTGCTGGATATAGATGCCAAGCACATTATAGCCCACACGGAACGCCGAGGAGGGAATTACAAAGTTCTCATGGCTGTTGGCCCAGTTGCAGTTTGAGGGAGTCTCGGTCCAGCCTTCGGCATGGAGCACCTCTTGGCCGTTGACATAGACCCACATCTCGTCATCGTGAACGTAACGCAGCGTGTAGACGGCGTTGGTGGGGAGTTCGTCCAATGTGAATCGACGACGCATCCAGTAGCAGTTATACTCGCCATACCAGTTAGAATTATACATCAACGAGGTGAAAGGTCCATTGGAGTGGCCAGGGCTGGCGGTGGGCATCATCAAGTCGTCCCACTCTTTGTCGTAATAGTTCACGGTATTCCAGCCTTCGGGAGGAGTAGGCCAGATCGAACCATTGATGTAGTCGTGGAGGCATTTGATGCTGTAAGGATTGACTTGGCCATTGTCGAGCAAGACGGTGACATTCTCCTGTTTGCCGCACACCGTGCACACCCCATTCACGAAGTTGTGAGCACCCGTCGGATCGATTGTCTCTGTTCTGTAGGCATTGCAGTCATTGCAGTGATACACTTGGGTGCCATGCACCCCACAGTTCGGACTGGTGTAGGCCTTGGACTCCCAGCTATGCGCCTGCTCGTTGATCCACACCTCGCTCAGCTGAACAAGCGAACTAGCACCCGCAGAACAAGCGAACTTGAAGTACTTGTACTTCTCTGAACTGTTTGATTTCGGCTTGAACACCACCTCCTCTTGATTGGCGAAGGGCATGCGCGAACAGTCGGTCACATTGTCGATAACCGTCCAGTTCTCGTTATCCATCGAACCGGAAAGCGTCCAGTTGCGCAACGCGCGGCTGTATTGTGTGCGAGAGTCATTGGCTGTGACAATCGAGTATTGGCTCACAGCAACAGGTTCACTGGCTTCGATGGTCACCCAGCAGCTTGAGACATAGCCGCAATACTTCGTCGAGGCATCGTTGTCGACCAAATTGTTGGAAGACTCTTGAGTGATATGACTCGCGCCACCTGTTAGATAGCGGTAGCCAACAAGGTTTTTGTCGTGGCGCGTGTAACTGCCGTCAATCACCTGGTTGACATAGAAGCTGGTCTTTTCCTCGTCCGAGCCCCAAAAGCCGTTGTTGATATAGATGAGGTAGAACTTGTCCGAGCCATCAATCTCATAAAGGTAGAAGCTATCGCTACTGCCTGCCTCATAGAACAATGTCTCGCTATTATCGGCTTCACCGAAGCGGCCTGGCATAATCAAATATTTCCGCATGTACTTGTTGTACACCTTGTAACCCGACTGATCATTGCCCACAAAGCACCACAGGTATTCGTCAGTAGTCGAAGCGGCATCCGATACGCCTATTTGCTCTAGACCAGGAAAATTGGTGTTGATCACGCGCACGTACTTGCTGCCTGTACGCAACTGATACCAGTAAGTGGATGAAGAACTAGGATCAGTTGTAGGAACAAAGGGCAGCGCCAAGGCTCCGAGTGGGAGAAGGGTCAGCAGCAACACTGCTAGGAGTAACAAGAAATTGTTTCTTTTCATAAAAAAATGCTAATAAAACCAAATAGCCTATTACTAATTTCACCTTAGCCCAAAAGACATCGCATTTCACTACCCAAAACACTTTGCTAGAGACTTCTTAAATGTCTGATTTATAAAGGATAATTTAGAGTTATCTTTTGGACTTTAGTTTTTGATTGGCGAAGTTACAAATAAACAAGCGAAGAGCAAAATATTTTGCTCTTCGCCCAAAAGTGCTTTTGCTCCCCTCCCCCGGGAGAGAGGTAGGGGGTGAAGCTTATTTTCCCAACATCAGATTGATGACGGCGTTCACATCGGCGATGTCAACGCTACCGTCACCTGTCACGTCACCAGCTGCAGTCTGTGTGATCTTGCCCAGCATCATGTTGATGACGGCATTCACGTCGGCAATGTCGACCTGACCATCGCCATTCACGTCACCAGGCAGGAAGTTGCCTGCTGTGGCTCCCGTTGCCACAAGTTCGCAGTCGAAGAAGGCACCACCAAAGTTTTGCTGCATATACACGGCTATCACATTTTTGCCAAGGTGGAACGCTGAAGCGGGAATGCTGTAACTTTCGTGCGTGTTGGCAAATGTACTTCCGTAGGGCGTTTCGCACCAGCCTTCTTTGTTGATTACTTCTTGTCCGTTGACATACACTACCATATTATCGTCGTGCACGCAGTTGAAGGTGAAAGTCGCATCGTTGGCGATTTCGGTCAAGATGAGAGGGAATCGCATCCAGTAGCAGTTATACTCGTCAAACCAGAATGAATTATAACGCAGCTGGTATCTCGGGCCATCGGTGTGTCCTGGATTTGCTGTTCCCAAGGGCAGATTGAGCCAGTTGCTGTCGTTGAAGCCGGGAGTGTTCCAGCCAGTGGGAGCACTGGGCCAGGTTCCGTTTGAATTGCGGTAGGCGTGTTTGGCTTTCACATAGTGAGGCACTCGTTGGCTATTATAAATCAACCTCGTTTCGCCCTCCTTAATGCCGCATTTGGTGCATACACCATCGGAGAACCAGTGCGATCCATCGGCCGGCACCAATTCGGACTTTTTGGCGTTACATTCGCTACATTTTAAGTATCTCTCGCCTTCGGCACCACAGGTCGAACTCTTAAAGTCAAATTGACTCCATTGACCATGCTTTTGCTCGTTAATCCATATTTCGCTGAGTCTGACACTATTATATATACCTACACCCTCGGTGCATGTGAACTTGAAGTAGCGGAACTTGCGTGTATCGTTCACCGGAATGACAACCTCGGTCAGGTCGACGAGAGGCATGGGGTAATCCTTTTGGGTGTCGATAAGTGTCCAGTTCTGGAAGTCGTTAGAGCCCTCGAGTTTCCAGCTGCGTATCATGTATTCATACACATACAAAGCATCGATGGCGGTAACCAGGCTGTATTGTTTCACGGCTACAGGCTCGCTGGCCTGCATCACCACATAGAATTTGTCAGGACTGGTTTGGAAGTAGGTGTTGGCATTGTTGTCAAGCACAAATTGGGCAACACAGCCATATTGTTCGGCACCTCCATACTCAACGCTGTAGCCCACACCATTGGCATCATAGCGGGTGAATGTGGGATTGGGATTGGGACCAGAACTCTCCAACTTGGGAACGGTAAACCCGTAGTAAAGTGTTACCATATCTTTGCCGGGTTCTTTGTTGGTGGCCTTGGCGGTAAGATGTTGGTCTTCATTGGTTCGCATGATGGAGTAGGGGTTGTTCACTTCGTCATTGCCGATATAAAGATGCACTTCACCGGTTCCCTGAGCAGTAACGACACAATGGTCGTCGAAGGTCTCTACGTTAATATTGGGGGTTTCACTTAATGTAGAGCCCTGTTCTACAAAAGCCTCAGTGACTGTGAAATAGGAATCCTTTCCCATAGTGGTATAAAAACCGCTGCTGGCGCTGTAACACAGGTAGTTCTTTAATGTTCCCGAATTGAACATCGCATAAATGTAGAAACTGTTGTTATCTCGTGTTTCCACTAAATCGATAGGGGAATCATAGTAATTACCCAGAGACTCACCGGCATACAAATACTTGTTGGTGGCGCGGTTATAGATTCTGTATCCACTATTGTTGTCGCCAACAAAGCACCAATAGTATGAGTCATTGTTTTGCGAGGAGGTGCTCGCGGCAATGTCGGCCTCACCGCTTTGTGAGGCGTAGACGAAACGACCACCGGTTTTCAAGAAATACCAGTGGATAGGCTTGGTTGAGGGGCTAGTCGTCGGCACAAACGGCAACGCCCATGTCGTTGCTGCAACCAGCAGCATAGCGATAAAGGATACGATTTTTTTCATATAAAATATTTTTTGTTAAACTTTTTCTCAATTAATCTTAAGACTAAGCGCGATGCGCTGACGGTCAACATCCACCGACAGGACACGGACACGCACCACCTGGCCTATCTTCACAACCTTCGACGGGTCCTGAACGCGGCGCTCGGCCATCTGCGACACATGCACCAGTCCTTCCTTGTGTACGCCGATGTCGACAAATGCGCCAAACTGTGTGATGTTCGTCACCTTGCCGTTCAGCACCATACCCTCGTGCAGGTCCTTGATGTCGGTTACATTGTCGTCAAACTCGACGTTCTCGGCGCCCTCGCGTGGGTCGCGACCGGGCTTCTCAAGTTCGTGCATGATGTCTAGCAACGTCGGTTCGCCAACGTCGGGTGACACATACCGCCGCAGGTCAATCTTCTCGCGCTGTGACTTGTCGCTGATGAGGTCGGCCACCGTGCAGCCGCAGTCATGTGCCATCTGCTCGACTAGCGCATATCGCTCGGGATGCACAGCGCTGTTGTCCAGCGGGTTGTCGCTCTCAGGGATGCGCAGGAACCCCGCCGCCTGCGTGAACGTCTTCGCACCCATCTTGGGAACATGCAGAATGTCTTGTCGGCTGGTGAAGTCACCTTGCTCGGCACGGTAGCTAACGATGTTTTGAGCCAATGCGGGACCCAGACCGGCGACATAGGTCAGCAGTTCCTTGCTGGCGGTGTTGATGTTCACCCCCACGCTGTTCACACAACTCTCGACGGTGAACGTCAACGCATCCTTCAGGCGAGTTTGATCCACGTCGTGCTGGTATTGGCCCACACCGATTGACTTGGGGTCAATCTTGACCAACTCGGCCAGCGGGTCGAGCAGACGCCGACCGATGGAAACTGCGCCACGCACAGTCACATCCTCGTCGGGGAACTCGTCGCGAGCAGCCTTGGAGGCTGAGTAAATCGACGCGCCGCTCTCGTTCACCACATGCACCTCGACCTTGCGGTCCAGCTGCAGGCGGCGCAAGAACCGCTCGGTCTCGCGGCTTGCGGTGCCGTTGCCCAGTGCGAAGGCGTCTATCTTGTATTTCTTTACCAACTTCTCGATGGTGTCGGTCGCGCCCTCGATGTCAAAGTGCGGCGCTACGGGGTAGATGACATCATGGTGAAGCAGGTTGCCCTGCTCGTCCAGACACACCACCTTGCAGCCCGTACGGAAACCTGGGTCGACGGCGAGGATGCGCTTGCGGCTCAAGGGTGGGGCAAACAACAGTTGGCGCACGTTCTGCGCGAACAGGTTGATGGCCTCGTCATCGGCTTTATCCTTGCTCTCGGCGGCAAACTCGGTCTCAATTTGTGGCTTAATCAGGCGTTTGTATCCGTCTTCGGCGGCCTCGGCGACCAGGTCGGAGCACAACCCGTTGCCACGCACCACCATGCGGGTGATATTGTTGATGGCACGCTCGTCGTCGATGCCGATATTCACCTTCAGGAACCCTTCCTTCTCGCCACGGCGGATGGCGAGCAGTTGGTGCGAGGAGATGCGCCGCAACGGCTGTGAGAACTCATAGTAGGTCTCGTAGTTGCGGCCCTCAATCTCCTTGCCCTTGACAAAGTGGCTCGTAAGGATGGCATGGTAGCGGAACGAGTTGCGCACCTGGTTGCGCACGCGCTCGTTCTCGCTCACCCATTCGGCGATGATATCTTGGGCGCCGGCGATGGCGGCTTCGACATCGGGCACTTCGTCACCGACAAACCGCACGGCACGGCGCGCGATGTCATTGTCGCGCTGCGCCATTATCATTTTTGCCAAAGGTTCCAGACCGCGTTGGCGAGCTGCCTCAGCGCGAGTCTTTCGTTTGGGCTTGTATGGCAGGTATAAGTCCTCAAGTGTGGTGGCATCCCAACAGTCGTTGATGCGTGATGCCAGTTCGGGGGTGAGTTTCTCTTGCGCCTCGATGGTCTTCAGGATGGTCGCGCGGCGCTTCTCCAGCTCTTGGTAGTACTTCAGTCGTTGCTCAATCGACTGGATGGCGAGTTCATCGAGGCCACCCGTCAACTCTTTGCGATAGCGGCTGATAAACGGGATGGTAGCGCCATCCTCCAGCAGGCTTACGGTGCCAGCTACCTGCTCCAGTTTAATCTCCAGCTCTTTGGAGATCAGTTGTATTATCTTTTCATTCATTTTCTATAATCGAGTATTCGAACATTCGAGTATTCGAGCATTCGAACATTCGCTTAATTCTTAATTCTTAATTGAATCACCGTTATCTCCGGCGTCGCCCCGATTCTCATAGGCACTCCCACCATTCCGATGCCAATATTGACATACAGGTGCTGGTTGCCCTCGCTGTAAAGCCCGCCCCATTCCTTGTAACGCAGGCTGGCAGGGGAGTACTTCTTGCCGAAGAGTGTCACCATCATCTGCATGGCATGCGTGTGGCCGCTCAGCGTCAGGTCGATGTCGGTCTTGCCGATAATATCCTCGCGCCACTGCACGGGGTTATGTTGTAACAGAATTTTATAAGGCAGGTGCCGCACACTGTCGGGATAGGCCGCATTGAAGTCACTGTAGTTATGGAACATCCCCTCGCCATAGTTCTCCTCGCCGATGACCAGCAGACTGTCGCCATCGTGTACGATGATATGGTGCTCGTTGTTGAGCAGCGTCCAGCCCATCTGGCGTTGTATGTCACACAACGCCTCGTGGTCGCGCACCTTCGACAGCGAGTCGGGCCAGCGGCAGTAGTCGTCATAGTCGTGGTTGCCTAGGATGGCTACTACACCATCGCGCGCCTTCAGCTGGCTCAGCACCTCGGTAAACGGCAACGCCTCGCTGGTGCGGCGGCTTACTAGGTCGCCAGTGAAGAGAATCAGGTCGGGCGACAACCCGTTGACACTGTCCACCATCTGTTGAACGATGCTTGTGTTGGTGCCGTAAGTACCTACATGAAGGTCGCTGATTTGCACGATGCGGTAGCCGTCAAAAGCCTGTCCCAAACGAGGGCACGACAGAGTTACACCGTTAATCTGCAACTTGCCAGGTGTGACCAGTGTGCCCCACCACAGCGTGCCGAACACACCCAAGCCAACGACCGTGCCGAGGGTGGCAAATGTGTTTTTCAAGCCACGGGGTAGGGGACGGATGAATGACGGCCAAGCCAGCAGCAGCCACAGGTATTTCGGCACATAGAAGGCAATGTAGGTCCACAGCAGCCACATCGCAAGATTCATACTGCTGTCGCTCGACATTGCGTCGCCAAACGGCTGAGCCATGCCCACAACAAGCATCACTTGCAAGGCAAGGGCCAGTAGCCGATGAACACGTGACGCCCATTTGCTCACACGTCGCAACTTACGGTCTATCGCCCAGTCAACCAACAGGTTGACAAAGATGAATAGAGCTAAGGCTATCCAATTAATTCGCATAAGTTATTCGAAAACAAGAAACAACAATCAACAACCCATTATTCATTATTCATTTTTAATTATTCATTATTTAAGCGCCTCCAGTTGGTTAGTCAACGGATTGCTGTACATCTGTAGCATCTTGTGGAACATGTAGTGGCGGTCATAATCACTGAGTTTGATGTCGACCTTCGCAATCTGGTCACTCAAGTACTGTTTGAAAGCATCCTTCTCCTCGGGCGTGTACTTGTCGGCAAACTCTTGGTCGTCAAACAGGATGTCGTGCGCGATGTAGTTGGTCTTGAAAATTTTGTAGCCCAAATGGATTGAGTGGTCGATGATGCGGCAGATGCGGGTGATGGTCAACAACTTGTCCAGGTCGTCGGGAATCTTGTCCAACTCGTCATTGATGCAGGGCATGAAGGTGTAGTGGATATGTCCTTTGTGTCCAATCAGGGCGGTCTTCATGCTCATTAAGTCATCGCTCGGAGATTTTTTCCAGTTGGGATTCTTGTCCTTCATCAAGAACTCCTTCGCCTTCAGGTAGTCGGTGGGGTCATACTCGTAGCTGATGGCGACAGGGGCAATGTTCAACTCCTTAAGACTCTCGACAGCGCTCTTCTCGCGGTTGCCATAGGTCAACATTCTGACGAGGCTGTCCTGCGTGCGGTCGTTGCTGTCCTTGCAGCGGCCTTCGCGCTGGGCAATCCATACGCTCTCGTGCTTCTGCTTGATAGCAAAATGCATATAACTGGACAACTGAATCGCTGACTGCAGCGTCTGGATGCGACCCAGGTTGCGCTTGACGACGAAGCCCTTGTTAAGGCGCACAAGCTTGTTGATCCAGTCATAAATCAACAGGTTGCTACCCACGGCAATCTCACAACTTGGACGACCGCTCTTGATCAGCAGGTACCCCAACTGACCGGCATCAAGGATGATGTCGCGGTGATTGGTGATGAACATATTGGGCACGTCGGGATCAATGTGCTCCTCCAGTCCACTGCTCGTCAAGGCCTGATGGGTACGCGCCAATACACCCTCTATGTAAGGACGCATCACGCGAGCTTGGAACTCATCCTTAGAGTTCAGGCTCAGCAGCACGTACTTCAACTCGCTGTATTTGTATTGGGGCAGCGCCATCGCCACAACACGCTGGAGAGACGGCTCCTCGACCAATAGCGACATCGCGTTGTGGAAGTCCTTGTCGGCGATAGGGCAGATGTCCAAAAATTCTGCAGGGGTGATTACATTGTCATTCATCATAGCGATAATGTGTTATCTTGTTTTCGAAAAGGCAAAATTACTAAATAATTCCGACTCCCAAAACTATTTTTTGAGATTTAACACCACATCCACATTCGGTCATGTATGCCGCACCTCTGTAATGGCCTTTTTATAATAAGGTTTAACGGCTATTTTCACTTTTTTTGCACTAAAAACGAAAAAAATCTAGAAAATAATTTGGTTTATAAAATAAACTTGTTTATCTTTGCACCGTGATTCGAACACAACCAGGTCCGAGCCCCGCCTTCTGCAGGGGTGGGGTGAGGACCGAGAGAACTAACAAGAATTAGAAACTGTCATTACAAAAAAGCTATGGAAGAGAAACAAAACATGACTGCCGAGCGCAGTCTCGAGATTATCAGGGATTCTATTGAACGAAGCCAGCGCACAATCAACAGGAACTCGGCAATACCGCTCATTTGGTGGGGGCTTTGCGTTGTCGTATTCTCTCTGTTTATCGCCTATCTATGGAAAAATCATGGCGGCCCGGTGTGGAATATGCTGTGGGCTGTCTTGTGGCTGATAGGATATGCAGGCAACTGGATTATTGATAAACGAAGAGAAGGCATTCCGACCACTTTTGTCGGGAAGGTCATTGGTCATGTATGGACAACTTTTGGGGTATTGTGTTGTGGTGTGGGCATGCTTCTTGGTTTTATCGGCAGTGGAATGCTGCCAATGGAACTGATTATGCCCAAGGTGTATATCTTCGGCTGTATCACTAGCATCATCTCCCTGTGTTTCGGAATGGCTACAACAATCACAGGTTTCACCATCAACAATCGCGTCATTCAAGTATGCGGACTTATCGCGGGTATCGGTGGATTCTTTGGAGCGTTGCATTTCCCTGGCCATGCACAACTCTACGTGATGGCTGGCGTGGCAGCGGTTGGCCTGATTGTACCAGGGTTGGCGATTCTCATGCAGAACCAAAAAAAGGAGGAGCAAACATGTTCAAGCCACTAGACCCACTGCTGCACTCCGAACTGCGACTCGCCGTGATGTCGCTCCTTATCAGTGTCGACGAGGCTGAGTTCCCTTACATCAAGCAGCAGACAGGAGCAACGGCAGGAAACCTGAGCGTCCAACTCGACAAACTCGCCACGGCGGGATACATTGAGGTCGAGAAGACTTTCAAGGGTAAGAAACCCTGCACACTGTGCCGCATCACACCAACGGGACTGAAAGCCTTTGAGGACTATGTCGCAGCACTGCGCAGCTACCTCAATATCAGCCCCGAAGGTGACGCCAAAAACGACTGATACATACCCTCATTTTCAAAACTGCCGAGAAATATCTTAGTTTCTCGGCAGTTTTGGCGCTTTTTTCGTATCTTTGCACCCACAATTATTAACCACATGTCAAAGTATTGCGAGCCACCGGCTCGTACAACCGCAATAAACAATGAAAAAACTAAATCTTCTGGCGGTACTGCTCGCTGCAATGACCGTAATGCCCATCGTGGCACAAAAGCAATTCACTCTCGAGGACCTGAACTTCGGTGGAAAAAACTACGCCAACATGATCCCGCAATCGCGCTCGCTGCGATGGTGGGGAGACCAACTGGTGAGACTCAGTGCCGACACCTGTTGGACAGTCGACCTGAAAAACGGCAAGGAAAAGGTGCTCATCACCCGTGCGAAACTTAACAAGGGACTTGGCGCAGACAGTCTGAGGTCGCTCAGCACCATCTCTTTCCCCTACGCCGACCAGCCCTTGGCGATGGTAGGCGGCAAGGACGCACGCCGACTCATCGACTTCAAGGCACGCAAGCAGATGTGGAGTCAGCCACGAGGTGACGAACAAGCCGCCGAGTGGAACAAGACGAGCCGCGCCCTCGCCTTCGTCAAAGAAGACAACCTCTATGTCACCGACGCAAATGGCGACACACGCCAACTCACCGAGGACGGCTCCCGCGACATCGTCTACGGGCAGAGTGTGCACCGCAATGAGTTCGGCATCGAGGGAGGCCTCTTCTGGAACCCCGACGGAACCCGCCTGGCGTTCTACCGCATGGACCAGTCAATGGTCACCGATTACCCCTTGGTCGATGTACCCGAACTGAACGACACCACCCGCGTCATTGCCGCACCGGCACCCGAGAAATATCCCATGGCAGGGCAGACGTCACATTTGGTCACCGTCGGAGTGTATGACCTTGCAACTCAAAAGACCGTCTATCTAGACGCAGGAAATCCCACTGACCGCTATTTCACCAATATCGCTTGGAATCCCGAAGGAACGGTCATTTATATGATGGAACTCAACCGCGACCAGAATGATTGCAGGCTGGTCAGTTATGATGCTACGACAGGAGCACGGCTTGCTGAACTCTATCGCGAGACAAGCGATAAGTATGTCGAGCCGCAGCATCCCATCGTCTTCCTGCCCTGGGACAAGACGCGCTTTGTCATGCGAAGCGAAAAGGACGGATATGACCACTTCTATCTTTTTGACATCGATGGGAACGAAATCAAGCAACTGACCCATGGCAACTGGGTGGTGATGGAAATGCTGGGCTTTGACGAGGTGGGGCATAACTTGTTCTTCACGGCAAACGCTGACAGCCCCATCCAGAAGAACATCTATCGCGTGAACGTCGACAATGGCATGATGACCCGCATCGACGAGGGTGGGAGAGGATGGCACAGCGCTATGCTCAACCCCAGCGGCAAGTGGCTCGTCGACTTGTACCAGGAGCCTGAGGTGCCTCGCAACATCGCCATCGTCAATACTGCCTCGGGCGAGGCAAAGCGATACTTCACAGCGCCTGACCCCTGGCAGGGATACACCGTCCCCGAGTACCGTTGTGGCACCATCAAGGCCGATGACGGCGTGACCGACCTGTATTACCGCATGGTGATGCCCGTCGACTTTGACCCCACCAAGAAATACCCCACGGTGGTCTATGTCTATGGCGGGCCGCACGCGCACAATGTCGATGCCCGATGGCACTACAGTAGTCGCAGTTGGGAAACCTACATGGCACAGCGAGGATACCTCCTATATATTATGGACAACCGTGGCAGCGAAAACCGCGGACGGGACTTCGAACAGGCAACCTTCCGTGAGCTGGGGCAGGTCGAGATGCGCGACCAGATGCGTGGCGTGGACTTCCTGCGCTCGCTCGAGTATGTCGACACAGCACGCATCGGCGTGCACGGATGGAGTTTCGGAGGCTTCATGACCATCAGTCTGATGACCAACTATCCCGAGACCTTCAAGGTGGGAGTTGCCGGAGGGCCGGTCATCGACTGGAAGTGGTACGAGGTGATGTACGGCGAGCGCTACATGGACACCCCGCAGACCAATCCCGAAGGATATGAAAAAACCAGCCTTCTCAACAAGGCTGGAGACCTGAAGGGAAGGCTGCAAATCATTATCGGACTCAACGACCCGACCGTCGTGCCGCAGCACGCTTACTCGTTCCTCAAGGCATGTATCGCCGCCGACACGCAACCTGACTTTTACGTCTATCCCGGACAGGGACACAACATGCGTGGTCATCAAAGCGTCCATCTCCATGAGCGCATCACACGCTATTTTGACGATTACCTCAAGTAAGAGTCACTATCACAGTTATTCACAGTTTTTCGTAAGCCTCGGCATTGCCGAGGCTTTTCTTATTCCTTGTTACAGCGACTGCAAATGCCCTTGACCACATACTCGGTCTCCTCGGGCGCGAACCCCTCGGGCAACGGCACGTTGGGAATGGTCACATCCTTTAGGCAGAACGTGCGATGACAACGCACACAAGTCAGATGAACGTGGCCTAGGCAGTGCCGCGTGTCATCATGGTGGCACACGCAGTACTTCTGCGCGCCACTGCCATCGTCAATCTCATGAAGCAGGTGGGCATCAGTCAGACTTACCAAGGTGCGGAACAGCGTCGAACGGTCAACCGTCGGCAGAGTGTCTTCCAGATCCGCAAGGCTGAACGTGTCATGAAACGCACGCCGCACCTCGCGCCACACAAGCAGTCGCACAGCTGTCACGCGCACGCCGGCTTGCTCCAGCACCCGCTCATCATCATGCTTGTCAAGATAAGCCATTGTCTGTTCTGTGGGCCGAAGTTCTGCTTCGGCCTTATCAACTCTTGCGTCTAAACAAGAACGCTAGCAAAGCTCCCAGGCCCAGCACTTTCCAAATTCCGCCCGAGCAACCCGGCATGTTGCCACCACCGCCCGAGCATCCAGGCAACTGCTGTTGTTGCTGCCCAGTGGGCAAGGTGTTGCCTTGCTCGGTAGGTAGGTAATCGTCCACACCAGGAATCACGCTGCCACCCGTCTGCTGTTGTTGCGGGTACTGTTGCTGCTGGGGATAGCCCTGTTGTTGCTGTTGCGGGTACTGCGTCTGCTGAGGATAGCCCTGCTGTTGCTGCTGCGGGTACTGAGTCTGTTGCGGGTAACCCTGTTGTTGTTGCTGCGGGTACTGCGTCTGCTGGGGATAACCCTGCTGTTGCGGGTACTGCTGCTGTTGGGTCTGCTGGTAGCTGTTCCCACTCTTCTTGCCCACACCCATCTCACGCTCCAGGTCCTCGATGCTGATGTTGCCCGAAGGCTGGCCACTCTGCTGCGGGTAAC
>JAFZAK010000085.1 GCA_017557285.1 Muribaculaceae bacterium
ACTTGCGAAGGTGGGTGCCTCTTTATTTGACTTGTTTGATGGCATTGTCAAAGTCTTTGGCGCCACCGGTCTCGCCAAAGAGCTTTTTGAGCAGGCGCACGCGGATGTTGGTGATAGCCTGAGGTGTTGAAATGGTCAAGGTAGCAATCTCGGTGGGCTGAAAACCATGGATAGTGAGTAAGCACACCATCTGTTCTTTTGAATTCAGGGCAGAGAGCAATTCTCTCAATCTAGGGTTCTGCGCATAAGATAGTTGCGCCAGCACGTTGGCGTCTTCATCGATAGCAGGCTTAGCTTTGTTTGCCGCCGCATGGAGTCGCGAGACAGTCTGCTTCATCTGCAATGAGTTTTCGCGTTGCTCACGCTCCTTCTGCTGCCGCATCTGTGTGAGTTCGGAGCGTGTGAGATTATATTGCTGCTGGCTCTCGGCAAAGCGAGCATTCAGCCTGTCGATGCGGCGGCGACTATACCCCACTAATAATGCCGAAACAATCATTAGGCATATGATGGCAGCAAGCAGAGCAATAATCGTTCTGTACTGCCTTCGTTCCTTCACCTGCTCATCAAATTGTGTCATCAAGTCGACGATGCTTGCCGCATCATTTTTCTCGTACAGACCCCGGTACACCTCGTTGAGTCGTTGGCTATACTCTGCCGCATTGCGTGTGTCGCCCCAAAAGTTCAGATGTTCGATCAGCAAGTGGTAGGACTGGATGGCCACATCGGGCGAGAGCGAGGTCGTGAGCCTGTACCATTGCAGCATAGCAGATGCCGTGTCGCCTTCTTGCACATAGATATCTGCCAAAAGTTTCCCTCCTCGGTCGGTTGGAGATATCTGCATCGATTCGGACAGGAGACGTTTCGCCTCATCGTTCTTGCCTGACCTCATAAGAAAACTGGCGTTATTGACGAGATAATTGGCCCGCACATCGCCCTCGGTGTTGTCGACCAGAGGCCTGGCTTGTTCCAAATAATACTTCAGACTGTCCACCTCGCCCAACACGTCAAAAGTCGTAGCGATGTTGTTCAGCGCCTGGACAGCCCACTGGTTATTATCGACTTGCCGAGCGGCTTGCAGTGCCTGCATGTAATAGCGTAATGTCGTGTTGTAGTTGCCCACGTTGTCGTTCACGTCGCCCAGCACCGAGAAGAGATACCAATCAAAAGCGGGCTCGTTCAACCCCCGAGCCAGCTGCTCGGCTTTTTTCATCGACAGGATGGCCTCGCGGGTCTTTTGCTGGTGATAGAGGGTAATTCCATGATGCAGCAGTGCTCGGGCCAGATGCTCGTTATCACCATGCCGTTCGAAGTACTTCTTACTTGCAGCGATTAACGAGTCGGTGCCGATATAGAGTCCGCTGCGGTGAATGGCTTCGGTATAGAGAAGGCCAAACAGAGCCCGATCGGGTTCACTCATCGTGGTGTCGTTCCAACTTGGGGACAACATTCTCACCACCGAATCGGGTTGAGTGAAAACAATCTGCTCTGCCTGATTTAACAGTTCATTGTGGGACTGCTCATGTGAGCAGCCCACAATGATGATAATAAGTAATATTAGGCTTACGGTGTTCCTCATTATTTGCGGGAAAATACAACAGGCAAGGTGAAGTTCACTCTCACGGGTTTCCCTTTCTCCTTTCCAGGTTTCCACTTAGGCATCGTCTTCACCACTCTGATTGCCTCAGCGTCAAGCGAGGGAAAGACTTTTCTTGCAACTCCCACATTGGAAAGACTGCCATCGGGCTCCACCACGAACATGACCAAAACCCTTCCTCCCACATTCTGCTTAATAGCGTCTTCAGGATACTTAAGATTGGCTTGCAGGAAATCAATCATGGCAGGCATTCCGCCAGGAAACTCCGGCATCTGTTCTACCATGTCATAGACATTCTGTTTGCTCTGCGACACAACTGTCTTCTGTGCGCTTGCCGTCATGAGGCCCAATACAGCCATCAAAGACAATAAGATCAATTTTTTCATTTTCTTCATTTTTTGAATCGTTCAACAATTGGGTTGTCTGTCCGGACGATGCAAAAGTAGATATAGCCTGGAATTGCTGCAAGAAATTAATTACACAATATTACACTCGGTGCAAAAAAGCCATTAACTGATGAAAAAGAGCATGATTTCATGCCCTTTTTGCAGGATTGGTGCCGATTTCTGCGTTGGTCTTATTCTTTGGGGTTTTGGATCATCCAGTCGAAGGCGTGTTTGAGTTCTTCGGCCTGATAAAAGACCTGATCTTGCATCAGAGGAGTCGCTTCAGGACCGATGATGTGATAGACGGTTCCGTTTTGAAAATAGAATCGACGGTCGAATCGTTTGCCGTTTTCATCATAGTCTTGGGTCAAGGCAAACAGCAATCGTTGGTTCTTAGAGTCGAAAAGGAACTCCTCATAATACTTCTTTTTTCCGATGTTGTAATTGCGCGTGACGAAGTAGAGGGGATAGTAGTTGAAATGCGGGTCTCGATCATCACTCATCAGGTAGGTACCCTGTACTGTTTTATAGAAGAAGTGCAAGGTCTCGGTCGTTTTTCCTTGCTTATAGACCGTATAGTTGAGGGTGGTCACCATCTCGTTGCCCATCCCTTTGCCTTTCTTGATGGACTCTTTTGCCTGTTGATAGGCTTCTCTGATGGACTCGATGACTGGATCGGGCTGTTCAGCCGCTGCGGCAAGTGCCATTATCGCGCACATTGCGAGCAAGATATGTCTAAATGATTTCATAATGGGGTTGTTTCTTTAATGTTTATAATTCCTGTGCAAAGTTACATCAAAAATCATAGGTAAGCAAATATTTATCTTGAAAAAGCATGGGAACTATATGGCTATATCCTCCTACTAAAAAAACTTGTGAAAGTTTCTCATTTTTTTACACATTTGATTTTGCAGTTTACAAAAATAGTTGTACTTTTGTAGGCATATTGCTAATTCACTTTTATTATTAACTAAACAAATTGCTTATGAAAAAGTTATCTGTACTTTTCGTTGCATTGGCAGTTGCTCTGAGCGCATCTGCAGGTATTAAGCTTGTCCAGAACGGCAAGGTAAACACCAAGGACTTGAAGGCCAAGGCCATGGAGCGTGTCACTAACAAGGTTGTTCGTGGCGGTGAGGCCGTCAAGGGCATGGACATCATGGACTTGCAAGCACGTCCCACGCTGAATGCATTGAGAGGCGAGACCATTTCTTGGGACTTTGAAGCTGGTGCCGATGGCTGGACGACTGTTGATAACGACGGCGACGGCTATAACTGGCAATTCTTTGACAACACCGGTCTGGAGTCTGGTCGCATGACGGCTCATGGTGGTGAATGCCTCATGGCATCTGCTAGTTTTGACAACGACTCAGAAACTCCCCTGACTCCCGACAACTGGCTTATTTCGCCCACTGTGACCTTCAACAAATATGTGAAGTTCTGGGCAGTTGGTCAGGATGCCAGCTACGCTGCCGAGGTGTTCGGTCTGTATGTTTGCATTGGTGACCCCAGCGACCTCAGCAACTTTGTTCAGGTAGGTACCGACAAGACTGCTACTGGCGTCTACAAGGAGTATGCCTTCGATATGAGCGACTATGAGGGCCAGACTGGTTGCTTCGCCATCCGTCACTACAACGTAACCGACATGTTCTGGTTGAACATTGACGACGTGAGCGTTACCGATGAAGAGCCCGAACCCGAACCAGAAGCACCCACTGTGATCACTGAGATTCCCGATGGCTGCGAGACCTACACCTACTACCGCAACAGCGCTTGCATTTACAGCAGCTTTTTTGGCATTAGCGAGACCGCAACCGACGGCAAGTTCACTGTTGCTTTTGACAGCACCACCGGCGACGTTTACATCCAGAACCCTGCATGGTATTATGACGGCAACGACTCATGGGTGAAGGGTACCTATGACTGGATGACTGGCATCATCACCATTCCCACTGGCCAGTACCTGAGCTGGTCCGATAGCTATCAGTATGGTATTATCCTTGGCTGGGGATCGACCTATGTCTATCAGGATGTTGACGACGAGGGCGAGCCAGCCTACTACATGGGCAGCGAGCTTGACGATGAGACCACCGAGATTAATTTCATGATTGATGGTGACAACATCTTCCTGCTGGGTAGTGATGGTGACATGAATGCCGAGTTCCCCGACAACTACAACGCTACAGGTCTGTACACCTACTGGAGTGATGACCTGTCATTTACCGCTCTTGAGTTCTCCAATTTGGATGAGAATGGCTTTGAGTTGCCTTTCGGTTACATTGTCGATGTTGTTCCTGCTGTTCCTGCCGATCCTATCGTTTCTGAGAACATCGATGAGGCTTGGTATGACTGCGGTGACGAGAGTGGCTTCAGCAAGTTCTACTTCACCCTGCCCACCACCGATGTTGACGGCAACATGATCGATCCCGAGTACTTGAGCTACAGCATCTTCACCGATGACGACCAGCTGTTCACCTTCCCCGCAGAAGACTATACCTACGACCTGACGGAGGACATCACCGAGGTTCCCTACTGGCTCTACAGCAGCGCTGTTGACTTCCACAACAACTACATCTACCTGTATCGCACCAACGCCGAGGGCTTTGAGCCTCTGTTTGAGCATCGCATTGGTATCCAGGTGTACTACACCGTGGAAACTCCTGATGAGCCTACTAAGGCTACCATTCGCAACGCATCGAACATCGTTTACTGCGAGCTGCCTGTCACTGGCATTTCGAGCGTGAAGGCTGAGCTGGACTACAACGCACCCATCTACAACATCATGGGTCAGAAGATGCGTGGCAACAACCTGCCCGCTGGCGTTTACATCCAGAACGGCAAGAAGTTCATCGTGAAATAAGAATTAATTCAGTTGATAGTTAAAAGCTTATAGTTAATAGTTTTCTTTTAGATATCACTGATGCAAAGTGCCGCGACTCAGCTTGAGCCGCGGCACTGTTTTTTGGGGCTGATAGGGCCTATTTCCCTAGCATGATGTTGATGACGGCATTGACGTCGGTGACGTCGACCTTGGTGTCATCATTGAGGTCGGGATTGCCGGGGTAGTTGTCGGCTGACGCCTTACCGAGCATGATGTTGATGATGATGTTCACGTCGCTGACGTCGACCTTACCGTCGCCATTGATGTCGCCCGGCAAGAGGGCGTTAGGATCAAAGCCCCACTGCTCATCCATCCAAGTGAGGCGGTCGTTGAGCCACTGCTTGAGGAAATTGATCTCCTCGGTGTAGTTTTGGGCGATATAATAGTTAGGCCAGACGTACTGTCCCCATTTGGGCCATGCCTTGCTGTTGCGAGCCTCAGCGCCCTGCACGGTGAGCAACGTGGCGATGGAGTCGACCGTTGCCATGATGCGGTCGTTGCTGAAGTTGGCACGGCGGCATTGCGCCCAGCGGTCGTGCAACATATCAACGTAATAGGGATCCTGATTGAGTTTGTACCACCAGAATGGCACCTCCTGTTGGTCGTAATTGGCGTTGAGCACGTCGTTGTTATCCCACACCCATCCTGTGGTGTACCAGCCGTTGTAATAGTCAGCGTTGCCATAGGCGAGGTTATAGTCCCATAGCACCATCTTGAAGTGACCGTCTTGACTGTCGCGACGCTTGAACATCTTGGCGCTGAGTCGATAGCCGTCGACGTTGTGTCCCAATTCCTGTGAAATCTGGTAGTCGACAAATGACAAGGGGTCGAGATATTTGCGGTAGCCGGTCTCAGGATTCATGAAGTTGTTCGAAGCGAGGGCATCTTCCATCGCGTCAACGGCACCGTTGATATAGTTGATCTGATCGGTAGTCATGTCCTCGTAGTCAGGCTCCTTATACTGAAAATAGATGTAGCGGCTAAATAGCGTTTTTCCCTGACTGTTGACAGGATGGTACTTTGAGCGGTGCGTGACCTCGTCGTTGCGGTCTACCTCGACGAGATATCCTCCAGTGAGCGCATCACCTGCGTCACCCGGGTCGTCCAAGTTGCAACGGTTCTTGCCCTTGCTGACCACCTCGGTGATGATGAACACACCGTAGTAGGTACCGTCGAGGAACAGCTCACAGTATCTGCCGTCAGGAGTATAGTCCATCCAGGGGCGCGAGAGCTCAAAGGCGAGCATGTCGCGCATCATGCTCTTGTCACTGAAAGGCGCCAAGATGGCCCAGTTGTTGTCCTTAGGCATACCCAGGATTTTGACCTTGACCTTAGTGCCTCCGTCCTCGAGGGGTGCATTGAGGGTGCGGAAAGAATAAGGTTTCTTGTCGCTTGCGCTGAACGATGAGTTGCCTCGGTAGCGCAGCGCAATGTAGCCCTCGTAGTCCACCTTCTGTCCTGGGTGGGCAATCGTGTCGGCATAGTTAAGTTGGCCATTACCATTGTGGATGATTTTCATGCGCGCGGTAATGCGCTCCTCGGTGTCAATCATCGTCCCGTCAACATTAATCCAAACGATGGGAAGGTTGGTCTGCGTGAGTTGCACGTTGGGGTTAGTGGGCTTGAAATTGTCCCACCATGAGTTGGCCTGAGCGCTCGCCGCCGCCAGCACTAGGGTCGCTAAAAGTAAGAGTCTTCGCATTGCTATAAAGAAACGAGAAACAAGAAACAAGAAACAAGAAGCGAAACAGAATCATTCTCAATCCTCAATTCTCCATTCTCAATTAGGTAAAAAAAGAAGGGTAAGCGATCTACATCGCGCCGCTACAACCCGCTACCCTTGCTTCGGTCAAGACCTGGGGGATTTACGGGGAGCTGGCCGTGTAGGACTTACCCGGCTGCAAAGGTAGTACAAAGTTTTCAGTTATGAGTTATGAGTTGTCAGTTTTTTGTGGTTTTGTACGCATTTTAACTTTTAGTCACATTATTTCAGGAGAATGTTTGTGTGTTTCAGGATTTTTGGTGAACTTTGCGGCACTGAAACGATTTTGCCACAATGGCCGTAGAACTCTATACCGATAGTCTGCACAAGATTGCCTACTCGACCGACGGGTCGGTTTACCGCGAGGTGCCGACGGGTGTCGCCTATCCCGAGACGGTGGATGACATTCGCCAACTGTTGTCGTTGGCTCGTGAGCGGCACACGCACCTCATCCCGCGGGCCGGCGGTACGTCGCTGGCGGGCCAGGTGGTGGGTTCGGGCATCGTTGTCGACATCAGTAGGCACTGGACCCACATCCTCGAGATCAATGCCGGGGAGCGCTGGGCACGGGTTGAGCCAGGTGTGATTCGTGACGAGCTGAACCTCGCGTTGAAGCCCCATGGGCTGTTTTTCAGTCCCGAGACATCGACCAGCAACCGTTGCTGCATCGGCGGGATGATGGGCAACAACTCGTGTGGCACGCACTCGTTGGTCTATGGAAGTACGCGCCACCATGTGCTGGAGGCGGTGGGTGTGCTTAGTGACGGCACCATTGAGACCTTTAAGACTTATACGGTGGCCGAACTGGAGCAGCGATTCGGTGAGGCGTTCTGGCAAAAAGCCGAGCCAGCGAGCCTGATTGAGGGCATCTATGCCCAACTGTTATCCATGGCACTGGACGAGGACACGGTGCAACTAATCGAGGCGAATTACCCTGACGCGGACCTGCGGCGTCGCAGCTGCGGCTATGCCCTTGACGAGGTGATTGCCGACCTGCACAACGCGTCAAAGCCCTTGCGGAAACGCACTGTCAACCTGTGCCAACTGCTCTCGGGCAGCGAAGGTACCCTGGCGTTCATCACCGAGGTAAAGGTGTCGCTCGACCCGTTGCCACCTCGCGATATTATGGTTCTGTGCGCTCATTGCCGTTCGCTGGAAGCTAGTTTTGAGGCCAACCTGGTTGCCCTGCGCCACTCCCCCACCGCCATCGAGCTGATGGACGGCGAGATTTTACGCCTGAGTTGGGGCAATGTAGAACAGGAGCGTAACCGCTTCTTCGTCAAGGGCGACCCCGAGGCGCTCCTCATCACCGAGCTGCGTGCCGACAGGCGCGAAGACCTTGACGCGATGGCCGATGCCCTGGAGGCCGACCTTATGTCATCGGGACTGGTGGAGACTTGCACGCGCGTCTATGGCAACGACGTGTCGCGAGTGTGGGCTCTGCGCAAGGCCGGGCTGGGCGTGCTCAGCAGTATGAAAGGCGACGCCAAGCCCACGGGGGTGATTGAGGATACCGCCGTGTCGCCGCGTTACCTGCCCGCCTATATGAAGGATTTCAGCGCCCTACTCGACCGCCTGCACGCGCGTTGCGTGTACTATGGCCACATCAGTACGGGCGAGCTGCACCTGCGTCCCATCCTGAACCTGAAATCGCCCGAAGACCGGGCATTATTCCGTCAAATCGCCCACGGGACGGCGCTATTGGTGAAGAAGCACCGCGGCAGCCTTAGCGGAGAGCATGGCGACGGCCGCCTGCGCGGCGAGTTCATTAGACTGCTCTATGGCGACGCCACCTACGAACTGATGCGACTGGTAAAGCACTGTTGGGACCCCGATGGCCTGTTGAACCTTCACAAGATTGTCGACACCCTGCCCATGGACGCGATGCTGCGTTATGACGTGGGCCAGACCTATGCCATCGAGGCGCAATTGGGCGGCGAGGCGACTGTGATGAACTGGAAGGCGGCGTTCGACGAGTGCGATACAGAGGGGGCTACCGGTGCGCGCAACGAGGTGCATGCGCTGATGTGTTCGGTGGAGCAGTGCAACGGTGCGGGCGACTGCCGCAAGTCGGACTTGATGGGTGGCACGATGTGTCCTGCCTATCGGGTGTCGCGCGACGAGACGCGGTCGACACGCGGCCGTGCCAATGTGCTGCGCGAACTGCTGACACGTGGTTGGGCAAGCGAGGTGTTTAATGGCGCTCGCAGTAATGGAAATGTGCTGGATATCCCCGAACTGAAGCAGGTGCTGGACGAGTGTCTGGCCTGTAAGGGATGCCGCAGCGAGTGTCCATCGAACGTCGACATGACGCGCTTGCGCGCCGAGTTGCTGCAGCACTGGTATGACCGTCATGCCACACCACGCCGCTCATGGCTGGTGGCGCGCATGGCACAGATTGAGTCACTGGGTGCCTTCGTGGCACCGCTCTATAATTTGGTTGCACAGTGGCGCCCATCCGCCTCGCTGGTGAAGGGGTTGGTGGGCTTTGCACAGCAGCGCACGATACCGTCACTGAGCCGTCGCTCGATGCGGCAGTTGGTGGCCGACGAGACGAAGCTACACACACCGGGCAGCAAGGGGAAGGTTTACCTGCTGGCCGACGAGTTTACCGACCATCAAGAGGCGAAGTTGGGACTGACATTTGCGCGGCTATTGCTGCGTCTGGGCTATGAAGTGGAGGTGCCACGCCATGTGGAGAGTGGTCGCGCCGCCATCTCGAAAGGCTGCCTGCGGCTAGCGCAACGCCATGCCCGCAAGAACTATGCGTTGCTGCACGGCATCATTGACGAGCAGCACCCGCTGGTGGGCATTGAGCCGTCGTGCATCTTGTCGTTCCGCGACGAGTATCCCGACCTGGTTGCCCCCGCCGACCGTCACGGGGCGCAAGAGATGGCGCGGCACTGCCTGCTCTATGACGAGTTCCTGGTGCGCGAAATGCAGGCGGGTCGCATCAGCGCAGCAGACTTCAGTGATGACGTGATGGATATCTGGCTTCACGGGCACTGCCACCAGAAGGCGCTGGTGGGCATCGACAAGACGGTACAAGCACTGGGACTGCTATCCGGAGCCAAGATACATGTGATTCCCAGCGGCTGTTGCGGCATGGCGGGGTCATTCGGCTACGAGAAAGAACACTACCGAACGTCAATTGCCATTGGCGAACAAGTGCTGTTTCCTGCCTTGAGGCAAGCGATGGCACAGACGGGCGAGACGCCCACCTTCATCGCAGCACCCGGCACGTCTTGCCGCCAGCAAATCCTCGACGGCACCGGCTACCATGCCGTGCACCCGATAGAGATTCTATTTTCAATGAATAATGAATAATGAATAATTGCTGCCTAGCGAGATTTTGATGGTGCGGACGTGGCTGGGGCCGCGTCCCTACATAACCACCCTTAACTACTTAAATAGCCCCTTTCGGGTATAAATCTATATTTGCAAGCAAAAAATATCCCCTAAAGGGTGCAATCTAAGAATTTTTTACTAACTTTGCACCCGAAAGGGTAAAATTTGGATATTATGCCACAGAATGTCTTATCTACTTATGTGAAAGAGATGCGCAAACGGCATCATCTAACGCAGATTGACCTGTCGGAGAAATCAGGTGTCGGCTTACGGTTTGTGCGCGAACTTGAGCAGGGCAAACCCACTGTCCGCTTAGACAAGGTCAACCAGGTCCTGGCCTTGTTCGGCAGCGAGTGCGGTCCCATCCCACAAGTCAGAAAGGAGGCTGAGCCATGAGACAAGCCATCGTATATTTTCGCGGCCAGCGTGCTGGTGTCCTGAGCGAGGATGCCGAGGGCTATGTCTTTGCTTATGATGCAGACTATGTTGCTTCCGCTCACGCTCATGCCATCAGCTTAACATTGCCGTTGAGCCTGAGACCTTATCGCAGCAGCGTGATGCTTCCGTTCTTTGACGGACTGATTCCCGAGGGATGGCTGCTAGACATCGCAGCTAATAGTTGGAAGATTGACCGCCGTGACCGTATGGCGCTTTTGTTGGCATGTTGCAAGGACTGTATTGGCGCAGTCAGCATCAGGCCTGTTGAAGGAAAGGAGGAACTGCGATGAACAACAGATGTCTCTATTGCCATCAGCCACTCGCCGTGGGTGAAGTTGACTATCATAGCCGGTGTTGCCACAAGTTTTTCGGAACGGCCAAACCACCGGTCATGCCTTATCGCACCGACGAGCTTTCAGCACTGGCTCAATTGGTGGTGCGTGCGCAGACGACAGTCACCGGCGTGCAACCCAAACTCTCACTTGATCTTGAGCAGATGAGTCCAGGCATCAAGCGTTTCACAATTGTCGGGCTGTGGGGGCGATACATCCTGAAACCGCCGACTGAAGCCTATCCTTGTTTGCCCGAGCTGGAGGATGTGACCATGCATATGGCCCAACTGGCACGGATTGAGACGGTGCCTCATGCATTGATTCGCTTTGCCGACGGGGCGCTGGGCTACATCACACGGCGTATTGACCGCGACAAGGACGGTCATAAGATCCCGATGGAAGACATGTGCCAACTGACCGAGCGTCTCACCGAGGACAAGTACAAGAGTTCGCACGAGCGCATCGCCAAGGCCATCGAGCGTTATAGTAGTGTTCCCAAACTAGACCTCGTCAAGTATTGGCAGCAAGTCGTTTTTTCTTGGATTGTCGGTAATGCCGACATGCATCTGAAGAACTATTCGCTCTACGCTCCCGATGATGAGGACTATGTCCTCACGCCTGCTTATGACTTGCTCTCGACCGCTCTTGTGCTGCCCCAGGATCCGGAAGAACTGGCACTTACAGTGAGTGGGAAAAAGCGCAAACTACGCCATGAGGACTTTGTAGCTGCTATGACTCAGTCAGGGCTCAACGAAAAAGTTTGCCAGAACATCTTCAAACGCTTTGTGAATACCCGTGACGCATGGCATCACTGCATCCGTCAGAGTTTCCTCCCCGATGACAAGCAAGAACAATTCATAGCCCTCATCGATACCCGCTTGCAAAGCATAGGGTAGCTTCTCTGAAAGGATTCGCCCCCCTTGGTCACCGCTGAAGAGGGGGAGGTTCAGATTTGTTCCAGTAACCACGAAGAACGCGAATATCATTTTTACCGCGAATTGCGCGAATGATTTTTAAACGCAAAAAACTGCCTGGCGGGGAAGCCAGGCAGTCATTATGATTGTTTCGAGTTGCAATGCCTACGGCACCACACGCTGAGCTTTGCTCAACTCGTGTTTTGCAATCGCCACGAGCCCTTCGGGGTTATGAATTAATTAACTTTCCCGAGCATGATGTTGATGACTATGTTGACGTCGGTGACGTCGACTTTGTTGTCGTTGTTGAGGTCGGCAGTTCCTGGGAAGGCGTTTACTTGTGCCTTGCCCAGCATGAGGTTGATGACGATGTTGACGTCGCTGACGTCGACCTTCTCATCAGCATTGATGTCACCACGCTTCATCCATTTGGCATAGAGTATCATGTCACCTGGAACAATGTCTCTGCTGAAATTCCATTGTGTGTAGAGATTTGTATCCGTGAACCAACCGATGAAGGTATATCCCGTTTCGGTTGGGGCGGTGGGCTCTTGCGCTTTGTCTTGGTTGCTCCATTCGATATATTGTGGTTCGGGAGCTGTGCCGTGGCCATTGTTCTCGAAGGTGACTGTGCAGTGCCAGTGCGCCTTGAAACCTTCCGGCATATACGAATCCCAATATTCCTCTTTATTTACATTATCCCATTGTAACTGTGTGCCGTCGAAGTAAACATCTGCTAGTCTTGAACAATTTCTGAATGCGTATATTCTAATTGTACTTAAGCTCGACGGTAGATTTACTCTACTAAGAGAATCACAGCTTTCGAAAGCCAAATTACCGATAATCCTCGCGCCAGACTTAATGTCGACGACTTTCAAGCTTTTATATCCAAGAAACTCAGATTCTGCAATTGTATCGACATGCTCCAGAGTGAGTTGTTTAACATCTTTTACAGCTGTAGCGGATTCTCTGGTAGTCCAACCATGGTTCGTGATGAGCTGCTCAGTCGAGTACTGCGCCAAGTTGACATAGCTATTGATTTTCAAGTGTTTGTCATTACCTATTGTCCAGTAGAGCGTATTATGGCTCGCAGTATTTGTTGCCCCACACCAGCCCATATATATCGAGTCAGTTTTAGCAAACACAACCAATTTGGGCGAACATTTATAAATCATGGGATTCCAGTCTGAGGATGGGCCCGAATAATTTATTCTACAACTTTCAGGGATGAATGCGAATGCATCACCATCAATCACGACAGTACGATTCGTATTGACCTCTGACAGATTCGCGCATCCCTTGAAGGCAGACGGATCAATCTGCTCGATATTATCCAGTGTGATTTTCTCAATAGCTGTTCCGACGAAGCATTCCCCTGGGATTCGTTTCATCACCGGAGGAGTGATATCAGTTTTCACCACCCCATTTTTGATGGTATTGACATGTTTGAACTTAGGGCAGTTTTTCATCATGGGCATCCAGTCAATGACTGTGTTCTCATGGAAAGTGAGGCTTTCCAGGTTTGTAAACTCGGCGAAGTTAAGAGCTGGTGCGATATATAAGACTTCCGCGCCATTTATGGCAAGGGGAACGTTGAGATATGTTAGCCCTGCCTTTGGTCCGTCAAAGCCATTGATATAGCACTCGCTACTTGTAAAATTATATACGGAAATCCATCCCTGCGCTTTGTCAATGTGCATATAGATATAGTTTCCTCCGGCACCTGAGTTGAGGTCGTAACCTTCGTTTGTGTTGTTGTTGACCACTGCACCATCCTTCGTTTTGTTGAAGATGATGGATTTAACGGCAGTGCAGCGGCTGTCGTCCTCATTCGTGGTATAATACAGATGGATGTAGTCGCCTCCCGCATTGCTGTTCAAGTCACCTTTGGTCTCTTTGAAACGGGCTCCGCCATCATACTTCACCAGGTGATATTTGCAATCATTGTATGTAATGGTTGCGGGAGCAGAGCTTCCTTTGGTGAGTACGAAGTCGGTAATGAAGGGGCTTGGGGTGGTTTCGCCAACCTGCTTGTAGAGCAGAAAGATGTAGTCGCTGCTGGAGCCGCAACCGTCATTCAGGTCTTTGTCGATGACTACCCAACCTTGATTGACGTAGGTGGTCTTGAGGTTGTTTACCTCGGTTTGTGTTCCGCCGATGACCATCACGTCAGAGATGTAGTTCTCGGCCCA
>JAFZAK010000086.1 GCA_017557285.1 Muribaculaceae bacterium
CGCTCCTTAATCATCTTAATCCAGTAGTCGGGGATGCCCATCGCCATGCGGTAGTCAAACCCGATGCCGCCATCTTTGAACGGGCATGCCAGGCCTGGCATGCCGCTCATTTCCTCGGCGATGGTGATAGCATTGCGGTTCACTTCGTGGATGAGCAGGTTGGCGAGCGTCAGGTAGGTGATGGCATTGGTGTCCTCACCGCCGTCATAGTAGTCGCCATAGCTGCTGAAGGCCTGACCCAAGCCATGGTTGTAGTAGAGCATCGAGGTCACGCCATCAAAGCGGAACCCGTCGAAGTGATACTCATCTAGCCAGTAGCGGCAGTTGCTCAACAAGAAGTTCAGCACCTCGTCCTTGCCGTAGTCGAAGCACAACGAGTCCCAAGCGGGGTGTTCGCGACGACCGTCGCCGTAGAAATACTGGTTGCCCGTGCCGTCGAAGCGGCCAAGACCTTCAACCTCGTTTTTCACGGCATGTGAGTGTACGATGTCCATAATCACCGCAATGCCTGCCTCATGCGCGTCATCGATGAGGTGCTTCAGTTCCTCGGGTGTGCCGAAACGGCTGCTCGCCGCATAGAAGCTTGAAACATGGTAGCCAAACGAGCCATAGTAGGGATGTTCCTGGATGGCCATGATTTGGATGGCGTTGTAACCCAGGTCCACCACGCGCGGCAGCACATTCAGCCTGAACTCCTCATAGGTGCTCACAGTCTCTTGTTCCTGCGCCATGCCGATGTGGCACTCGTAGATGAGCAGCGGGTCGCGACGCGGCTTGAACCGCTTGACACGCCACTGGTAAGGCTCCTCTGGTGCCCATACCTGAGCCGAGAAGATGTGTGTGCGTGCGTCCTGCACCACGCGGGTAGCATAGGCGGGAATGCGCTCGCCTTGTCCGCCAGGCCAGTGCACGATGAGTTTGAACAGTTCGCCGTGCTTCATGCCGCGAGCCGGCAGTTGCAGCTCCCAGTTGCCGCAGCCCACCTGGCGCATGCGGTAGGGGGCACACTCGCGCCAATCATTGAAGTCACCCACCACATAGATTTCGGTGGCGTTGGGTGCCCATTCGCGCAACACCCAGTCCCCATTGTTCAGGCGGTGGAGGCCGTAGTATAGATGTGCCTTGGCAAAGTCCTTGAGTTTGCCACTGCCGCCAGTCAGGTGGCCCAACTTCACAAGAGCATCATTGTGACGGCCCTCAATGGCTTGTGTAAATGGCTCCAGCCAAGGGTCGTTCTTAATCAGTTTTAAAGTCTTACGTTTCATTGTTAGTGAGATTTTGGATAAATCAGGCTTCGCCTCGGCAAAAAATGAAAAACTTCGTGTTTCATTTTGTTTTGCTCTCGGCTTGCACTAATTTTGAGGGCAAAAGTAACAAAAAATTGTGGATTTTACAATGATTTTGTGCAATTATTGAAAAACTTTTGCTAATTTTGCGCTTGTGTAAGTATCAAACACTCGAACACTCGATTACTAATTAACTAAAACAATAGCACTATGGATCTAGAAGGAAGAAGAGAAAGTAGCAATGTCGAGGATCGCCGAGGCATGAGCACCGGCCGCATGGCGGGCATCGGTGGCATCGGCGGACTGATTATCGCAGGTCTGATTACCCTGCTCATGGGTGGCAATCTGGGCGATGTGCTCCAGAATGCGGGCACCATGGGAATGGGCATGGGGCAAGAGCAAGAGAATGTTGACCCCACCCAGTTCACTGAGCAGGAGCAAGAACTTGCAGCGTTTAGCAAGAAGATTTTGGCTGGAACTGAGGACGTTTGGACCAAGGTGTTCCAGGAGCAAGGCTTAGGCAGATACACCCCACCCACGATGGTGCTTTACACGGGTTCGACCTCTACGGGTTGCGGCCAGGGTAGTGCACAGATGGGTCCGTTCTACTGCTCGGCCGACCAGTGCCTGTATATTGACCTGTCGTTTTTCTCGAGCATGCGTCAGCAGCTGGGTGCTGATGGCGACTTCGCCTATGCTTATGTGATTGCGCATGAGGTGGGACACCACGTCGAGTATCTTACAGGCACTCTCAACAAGGCACACCAGCAGATGTCGCGCATGAACGAAAAGGACGCCAACCGCATCAGCGTACGTCTGGAACTCCTGGCCGACTTCTATGCCGGTGTGTGGGCACACCACGACAACAAGATGTTCGGCTCGCTGCAGCAGGGCGACCTCGAGGAAGCTATCATCTGCGCTCAGAAGATTGGCGACGACTACTTGCAGAAGCGCGCACAAGGCTATGACGTGCCCGAGAGCTTCACTCACGGCACCAGCGCCCAGCGCATGAAGTGGCTCAAACTGGGCCTCCAGACAGGCGATGTCCGTTACGGCAACACCTTCCAGATGAGCGACGCACAACTCTAGTCTGTTAAAACCGCTACTGACGCGAAAACAAACTTCACGCGCCATATCTCAACAACCGAGATCTGGCGCGTGAAATGTTTTTGCGGGAAACTTATCAGTCGATGATGAGCATGGCGTCGCCGTAGCAGCCGAATTGATACTTCTCTTCGATGGCGACCTCGTAGGCCTTCATCACGGTTTCGTAGCCGCCGAACGCTGCCGTAGCCAAGAGCATGGTGGAGTAGGGCAGGTGGAAGTTGGTGATCAGCGCATCGCATGTCGTGCACTCGTAGGGCGGGAAGATGAACCGGTTGGTCCAGCCTTTGAAGGCCTTGATGTGGCCGTTCATACCTACGGTGGTCTCCATGGCGCGGAGCACTGATGTACCTACGGCGCAGATCTTATGCCCAGCGTCACGCAGGCTGTTGACATGCTCCATAAGGGCCTCGGTCACCTCCATTGGTTCGCTGTCCTGACGGTGCTTCGACAGGTCCTCGACATCAATCTTGCGGAACACGCCCAAGCCGATGTGCAGGGTCAGGAAGTCGCGCTGGATGTCGCGAATCTCCATGCGGCGAAGCAGTTCGCGGCTGAAGTGCATACCGGCGGCAGGTGCTACCACAGCACCCTCCTTGCAGGCAAACAGGGTCTGGTAGTTCTCCTCGTCCTCAGGCACTACCTCACGCTTGATGTAGGTGGGCAGGGGCGTGCGGCCCAATGCCAGCAAGTTGGCCTTGAACGCATCGTGTTCGCTGTCATTGAGGAAACGCAATGTGCGGCCACGCGACGTGGTGTTGTCAATCACCTCGGCAACCATCGAGTCGTCTAGGCCGAAGTATAGTTTGTTGCCGATGCGGATTTTGCGGGCAGGCTCGACAAGCACGTCCCACAACTTGTTCTGGCTGTTGAGTTCGCGCAGCAGGAATACCTCGATGCGGGCGCCGGTCTTTTCCTTGTTGCCTTGCAGGCGAGCAGGGAACACTTGGGTGTCGTTAAACACCATCAGGTCGTTGGCACTGAAGTAGTCCAGCACATCCTTGAAAATGCGGTGCTCAATCTCGCCCGACTTGCGGTGCAGCACCATCAGACGTGCTTCGTCGCGATGTTTCGCGGGATGCTCGGCAATCAACTCAACCGGCATCTTGTTGTCAAATTCTGAGAG
>JAFZAK010000087.1 GCA_017557285.1 Muribaculaceae bacterium
GCTGTCGGTCAGGCCACCATCGAGCAGTTGCCGTCCGCCCACCTCAACGATGCGCGACACCAGTGGCAACGACGATGATGCGCGAATCCATTCCAGCCCTTCGTGGTCCATGGTATCTAACCGATGATACACCGCCTCACCCGTGTGAACGTCGGTACACACGACATGGAACTCCATCGAACTCTTGTTGTAGGTGTCAAAGTCGAAGAGGTCGTAAGTGGTCGGCACGACGTGGTAGGCAAACTCGGCATTGAACACATTGCCTGTCGTGAGCCACGACCGCAGCCCGCTATAGCGCTTGTCGCGGGCGAACTGCATGTTGTAGCGAATGGCGCGGCCCGGCTGCTGCGACTTGTAGTTGCAGCCGAAGCATGCCCCGGCGCTCACGCCCACCACGCCGTCGGGCGCGATGCCGTTCTCCATCATCACGTCCATGATGCCCGCCGTGAACAAGCCACGCATAGCACCACCTTCAAGCACCAGTCCTCGCTTCATATCAGCATATGCATTTTTCCAACTGCAAAGATAGTAAAAAATGGGGAACAAAATATGTGACTTGATGATCTATAACTCAAAATAGCATGAAACCGTGCTAAATCGGTTAAAAATAATGAGATTTAGCACGATTTTGCTATACTGTAAAAAGGTCATCTGCGCTTACAACTGATTGAATTACATCACTGTACGCATTTTTCTCAACCCCATATGGTGCAACCAAGGTAGTATGGATAGACTTGTGTTTTGCAACATCTTGCGACACTCGTTCAATCTTGTTTGCTAAGTTTTGTTCGTCACCTAAGGTGAGCAGATAGGGTTGTCTGGAAAACTTACACTCACACAAATTTATCACATTATCGTCGCGGTCAATCAGCAAGTCTACTTGCGCTCCACGTCTTCCATCTTCTGTCGGTGGAGCAATCCAAGCATAAGCACTGCTCGCCACTCCTGCAATGTTCAGTGCTCTTTTAATTTGCTCAACATGCATGATGCATACACGCTCGAATGCCAACCCATTCCAAGCATGTCGCTCAGGAGATTCAAGTTTGTTAGTCCAATAGTGGATGTCTTGTTGAGAATTCTTTGCCATAAACTGCAAATGGAAAATGGTAAAGGGGTCTATCAATTGGTATATAGCATTTTTCCTGCGGCAATCAGGTTGATAATACTTCCTCACAAATCCACAATAGATAAGATTATCAAGTACTTGCGTCAGCATACCATTGTTCGCTATCTGTGTGGCCGCAACAATTTGCTCCCGCGTCAAGCCAATGCGCCTGCTTGCAAGCGCGGCTACTACAACCATATAGGGCGCAGGATTACGAAACAGCGAAGCATACAGTGCCCGATACTCACCAACTAGCTGCCCAACGGGGTCAAAGCACAATTGGTCGATATTCTGCGCAACACTCAAGCCAGGCTTGATGAACGACCAATAGTAAGGAATGCCACCCAAAATCATATAGCATTCGATGATTGAGTAGCGATTCATGGCTATATGGCGGCTTTTCAAATACTGTTCGCATTCGCGCAAGGAAAATGGCTGAAGATAAATCTTGGCAGTCAGGCGATTGTGCAACCCACCATAGTTGTTGATGAGACGCCCGACAATCCAGGAGCTGGCAGAGCCACACACGACCAGCACTACGTCAGTGCGTTCCGAAGCCCAACCATTCCAAAAGTGCTCCAATGCAGCCATAAACCGAGACCGGGGTGTTTCAAGCCATGGTATCTCATCGATAAAAACCACCTTGCGAGTGCGACGAGAAGCCTTGATAATCAATTTTAGTTGGTCAAAAGCTTCTATCCAAGTTTTGGCACGAGAAGCATTACGAAGTCCGTATGCCCGCAGGGATGACTGCCAAGACTCCAATTGATCCTCGCGACTCCCCTCGGCAAGTCCAGTGTGCTCAAAAACAAAATGCTTCTTGAGCGTCTCTCTTACCAAGTAGGTTTTGCCAACACGACGTCGACCATAAACAGCGACAAACTGCGAACTCTTGGCAGACAACGCTTCTAGCAGTATATTCTTTTCTTTTTCTCTACCAATCAACATATTAGAAATCAATTTAAGATGGCGCAAAGGTAATAAAAAAATCTGAAACCGTGCTAAATCAGTCAAAAAAAATGAGATTTAGCACGATATCGTGAGTGCAAAAGCAAGTTTCATTGCATTCCGTTTGCACTATTTTTGCCAAAACGCAGCCTAGTTTATGTAAAAAACCGAATCCCGTGCCAGTCAAGCAAAAGAAATCGATTTCTTCATTCCGAAACCACACTTCCTACCAAAATCCACTACCGAAAACAATAGTTTTTGCGGTAAATTACGAAAAAAAGAGAAAAATCTTTTCGTAAATAAAAAATTTGTTCTACTTTTGTTGCGAAATAAAAACTCTCGCATTTCGAAACGAAACGAATCAACTTTCTTTTGCTGACGTGACAATGGTAAAAGTAGCCTAAGAATCAAATTGCACTTTATCCCTAAAAAACGATTTTAGTTTTAAAACGGAACTTATGACGAAATCAGAAGTGAACAACCACTATGATGTGATTGTGATTGGTGGAGGCATCACCGGAGCAGGCACCGCTCGCGATTGCGCGATGCGGGGCCTGAAGGTGTTGCTTGTCGAGCGCTTCGACTACTCCACAGGTGCCACAGGCCGCAATCATGGCTTGATGCACAGCGGCGCGCGTTACGCGGTAACCGATCATGAGAGCGCCAAAGAATGCATCAGGGAAAACATGACCTTGCGCAAGATTGCGCGACACTGTGTGGAGGAGACCGATGGCCTCTTCATTACCCTCCCGGAAGATGACCTGGGATTCCAGGCTACTTTTGTCCAAAAATGTACCGAGGCGGGCATCCGCGCCGAGGTGATTGACCCCAAGCAGGCCATCGCCTTGGAGCCTTCGGTGAATCCCGACCTGATTGGCGCCGTGAGGGTGCCCGATGCCTCGATTGATCCTTTCCGCCTGACGATGGCCAATGTACTCGATGCCCAGTTGCATGGGGCCGAGGCGCTGGTCTATCACGAGGTGATTGACATCTTGATTGAGCAGGGTAGGGTGATCGGCGTGAAGCTGCGCAACAACCACAATGGCGAGGAGCGCACAGTCTATGCCCAAGTCACCATCAATGCTGCGGGCATTTGGGGCTCGCTCATTGCTCAGATGGCGGGCGTGAAAATCAACATGTTCCCCGCCAAGGGCTCGCTGCTCATCTTTGGGCACCGTGTCAACCACATGGTCATCAATCGTTGCCGCAAGCCCGCCAATGCCGACATCCTTGTGCCCGATGACGCTGTGTGCGTGATTGGCACCACCAGCGTCCGAGTTCCTATCGAGACCTGCGACGACCTGCGTGTCACGCCCGAGGAGGTCGAGGAACTGCTCGCCGAGGGCATGAAGTTGGCGCCGTCATTGGGCTCAACACGCATCCTCCGCGGATATGCCGGTGTGCGCCCCTTGGTGGCCAGCGATGACGATCCCAGCGGGCGCAGCATCAGCCGCGGCATTGTGACCCTCGACCACGAGACCCGTGATGGCCTGGCAGGATTCCTGACCATTACCGGTGGCAAGATGATGACCTACCGTCTCATGGCCGAGGAAGTGACCGACCTGGCTTGCAAGAAGCTCGGTGTCACCAAGGCCTGCGAGACTGCTGACAAACCATTGCCAGGAAGTGAGCCTCAAACACCGCCTAACCGTAAGTACAGCTTTTCGCAGAGGGCATCGTACGGCCGACATGGAACACTCGACTGGGCAGTCAACCGTGGTGACAACACCAACGATGCCCTGGTGTGCGAGTGCGAGGGAGTCAGCGTGGGCGAGGTGAAATATGCTATTGAAAAACTGCATGTGTACAACCTTATCAATTTGCGCAGGCGCACACGCGTAGGCATGGGCACCTGCCAAGGCGAACTTTGTGCTTGCCGTGCGGCGGGTGTCATGTGCGACCGTGAGCAGGGCGCGCAGAAGTCGATTGACGACCTTGCGGGATTCATGAACGAGCGTTGGAAGGGCATGCAGCCGGTGGCATGGGGCGACACCCTGGCCGAGGCGCAGCTCACCGCAACCATCTATCAAGGTTTGTTAGGTATAGACACGATGACCAAAGAAAGGAGAAAGGAATACTATGAAATTTGATGCTATCATAATGGGTGGTGGTCTGACAGGACTCACTGCGGGTATCGCACTGGCTCAGGCCGGCCGAGATGTGGCTGTGGTCAGCAACGGCCAGAGCACGCTGCACTTCAACGGCGGCACACTCGACCTGCTGGGATGTGACGAGGCTGGCAATGCCGTGCGCAACCCCTTGAATGCTATCGACGCACTCAGCGACAACCACCCTTACAAGAAAGTGGGCGATGTCAAGGCACTCGCCGAGAAGGCACAACGGCTGCTCGACGGAGCGGGTATCGCCACCGAGGGTAATGCCGAGAAGAACCACTGGCGCCTCACGCCCATCGGCGGCATGAAGCCGGCATGGCTCAGCCTCAAGGGCATGGCGACCATTGACGACCCCGACCACTTGCCATGGAAAAGCGTGGCGGTGGTGAACATCGTCAACTACCTGGACTTCCTAAGCCCGTTTGTGGCCGAGGCCCTGCGTGAGCGTGGCGTGCAAGTGGATGTGAAGGAGTTCACCACTCCTGAGCTCGATGAGGCCCGCAAGAGCCCCAGCGAGATGCGTGCCACCAACATCGCCAAGGTGGTTGAACGCCAAGACTTGACCCAGACGGTCGCCGATGCCATCAACTATTGTCTGGACAAGGAATATGACATGGTACTTCTTCCGGCAGTCCTGGGAATCTCCAGCGGAGAGCGGGGCGACCAACTGCTCCAGCTCATTGATACGCCTGCAGCTTTTGTGGCTACATTGCCGCCATCGGTGCCAGGCGTGAGAATGCAGACCCTGCTCCGCAAGCGCTTCCAACAGTTGGGTGGCACCTTCATCGTGGGTGACCAGGTGACTGGAGGCCGCTTTGAGGGCGACAAACTCAAGTGCGTCACCACCGCCAAGCTGGAAGGATCGGTGCTCGAGGCCGAAAACTTCGTGCTCGCAACCGGGTCCTTCATGAGCCGCGGACTGGTGGCAGACTACAACCACATCTACGAGCCGGCATTGGGCGTGGATGTTGACGACAACGGACTGAACCGCGCCAACTGGGCGGCACTGGAGGTGACCGACCCGCAGCCTTACATGGAGACCGGCGTGCGCACCGACGAGCACCTCAGGTGCAGCAAGGACGGCACGACAATCGCCAATCTCTATGCCGCTGGTTCAATCCTGAGCGGACATAACGGCATCAAGCGCGTGGATGCATCGGGTGTCGACATGATCACTGCATTGCAGGTGGCCAATAATATCTTAAACTCTTAAAATGACTGACATGGCAAACGAAACACAAGTACAGAGCCTAAGTGCGAACAATTTTGAGCAATGTCTGAAATGCTCGATTTGCACCGTGTATTGTCCCGTGTCGGCAGTGACACCATCTTATCCTGGCCCCAAGCAGGCAGGACCCGACGGAGAGCGTTACCGATTGAAGAACAAGGAGTTCTTCAACGAAGCCCTGAAACTTTGCTTGAACTGCAAGCGTTGCGAGGTGGCGTGCCCCAGCAATGTGCACATCGGCGACATCATCCAAGCAGCGCGCATCAAGTACAGCACGCACAGTCCTAGCTTGCGCGACCGCATGCTTGCCAACACCGACTTTGTGGGTACCATGGCGTCGCCATTCGCACCCATCGCCAATCCAGTTCTGAAACTCAAGCCCGTGAAGGCCATCCTGCATGGCGTGATGGCAATCGACAAGCACCGCACCTTCCCCGACTATTCGAGGGTGAAGTTTGAGTCGTGGTTCAAGAAGCACGCCCAGGCCAGCCAAGACCAATATGCTAAGCATGTGAGCTACTTCCATGGCTGCTATGCCAACTACAACTATCCCAAGTTGGGTCAAGACCTGGTGAAAGTGCTGAACGCCGTGGGCTATGGCGTTCACCTGTTGGAGAAAGAGAAGTGTTGTGGCGTTGCGCTGATTGCCAACGGCATGCCCAACCAGGCACGCAGGCAAGGCGAGGTCAACATGCGCTCGATGCGCAAGGCCATCGCGCAGGGTCACCCCATCGTGACCACCAGTTCGACCTGCACCTTCACCATGCGTGACGAGTATGAACACTTGCTGGGCATTGACAACCACGACGTGCGCGACAGCATCTCCTTGGCAACAAGGTTCTTGTACCAGTTGATTGAGCGGGGTGAAATCCAGCTCGCGTTCCGTGACGACTATCACAAGCGTGTGGCTTATCATAGCGCGTGCCACATGGAGCGTATGGGGTGGGTACCCTTCAGCACACGCCTGTTGCGCATGATACCAGGAGTCGACTTCGTGATGCTCGACTCGCAGTGCTGCGGCATCAGCGGAACCTACGGCTTCAAGAAAGAGAACTACGAGCGCTCGCAGGCCATCGGAAGCACCTTGTTCCAGAACATTGCCGAGGAGAATCCCGACTGCGTGGCTACCGACTGCGAGACCTGCAAATGGCAGATTGAGATGTCGACCGGCGTTCCTGTCGAGAATCCTATCTCAATCATCGCCGACGCACTTGACGTGGAAGAGACGAAGAAACTAAATTGCTAAAACTAATTCAAGTTTCTAATGTAGTTCTGTAGTAGCCGTAGTAGCTGTAGTTCAGCCGTCACCCTCTGATGACGCGACCCGAAAATCAGAACACAGCGTCCACAAATGGTAATGGCAGAACTACCGAACTACAAGAACTACCGAACTACAAGAACTACTGAACTACAAGAACTACTGAACTACAAATAATTGTAACTTTAGAAAGTTAAATAACTAATTAATAACCTCATTTTAAACTTTAAAGAATGGCAAATTTTTTGACTCCTCCGGCCTATAAGCCGGAAAGAACAGGGCCTGAGGCCGATGCCGAATACCGCCGACTGAGGTGGCAGGTGTTCATTGGTATCTTCATTGGATACGCTGGCTTCTACCTGGTAAGAAAGAACCTGTCGATGGCTATCCCGATGTTGGAGCCCTTTGGCTTCACAAAGGGTGAGATGGGTACCGTGTTAGGTATGAATGCCCTTGCCTATGGATTCTCAAAGTTCATCATGGCAAGTATCAGCGACCGAAGCAATGCACGTCGCTTCCTTCCGCTGGGATTGATCCTCTCGGCTGCTGCCATGGCATTCATGATTGTCCCCATTCAGTATTTCAGGGAACAGAAGGGACTTGCAATCCTCTTGATGGGAGTATTCAACTTCCTCGTAGGATGGTTTAACGGAATGGGATGGCCTCCGTGCGGACGCGTGATGACACGGTGGTTCTCCATCAAGGAGCGAGGAACCTGGATGAGTGTGTGGAACTGCGCCCACAACGTGGGTGGCGCTCTCGTGGGACCCATGGCTGCCTATGGTGCTATGTGGTTCGGTAGTTGGTTCTACGGCAACGACGAGAAGATGTACTTCCTCATTGGTACCTATGCCTTCCCCGCTGCAGTGGCAATCCTGATCGCAATTATCGCCTATGTGCTCATTCGCGACACCCCACAATCGTGCGGACTGCCTTCGATTGAGAAGTGGAGTGGCTCGGCATCGAAGAACTATGACGCAAAGAAGAGCGAGCAGACGCTGAGCATCAAGGAGATCTTCAGAACGGTTCTCTCCAACAAGTTCTTGTGGTACATCGCCCTTGCCAACTCGTTTATCTACATGGTGCGCTACGGATGCCTTGACTGGGCTCCCACCATCTTGAGCGAGCATGATGTTGACATCAAGAGCGCTGGATGGGCATACTTCGCCTATGAATTTGCTGCCATTCCAGGAACCATCTTCTGCGGCTGGCTCAGCGACAAGGTGTTCAAGGGACGTCGTGCGATGCCCACCATGCTGTTTATGGCTCTCATTATCATTGCAGTTGTTGTTTATTGGCAAAACTTGGGCAACCTGTGGGTTGTTGTGGGTTGCCTCATCGCCATCGGATTCCTTATCTATGGTCCTGTGATGCTAATTGGTGTTCAGGCGCTTGACCTGGCTCCAAAGAATGCTGCCGGTACGGCTGCCGGATTCACCGGCTTTATGGGATATGTGCTGGGTACATTCTTGTTGGCAAACTCCCTGCTCGGTTTCGTGGCCGACAAGTGGGGCTGGTCGTGGGTGTTCATCCTGCTGATGATTGCCTGTGTGCTCGCTATCCTCTTCATGGCTCTCACCTACAAGGAGGAGCAATATCTCGTCGCCGACCGCAAGGGGACACACGTTGAGGAGAAAAAAACTGACAAAACAGAAGAATAAATCATACTAATTATTAACCAATAATTTTTTCACTTATGTTTAAAAATCTCATTCGTTTAGGTGCCGCAGGATTGGTGCTTGCTGCCCTAACCACTTCTTGCTCTGATGAACAGCAGTTCACCA
>JAFZAK010000088.1 GCA_017557285.1 Muribaculaceae bacterium
GGCGAGCCCTATGAGTGTGGTATCCCCACCCGTGGCGAGTCGATGGCGCAGTTCCATGTGGGTTATTATTTGTTCGCCATCCTCTTCCTCATGTTCGATGTCGAGACCGTGTTCCTGTTCCCGTGGGCGGCAATCTGCCGTAGCCTGGGCAGTGGCGCGTTGTTCGCCGTGGGCACTTTCTTGGTGATTCTGGTTTTAGGTCTGGCTTATGCCTGGAAGAAAGGAGCGTTGAGATGGAAGTAAAGAAACCGAAAATCAAGAGCATGCGTTATGAGGACTTCAAGGACAACGAGTACATCGAGAGTCTCGTTGAGCAACTGAATGCCTCGGGTGTCAATGTGGTTGTCGGCAAGCTGGACCAGTTGCTCAATTGGAGCCGTTCCAACTCGCTGTGGCCGTTCTGCTTCGGCACTAGCTGCTGCGCCATCGAGTTTATGTGCCTCGGCGCAGCCCGCTACGACATGGCACGCTTCGGTGCCGAGGTGGCGCGCAACAGCCCACGCCAGGCCGACTATATCATGTGCCAGGGAACCATCACCTATCGTATGGCACCGGTGCTCAAGCGTCTGTATGAGCAGATGGCCGAGCCGAAATATGTCATCGCTTGCGGTGCGTGTACCGTCAGTGGCGGACCGTTCAAGAACAGTTACTGCGTGGTCAAGGGTGTCGACGAGATTATACCCGTCGATGTCTACCTGCCCGGATGCCCCCCGCGTCCCGAAGCCATGTTCTATGCCCTGATGCAGCTGCAACGCAAAATCAAGGTTACCAAGTTCTTGGGTGGTGACAACCGCAAGGAGAAGCGCATGGAATATGTGCCCGCCGAGAAGTGACAACACATTCAACTACACGAACCGCATATACATTAATAATATATGGCAGACTTACAACAACAGATTGCTGCATTGTGCCCACAGGCGCAGTTTGACACTGTCGACAACCTACTCATGGTCACTGTCGACGACGCGCAGTGGCACGCACTGGCACAGCAACTCAAGGAGAACCTGCACTTTGACCAGCTCAGCTGCCTGGCAGGCGTCGACTGGAAAGACTCCATCGGCGTGGTCTATTACTTGACCAACACCGACACGCAGGAGATGGTTCATGTCAAGGTCGCCACCACCGACCGCGAGCACCCCATGCTCCACTCGGTAAGCGACATCTGGGCTGTGGCAAACTACCAGGAGCGCGAGGCATACGACTTCTTCGGCATTGTGTTCATCGGACATCCCGATATGCGTCGATTCTTCCTGCGCAACGATTGGGTGGGACACCCTTTGCGCAAGGACTATGACGAGAATCCCGAACTCAACCCCATCCGCCTCGAAGACGAGATGAACGAGGACGATACTTGCACCTACATCGAGGACGAGGACGGAAATGTCAAGAAGGTCGACGGCAAGGTGTTCGAGGACGATGAGTACGTCATCAATTTTGGTCCCCAGCACCCCAGTACGCACGGTGTGCTGCGTTACCGTGTCTCGCTCGACGGCGAGATGGTCAAGAAGGTCGACGTGGTAAGCGGATACATTCACCGCGGCATCGAGAAGATGTGCGAGAGCCTGACCTATCCGCAGACCCTGCTCTACACCGAGCGAATGGACTATATGGCGGCACACATCAACCGTCACTGCCTGTGCATGTGCATTGAGAAGGCGTTGGGCATCGAGGTGCCCCGCCGCGCCGAGCTCATCCGTCTGATGATGGACGAGCTGATGCGTCTGTCGTCGCACTTGCTGAGTTATGGCTGCTTGACCATGGACCAGGGTGCGACCACCGCGTTCTTCTACGGCTTCCGCGAGCGTGAGCTCATCTATGATATATTTGACCGCACTTGTGGCGCTCGCATGTCGATGAGCTACAGCACCATCGGCGGTGTGGTGGCTGATGTGCATCCCGACTTCATCAAGGATGTGCGCCATGCCTGCGACGTGATTGAGTCGAAAATGAAGGAGTACCACCAGCTGTTCACTGGCAATGTCATCGCACGCAACCGCATGGTGGGTGTGGGCGAGCTGCGCAAGGAAGATGCCATCAACTACTGCATCACCGGCCCTAGCGGACGTGCCAGCGGTGTTCACTGCGACGTGCGCAAGACCCATCCTTATTCGCTCTATAGTGAGTTTGACTTCGACGAGGTCATTCGCACCGAGGGCGACTCGATGGCGCGTTACATGGTGCGTATGGACGAGATGCTGCAGAGCATCAAGATTCTGCGCCAGGCATGCGACAAATTCGAGCAGTGCGAGGGCAATGAGTATATCGCCGAAAAGGTGCCCAAGATGATCAAGCTGCCCGCAGGTCACTGGTACCAGCAGGTCGAGGCTAGCCGTGGCGCATTCGGTGTCTATCTGGAGAGTGACGGTGACCCCAAGCCGTTCCAGAAGCCCTACCGCATGCACTTCCAGTCACCATGCTTCAACCTCATCGGTGTGGTCGACCTCACTTGTCGCGACAACATGATCGCCGACTTGATCACCATCACCGCATCCATCGACTTCGTCATCCCCGACATCGATAGGTAATTCATAATGCACTGACAACTGATAACTGAAAACTTAATTATAAAAGATATGTTTGACTTCTCTACAGTCACCAATTGGCTTCATGAACTGTTGCTGGGATGGATGCCGGCATGGCTGGCAACGACCACCGAGTGCATCCTGGTTGCGCTGTTCCTGCTGCTGGCTTATTCTGTGCTGGCCATGATTTATATCATGTACGAGCGCTGGGTGTGCGGTTGGATTCAGTGCCGTCGCGGTCCTATCCGCGTGGGTCCCGCCGGCTTGCTGCAGATTTTCGCCGATGTGTTCAAGATTCTCACCAAGGAGATTATCACCTTGTGGCACACCGACAAGTTCCTCTTCTTCCTGGCACCTTTCCTGGTCGTGCTGGCGTCGGTGCTCACCTTCGCCTGCCTGCCGTGGGGCAAGGGCATGCAGCTGATTGACTTCAACATCGGAGCCTTCTTCATCATCGCTGTTTCGTCGATTGGCGTGCTGGGCATTCTGCTCGCAGGATGGTCGAGTAACAGCAAGTACACCCTCATCGGCGCCATGCGTTCGGGTGCGCAGATGATCAGCTACGAGCTGTCGGTGGGCATCTCTGTGCTCACGATGGTGTGCCTGGCGGGCACGATGAGCATCACGGGCATCGTCGAGGCGCAGAAGGACGGTTGGTTCCTGTTCACGGGACATATCCCCGCCATCATTGCTTTCCTCATCTATATTGTTGCAGCCAATGCCGAGAACAACCGTGGCCCGTTCGACCTTCCCGAGGCTGAGCATGAGCTGACTGCAGGATACCACACCGAGTACTCGGGTATCCACTACGGACTGTTCTACCTGGCCGAGTACCTCAACTTGTTTGTGGTCAGTGGCATCGCATCGTTGCTCTTCCTGGGTGGCTGGATGCCGTTGCACATTCCTGGCTGGGAGGGCTTTAACACAGTAATGGACTACATACCCAGCACCATCTGGTTCTTGGGCAAGGCATTCTTCATGACCTTCATCTTCATGTGGATTCGTTGGTCGTTCCCCCGCGTGCGCATCGATCAGATGCTTGCACTCGAGTGGCGCTACCTCATGCCCGTGGGACTGGTCAACCTGGTGGTGATGGCGATTGTCGTCACCCAAGGATGGCACTTTTAAGAAATGCATAATTCATAATTTAGAATTCATAATTCTTAATTGTTAATTCTTAATTCAAAAATATATGTCAGCAAATTTTGGCAAAATCACACAGGTCATCGGTCCTGTGGTGGACATCGCCTTTGAGGGCGAGGGCGCGAGCCGCCCCCCCATCTACACTGCTTTGCGTGTAGAGCGTCAGGGTGGCACGCCGCTGATTCTCGAGGTGGAGCAGCACATCGGTGAGAACACCGTGCGTTGCGTGGCTATGGACAGCACCGACGGACTGAAGCGTGGCACTAAGGTCGAAAACCTGGGCCGTCCCATCTCGGTGCCCACGGGTGACCAGGTCAAAGGCCGTCTGCTCAATGTCATCGGGCAGCCCATCGATCACCTGGAGCCCCTCAAGGAGTCAGCACGCCGAGCCATTCACCAGCCGGCACCCGACTTCGCCGACCTCTCCATCACACAGGAAATCCTGTATACGGGTATCAAGGTCATTGACCTCATCGAGCCGTTCAGCAAAGGCGGTAAGATTGGTCTGTTCGGCGGTGCCGGTGTGGGTAAGACCGTGCTTATCATGGAGCTGATTCACAACATCGCCCATGGACACAATGGCTTCTCGGTGTTCACCGGTGTCGGTGAACGCACCCGCGAAGGTAACGACCTCTTGCGCGAGATGATCGAGAGCGGCGTCATCAAGTATGGCGACAAGTTCAAGGAGGGCATGGCCAACGGCGAGTGGAACCTCAACGATGTTGATATGGACGCCGTGGCACAGTCCCAGGCTACCTTGGTGTTCGGTCAGATGAACGAGCCTCCCGGCGCGCGTCTGCGCGTGGCGCTGTCAGGACTGACGGTTGCCGAGCAGTTCCGCGACCAGGACGGCGGCGGTAAAGACATCCTTCTGTTTATGGACAACATCTTCCGTTTCACCCAGGCAGGAAGCGAGGTTTCGGCACTATTGGGCCGTATGCCTAGTGCCGTGGGTTACCAACCCACCCTGGCCAGTGAGATGGGTAAGCTGCAGGAGCGCATCACTTCGACCAAGAGCGGTTCGATTACCTCGGTGCAGGCAGTCTATGTGCCTGCCGACGACTTGACCGACCCGGCGCCTGCTACCACGTTCAACTTCCTCGATGCTACCTGCGTGTTGAGCCGTAAGATTGCCGAGTTGGGTATCTACCCGGCCGTCGACCCGCTGGCTTCAACATCGCGCATCATGGACCCGCACATCATCGGGCAGGAACACTACGACGTGGCACAGCGCGTGATTCACCTGTTGCAGAAGTATAACGAGTTGCAGGATATCATCGCCATCCTCGGTGTCGACGAACTTAGCGACGAGGACAAGTTGGTCGTCTCGCGTGCACGCCGTGCCCAGCGCTTCCTCTCGCAGCCCTTCTTCGTGGCAGAGCAGTTCACTGGACTGCCGGGCGTGATGGTGCCGCTGGCCGAGACCATCCGCGGCTTCAAGATGATTCTCGACGGTGAGGTCGACGACCTGCCCGAGCAGGCATTCCTCAGCGTGGGTACCATCGACGAGGCCATCGCCAAGGGCAAGAAGCTCCTTGCCGAAGCCGCCGAGGCCTAAGGTCTAGTTTTTTCACGACTATTCGATTGTTCGATTACTCGATTGCTCGAATATCTATTTAGTTATAATTGTGCATTGTGCATTATGCATTGTGCATTTAACGATAGCAAAGATGACACTCAAAATCATATCGGCTCAACAGATTGAGTTTGAAGGCGAGGTGACTAGCGTCACCCTACCAGGTGCCATGGGCAAGTTCCAGGTGCTCAACAACCACGCTGCGCTCATCGCCGCGCTGGCGGCTGGACAGGTGCACTATGTCACTGCCGACGGCCAGACCGAGGAGCGTGAAATCCAAGGTGGCGTGGCCGATATCAAGAACAATGTAGTGAGTGTGTGCATGTATTAATGTTATGAAGAAAGCAATATCAGCAATTGTCGGACTCTTGATTGGCGCGTTGATGGTGCTGGGTTACCTTAGTGCCGCTCATCACCGTGCCCAGGGTGAGTCCCACGAGCTGAACCCCAAGGAGACAATTTTTGAGCACTTGGGCGACGCTTATGGGTGGGAGGTGCCCTTTAACCACAGTGCGCGCATACCCTTGCCCATCATCGTCAAGGGTCAGGACGGCTGGCACTGCTTCATGAGCAACAAACTCGATGATGGGCAGACGTACGAGGGCTACCGCATCAGTCAGAGCGAGGAACATCACGGCAAGGTGGTGCAAGTCATGCCCGACGGTACAGAATACCGTCCGCTGGACTTCTCCATCACCAAGAACGTGGCTGGCATCTTCATCGCCGCCATCGCCGTGATTATTCTGGTGATGTCCATGAAGCGCTTCTATGTCAAGCGCGGCCTGAAGGCGCCGCGGCGAGGCTTGGGATTTATGGAGTTGGTCGTCGACTTTGTCTACGGCGACACCATCCGGCCCATTCTGGGCAAGCATGCCCCAAAGTACGCCCCTTACCTGCTCACGGTGTTCTTCTTCATTCTGACGATGAACCTGCTGGGACTGATTGTCATCTTCCCCGGTGGGGCAAACTTGACGGGTAACATCGCTGTCACTTTGGTGCTGGCCTTGATAACCTTCCTCATCACCACATTCAGCGGCACACGCGAGTACTGGAAAGAAATCTTCTGGCCCGAGGTGCCCATCGCGCTGAAGTGTCCCGTGCCGATGATGCAGATCATCGAGGTGCTGGGAATCTTCACCAAGCCCTTGGCGCTGATGATTCGTCTCTTCGCCAACATGATGAGCGGTCATATGGTCGTGCTCGTGTTGATGTTGCTTATCTTTATCTTCACCGAAATGTTCAACGTGGGAGTGGGCATCGGAACATCCATCTTCTCGGTGGCGTTCACCCTGTTCATGCTCCTGCTCGACACGCTGGTGAGTTTCATCCAGGCCTATGTGTTCACCATCCTCTCGACCATCTTCATCTCGATGGCGCTGGTCGAGCCGCATCAC
>JAFZAK010000089.1 GCA_017557285.1 Muribaculaceae bacterium
ACAAAAAAATCCTCGACTCACGTCGGGGATTGCTTAACTAATTAACCTTCTAATACCATTAACATAAACCTTAAAACAAATTCTCGAAAAACGCAACCGTTTCACAACGCCTGGCCTCTCTCATTATTAACCTTAAAAACTAATACCATGAAAAACCGATGCAAAGGTAATGCAAATATGTTTTATAGCATCATTTTTCAGCAGAAAAAGTTCAAGATTTAACCTCTTTAAACACTTTAACCTCGCTTTTGCCTTAAATTTAAATTGCGTTAACAGTTAAGACCAAAGCTAAAGGCCAAAGATAAGTACAGTCAATTCACTAAAAAAAACAACACATCTCTGATAATTGACATTTTTTTAGTATTTTTGCAGACTGATGAAACTGCGTGGGAAGTTCATATCATTTATGCGCCGTCTGGTGGCTCCTTTGGTGGCTGAATGGCCGCTTTGGGTGCTATGGTTTGTGGGGATGAGCATCGGTGGCGTGTGCGACATCCAGCGCCTATTTGATATAGTGTTTCCCGAAACGCCCCAAATCCTGAGGTTGTTGCGCATCGTCGGGTATGGTGTGTGTATGTCGACATTGCTGGCCTATCTTGTTGCTGCCTTGGCGCATATATGCCGCACACGCTGGGTGCGATGGCCGTTAGCATTGGTGGCGCTTTTAGCCACAGGCGCATACCTCTTTATCCGCTATCATTATGGGACGCGCCTTACTCCCGAGATTGCCTCGGTCATCCAAGAGACCTACTGGGCCGAGGCGGGCGAGTACTTGGGCACGTATATCTTCTCGATGACGGGCTTGTCCATCATCCTGGCACTAATGGTAGCGATGGCGGCTTGGTGCAGCCTTGACCTGTGGTGGCATCGCCATCGCGAAAACCACTCGCATCACCGCAAGATGAGCGGTTGGCAAGCTACTCTATGGGCGGTGTTGATGTTGGTAGTCATAGGAGGGGCGTTCAAGATGGCATGCTATGGGCCACTCGCCGACAAACTGACGCACCAGTCCCGAAGCCACGACGAGAACTTCGGGGTGGACGCGCTGACCAACCTGATGAAATGCCACCATCAATTGCAACGCATTGATGATCAGACCATACTTGCCATCACGGCGACACAGCAAGTCTACGACACGTCCCCACAACCTATTGCTGACGACTCGTTGACCATAGTGCTGGTCATCGGTGACTCATACATCAAGTCGCACGCCAGTATCTATGGCTATGACAAACCCACAACGCCCATTCAGCAACGAGAACGTGATGCGAGTTGGCTCATCGTGTTCAACGACATTGTTTCGCCCTATAGCTATACTAACATGGCCATGCGCAGCCTACTCAGCGTCAACGACAAAGGCAGTGGCCAGCAGTGGTGCGACTACCCCTTGTTCCCTGCCATTTTCAAACATGCAGGCTATCAGGTGGACCTGTGGGACAACCAGCGCGAATTTATGAAGGGGTCGGTCAGCACCAACGGACTGAACGGTTTGATGTATCACCCGCAGGTCATCAATCTGTGTTATACAAACATCAATGACCGGAATAGTGAGTTTGATTGGGAGTTTGTAGAGGACTATGCCGCACATCGCCGTGACTCAAAGCACGAGTTGGTATTGCTACACCTGCGAGGTCAGCACTTCAAGGCGGAGAGCCGCTACCCACACACTCTTCAATGGACGCATTTCAAGCCAAAGGACTATACTCAACATGAACCACCGCTTGACGATGAGGCACGCCAGGAAGTGGCAGATTATGACAATGCCATACGGTATAACGATTATGTGTTGGGGCGAATCTTCGCACTCTTCTCCGACCGACAGGCCGTGGTGGTGTGTCTGTCGGACCACGGTGGCGAGGTGCATGACTACCACTGGGGTCTCGGTTTCCGCGATGACAACGAGCATCTTGAGTTGATGTTACGTCACCACCACGAGATTCCATTTGTGGTGTGGTGTTCACCGCGTTTGCAACAGGCAAGGCCGCAGTTAGTGGAGCGTATCCGCCAAGCCGCCGACCGCCCCGGCACCCTCGACAATGTATCGCAGATGATGCTGGGCCTGAGCGGCATTACGACGCCGTGGTACCAGGCCGAGCGAGACATTCTCTCGCCGACATACATTTGCACTAACCGTATCTGCGATAAGTATGAGTACGACTTAGTGGTGGATATGATATATTGTATGTCATTCTGAGCGATACAGTAGTGGTCTAAAGAAGGTCAAGTAGCTGGTGGGCGGCGTCCTTGGTGTTCACTTTCTCGATGATGTGTGTGACGATGCCTTGCTCATCGATGACAAAGGTTGTGCGGACTGTACCCATGTAGGTGCGGCCCGCCATCTTTTTTTCACGCCACACGCCGAACTGCTGCTGCAGCGTGGTGTCGGTGTCAGCGATGAGAGGGAACGGCAGGGAGTACTTGTCGGCAAACTTGACATGAGACGCGACGGAATCCTTGCTCACACCGAGCAGAGCATATCCCGCCTTACGCAGTGCGCCGTAGCCGTCACTCAAGCTGCATGCCTCGGCGGTGCAGCCTGGGGTATTGTCCTTGGGGTAGAAATAAATTATCAACTTCTGGCCGGCATAGTCGCTGGCATGGTGCTCGCGGCCCTGGTGGTCGACACCCAGCACTTCGGGAATTTTGTCTCCTATTTTCATTTTCTTCTACTGTTTATTAGTGGATAAGTGCAAATTTACAAACTAATCGCCAGTATTGTGCCTAAAAAATCTTAATTTTAACAAAATTGGATGATTTTATTAACAATGTGGCCCGATTGTGCCGAATATTCACTAACTTTGTACGTTTTAAATATTGCTCGTTTATTCGTTTACTAAAATAATATGAAACTGAAGAATTTGCTATTAACCATTGGGTTGTCACTGCCATTGTTGGCTGTTGCGCAACCCGCTGTGACCGATGCTGGCCCCGAGGGATACCTCGAACGGGCCAAGCTCATGTATGACAGTCACAACTATGTGGGTGCCATTGACCAGTTGACACACTTGCAGCAACTGCCGTTGAGCGCCGACCTCGAGGAAGAGGCTGAGTTGCTGATGGCACTGTCGCTGTTTGAGCGCGGCGAGGGCAAGAGCTTGGATGCGCTCATCGACTTTATTGACGAGCATCCCACGAGTCCGCTAGCCACTACTGCTCAGATGAAGATTGGCGACTACTACTTCTACCGTGGCGACTGGGACAACGCCATGCTCAGTTACTCGCTGGTGCGCCCCAGGGCACAAGACTTGGATGCCAGCGAGGATTTGTTGTACCGCAAGGCCTACTGCAACCTGCGCATGGGCAACTACAACGAGGCCGAGCAGCAGTATGCCCGACTTGCCAGCACCAAGCGCTATGGTCAGGCATCGGTGTTCTACAAGGCATATGTCGAGTATGCCAACGGCAACCTGGATGACGCGCTCGACCGCTTCCAGCACATCGACGCCACCACCGAGTTAGGTTATCAGGCACAGTATTATATCACTCAAATCAAGTATAACAAGGGTCAGTTTGGCGATGTCATCGCCACGGGCCGCCGATTGCTCGCCGAGGAGAATAACAACTACTTTGACGCCGAGCTTAACCGCATGGTGGGTGAGAGCTACTATCACCAAGGCGACGAGCGTCAGGCGCGCACCTACTTGCAGCGCTACTTTGACGACCCCGAGGGCGACATCTACCGCACGGCTGCCTACACTCTGGGTGTGCTCGACTACAAGGACGGCAACTATGAGCGAGCGGCACAACTCATGCCGCTTGTCACCGACGAGGAAGACGCCCTTGCACAAAGCGCCTGGCTCTATTTGGGCCAGACCAAGCTCAAGCAGAACGACCTTAACGGTGCCGCACGCGCCTTTGAGCAGTCGGCCAAGATGAACTACGACCGCAACGTGCGCGAGACAGCGTTCTACAACTATGCTTTGAGCCAGAACCAGGGCGCCCGCACCCCGTTCGACAAGTCAATCGACATGTTTGAACAGTTCCTTAACGACTATCCCAAGAGCCGCTACAAAGACCAAGTGGAGGGTTATCTCGTGGATGCCTACCTCACCAGCACCGACTATGACAAGGCGCTTCAGAGCATCAACCATATCAAGAACCCGAGCGCCAAGGTCAAGCGCGCCAAGCAGTATGTGCTCTATAACCTGGGCGTTCAAGCCCTGTCAAACGGCAAGAACGAGCAGGCTGTGACCTACCTCAAGCAGGCAGTCGACTTAGGCAACCAAGACAAGACCGTGCTCAACGAGAGCCGTCTGTGGCTTGCCGAGGCACAGTACCGCACGGGCGACTACAAGGGTGCAAGCAGCAACCAGATGAGCTATGTCAACGCTACCAACAAGAGCGACGACAACTACAGCCTGGCACAGTACAACCTAGGCTACTCGCTCTACCAGCAACGTCGCTATGCCGAAGCCAAGACGGCATTCCAGAACGCCTTGGCAGCCGGCAAGCTGCCCAGCGAATTGGTGGCTGATGCCTACAATCGTCTGGGCGACACCCAATATTACACCCAGGAATATACCGCCGCACAGGCCAGTTACGACAAGGCCCTGGCCGACAAGGGCGGCACGGGCAAGGACTACTCGATGTACCAGAAGGCGATGATGCTGGGCATGACCAAGCAGTATGGCCAGCAGGTATTGGCACTGGACGCGCTCATCAAAGCTTATCCCAAGAGCGAGCTCATCCCGCAGGCGATGCTTGAGAAGGGCAACGCTCTAGCAGCCGACGGCAAGGGCAATGAAGCTGTTAATGCCTACAACGACTTAGTCAATAAATATCCCAAGAGCGTTGAGGCTCGCAAGGGTCTGCTCCAAATGGCCGTCGTCGACAAGAACCTAAACAACGAAGATGCCGCCATCGAGGCTTATAAAAAGGTCATCAAAAACTATCCTTCGAGCGAGGAGGCCCAGGCCGCTGCCGAGGATATGAAACTCATCTATGCCGATCGCGGCCAGCTTGCTGCGTTCCAAAAGTTCCTCAACAGCATACCCAATGGTCCGCGCGTTGATGTGAGCGAGATGGACCGACTGACGTTTGAGGCCGCAGAGAAGGCTGCAATCGCCAGCAAGCCCAGCATCGACAAGATGCAGGCCTACCTCAAGCAGAACCCCAATGGCGCCTATGCAGCCAAGGCGAAGTATTACATCGCCCGCCACAATTACAACAACGGCAAGTATAGCGACGCCCTTGCCGGCCTGGAGGATGCACTGCGCGGCAACAAGCAGGCCTCATGGGCCGAGGACGCTATGGCGATGCGCAGTGACGCGCTGATGCAACTGGGCAAGACCGCTGACGCCCTGTCAAGCTATAAGGAATTGGCCGAAATCTCTTCAAGCGACGACAACCGCACCACTGCCGAGCTGGGCATAATGCGTGCCGCCAAGCAGTTAGGTCGCTGGAGTGACCTCAAGGACGTTTGTGCCACCCTGCTCGAACGTGGCGGGCTCACCGCCAGCGAGGAGAAAGAGGTGACCATGAACCGCGCCATCGCCGCGTCGCACCTGGGTGATTCCAAGGGCGCTGAGAACGACCTGAAGACGCTCGCCAAGGACACCAAGAGCGCCGAGGGCGCCCAGGCTGCCTACGAGTTGGCACAGTTGCAGTTCGATGCCGGTAACATCAAGCAGGCCGAGCGCACCGCCAACAGTCTGATTGATGCGGGCACGCCGCACCACTACTGGTTGGCAAAGACCTTCATCCTGCTGAGCGACATCTATGTCAAGCAGGGCAAGACGAGCGAAGCCCGCGAGTACTTGCAGAGCCTCAAGAGCAACTACCCCGGCAAGGAGAAGGACATTCTTGACACCGTCGAGCAGCGTCTCAATGCCTTGAAGAAGAAATAAAAAACCCTGTCCCCCCAGCCCCCTAAAGGGGGAGCAAACAGATATTCCCCCTTTAGGGGGTTAGGGGGACTTAAAACAATTAGACAATGAATAAGAAACTCTATATAAGCCTGATGGCAGCGGTGCTGGTTGTGGCAGGAGCTACCGCGCAGAACAACGACAAGAAGGACCTGACCAAGGAGATTACCTTGGAGAAAGACTTCGTGCCTGTGGAGAAGAAGGCCACCAAAAAGAACACCCTGCCTACCGTGAAGAAGGTGTCGGCCCCGGCCAAGACGACGCTGAACTACAGCGACTGGAGCGAACCGACGAACGTTCCGACGAGCATCCCGACGATGATGCCTTACGGCTATCGCACGGCACATAATTTCAGTGACAAGCGCGGCTACCTGCAGATAGGTGGCGGCATGCAGGCCAACTTCACCGGCAGTGCCGGCTACCGCATCCTAGACACCGAGCAGAACACGCTGGGCATCTGGTTGCAGCACAACAGCACCTGGGCGGGCAAGAATGGAAGCAAGCTCATCCTTGACGAGGCCGAACGGCTAAAACAAAAGTTCAACGACAATGTCATCGGGGCAAACTTCGAGGACAACAATAAGGCAGGTACACTCGATGCGAGCTTCCGTGGCCACTTCGACAGTTTCAATTACTATGGCGGTCGCGATAAGGACTGGGACGACAAGAACAAGCAGTCGTTCAATGAGTTTGGCGGCCAAATCGGTTGGGAAGGAACTCCCATCATGCTGCGCGACAGCGAGTTGGGCTACCATGCTGGCTTTGGATTGAACCATGCGGGTTACGACAAGACCCTGTTTGAGAATGTCAAGGGCGCCAAGGAAACCGTGCTAAACTTCAATGTCGGTGCTACCTATCAGTTGGGCAAGGGCACGTTGGGACTGGACTTGACGGGTGACTATGTCAATTTCAAGTGTGAGACTGATAGTAGGCTATATGTGTATGATACTTACAACTTAAATAACAAGTATAACCACTTCATGCTCACATTGTCGCCCTACTACCAGTGGCAGAACAACATCTTCCGCGCATTGCTGGGAGCCGACATCGTGATGGGCGACCTGCGCTTGTATGGCGACACCAAGAAAGTGCACGTGTCACCTCGTGTAAAACTAGACATTGACATCGTCGACGGAGCGGCATTCTTTGTGGACGTGGATGGCGGCAAGACGCTGAACACACTCTCTTCGATGGCATCTCTGAACCGCTATAGTGACCCGACGGGTAGCTATTATAACACCTTCAGCCCATTTGACGGTCGCGCCGGCTTCAAGATTGGCCCGTTCGCTGGCTTCAGCGCCCAGATTTATGGCGGCTATGGCATCTTCAAAAGCGACTACAGCGCCATTGACCCATATGTTCCGACACTTACCTTCTTTGGTCCCTATAGTGACAATTTAGGATGGAATGATCGCATAGCAGCTATTCGCTATGCCAACTCTTTCTATCTCAATTACGATGCGCGTGGTGCCTATTTCGGTGCCGAACTGGCCTACAAATATCGTTCGCTCATCGAGGCGAAGGCTTCCTTCCAGTATGCGCCAGCAGACGAATATGTGGAAAATGGCAAGTGGTACAAAGGTTACTCATTCGATGGAATTGACGGAGCTAATTGCGATGCCAAGTTTGACCTGCGTGTGACCCCCATTCGCCCATTGGCCATTGATTTGGGTCTGCACTACCGTGGCGGACGCAGTTATCTGGATTGTTCTAATTACTACACAGGACAAGGCTCAAACGTCACTTATTGGGACATCCCGAAATACACCTATGCCGACATGGACGACATGATCAACCTGCATGTCGGAGCAAGTTACCGCTTTGACAAGGTTCTCACCCTGTGGGTCAAGGGTAACAACTTGCTCAACCGCAAGTGGGACTATATGCCCGGTATGGGCGCACAAGGCCTTAACTTCATGGGTGGCGTGAATCTGGTGTTTTAGGTCCCCCTAAATCCCCCTACAGGGGGACTTGCAGTTTGGCTTATACCATGAAGTACTACCTGAATATTGGTACGAATTTGGGTGACCGCCGTGAGAACTTGCGGCGCGCCATTGAGGCATTGACGGGTGATGCTACCAGCTGGGTAGTGTCGCCCGTTGTGGAGAGCGAGCCATGGGGGTTCGAGAGCGAAAACCGTTTCTTGAACATCGGTTTGGCACAGGACAGTGACCTGGAGCCATTGGCAATGCTCGACCGCATCCATGACATCGAGCGGCAGTTGGGAAGTGCTGCCCACCGCGACGCACAGGGCGGTTATGTGGACCGCCTGGTCGACATCGACATCATGGCGATTGACGATGCGCAGGGCCGCCCCATGACCATCAACCTGCCTACACTGCAAGTGCCACACCCTCACCTCCATGACCGGGAGTTCTTCTTGAAGCCGTATCAATGGCTTAGAGAAGCAAGAAGCAAGAAGCAAGAAACTGGCTTTCCACTTGCTACACTCGGCGAGGCGGTGCTGGCTGAGTTGCCGTTTGAGCCGACAGATGAGCAGGTGGAGTTGGTTGCGATGCTCGACCGATTCGTGGAACATGGCGGTGACCGGACGGCGATGTTGCTCATGGGTTATGCCGGCACGGGCAAGACCAGCATTGTGGGAGCATTGGTCAGGGCGTTGCGCGGACGCTTGCGTAAGTGTGTGCTGATGGCGCCCACGGGGCGCGCCGCACACATCATGACCGACTACTCGGGGCATCCGGCATGGACTATCCATCGCAAAATCTACCGCCAACAGAGTTACGGCAGCGACACCTTTGGGTTGGCAGATAATAAACACACCGACACCCTATTTATCGTCGACGAGGCATCAATGATCGCCAATGGCACAAGCGATGGCGCCATCTTCGGGACGGGTCGATTGCTTGACGACCTTATTACTTTTGTATATAGTGGCGAAGGTTGCCGCCTGTTGCTGGTGGGCGACACGGCGCAGCTGCCTCCCGTGGGCACCATCGAGAGTCCTGCGCTTAACCCGCAGGTGCTGCAAGGTTATGGTCTGCAGGTTATGGGAATGATGTTGCGACAGACCGCACGACAAGCCCAGGAGAGCGGCATTTTGCACAACGCTACCCTACTGCGAAATGCATTAATCAATGCACAATGCACAATGCTCAATGCACAATGTACCCTACCTGAACCACAATTGGAGCTAGAAGGTTTTGGAGACATCGAGACCGTCACGGGCGACATGCTGCTCGAGACCCTCAGCGACTGCTATGACCGAGACGGCATGGATCAAACCATCATCATCACGCGCAGCAATTGGCGCGCCACACAGTTCAACGGCGGCGTGCGCGGGCAAATTCTTTACCGTGAGGAAGAACTTGCCAGCGGTGACCTGTTGTTAGTAGCAAAAAACAACTATTACTGGGCCGAGGAGTATGAGGAGGTGGACTTTATCGCCAACGGCGACGTGGCTGTTGTGCGGCGCGTTCGCGGCGAGGTGGAGCGTCGCTATGGGCTGCGGTTTGCCACTGTGGTAATAGAACTGCCCGACCACAACCACACCGAGATGGAGGTAAAGGTCGTGCTCGATTGCCTGCTCAGCGACACGCCCGCGCTCACGCACGACCAACAGGAGCGTCTTTTCAACGAGGTGATGTCGGAGCTGCCAGGTGACCAACGCAGCCGCTACCGCGAACTGAAGCGACACCCTTACTTCAATGCGCTGCAGGTCAAGATGGCATATGCCGTGACGTGCCACAAGGCGCAAGGCGGACAATGGCGCAATGTGTTTATCGACATGGGTGGCATCGCGCGCGAGGCGCTCACCACCCTAGACTTCTACCGCTGGCTCTACACCGCCCTCACCCGGGCCCGTAAACAAGTATATCTGATTAACTACTTGCCGTAAATCGTCAGCAGACTTTTTCGAGGCGGCGCATCATGGCGAACATGATCAGCGCCGAGATGACGCAAAGAATAACGAACACACTCCACACCATCCATAGCGGCAAATCGTTCCATAGGTAGCCACCCACCGAGACGAGGAAGTTTCCCAACGCTGTTGCGGCAAACCAGCCGCCCATCATCAATCCCTTGAGTTTGGGCGGGGCGACCTTGGTGACGAACGACAGTCCCATGGGTGACAGCAGCAACTCGCCGAAGGTGAGCACCAGATAGGTCGAGATGAGCCAGTTGGGCGACACAAGTGCACCGGCCCCCTCGGCTGCCGCTTGTTCGTTGGGCGTGAGCAGTCCAATCGACCCGATTGCCATGATGCCGTAAGCGGCCGCCGCCACAAGCATGCCATAGGCAATCTTACGAGGGGCGCTGGGCTCTTTGCCTCGACTGGCGAGCCAGCCGAAGATGGCGATGCTCACAGGTGTCAACGCCACTACAAAGCAGGGGTTGAACTGCTGGTAGATGGGAGCATCGAGTTTGACCTCACCCGTTAGGAAGTAGCGCCATACAAGTACTGCAACCGAGGCTGCAATCACTCCCCAAGCAATCATGCGGTTTTGCGACTTCTTACTTTGGAAAGCAGCGAACAGGGCATAGACAATCACGACACACAGCACGAGATTCCACACATCAAATGCCATCGCCTGAATGCCCGATGCGCTCTTGGCGCTGAATTCATCGGCGAAGAAGGTAAGCGTGAGCCCACTTTGGTTGAACG
>JAFZAK010000090.1 GCA_017557285.1 Muribaculaceae bacterium
GACCGCATCGTCAACGTGTGCAAAGAAATCATCACCAAGTATGATGTTGACGGCATCCTATATGACGACTACTTCTATCCCGACGGCATCCCCACCAACAGCAGTGCTGGCGACTATGAGGAATGGAACAACAGCGGTGTGGACATGACCTTTGCCGACTGGCGTCGCCACAATGTCAACCGCATGATCAAGGCGGTGTATGACATGATTCAGGAGACGCGCCCCGAAGTACGTTATGGTGTCTCGCCCGCTGGTGTGACTTGCACCAGCCAGGCCGTCGCCGACTCACACGGCGTTGAGGTGAGTAGCGGCAGCGACTGGCAGTACAACAAAATCTTCAGCGACCCCGTGCAGTGGTATGAGGAGCAGAGCGTGGACTATATCTCGCCACAAATTTACTGGAAAATCGGCAACAGCGCCGCCGACTATGGCAAGTTGGCCCCGTGGTGGAACCGCGTCGCCAAACAGTTCGGGCGCCACATGTTTGTCTCGCACAGCATCTCGACTCTGAGACAGAATAGTTACGGCAGCGCCAACCCCGAGCCCTCAATGACCAGCAGCACCGACTATGACGAGTATGCCAACCAAGTGGAGTTGATGCGCTCGACTAACGAGGACGGCGCGATGGGCTCAATCTATTACAGCACGAAGTATATCTACAACCTGGGTGCCGCCGAGTCGTTCGGTCACTACCTGAAGCGGGTGGTTTACCAGCGTCCCGCCCTCGCTCCCGCTATGCCGTGGAAGACAGGCTACAACCCTGGCCCGGTGCAGAACCTCACCCTCGATGGTGACCAACTCACTTGGCAAGGCTTTGACAAAGTTCGTTACACCGTTTATGCCTTCCCCACCACGATGGCGCACGAGCAGTTCAACCGAGACGGCGAGTACCTGCTGGGCATGACTTATGCCCCCAAGTTCACTCTGCCCGCCGACCGCCTTGAGGGCTACCAATATGCCGTGTGTGTGCTCGACCGCGTGGGCAACGAGTATGACCCGGTCATCCTAGGCGATGTGCTCGATCCGCTGCCTAGCCCCGTACTCCTGGAACCGGCCGCCAATGCCTCGATCTACAACCCGTTCGACTTCCGTTGGCAAGCCGTGGAGGGTGCCACGAGTTATATTGTTGAGGTGGCACAGGATATGTCGTTCGACCTTATTAAGGAACGCATCACTGTCACCGAACCGGTTCTCTCGAGTGCACAAATGACTCATTTGACCTCGGGCGAGACACAATACTGGCGTGTGCTGGCATGTGCAGACGGATACACCAACGGTGTGAGCGAGCGTCGCGCATTCGTGCCGCAACTGCTGGTCATCACCGCGCCCTATGACGGCCAGATTGGTCTATCGATTGCTCCCACTATCACCTGGAACTCGCCTGACGGCAGTACACAGGCAACTGTGGTCATCGCTACTGATGCAGATATGACACAAGTTGTCTACACGGCCCAAGGCATTGGCTCCATCGGAGTGCCAGCCGGTGTCCTCAACCCTGGCAGCAAGTACTATGTCACCGCCACACTTACCTACAATGGTTTGGAGCAAACCTCGCCCGTTGTGACATTTACCACACAGTTTGATGTGCCTAGCTTTATCTGTCCTACCGACGGCGGCACACTCTACAGCGACGACTATATCGTGCTCCAGCGTCAGAGCGAGGCGGTGTCATACACCTACGAGGTGTCTACCTCGGCGACCACATGGGGCCGCACCCGCCTGATTGAAACCCTGAGCGATGGATCTTGCCAGAGCACCAAACCTGCTGGCGAGCTCAAGGTCAACAATAAACTCATGGTCGACGGCACCACCTACTATGGTCGCGCCAAACTCACCTATTTGGATGAACAGAACATTCGCCGCACCACCGACTACTGCCCCGTCATCTCGTTTGTCTACAAGGACGAACCCCGTCCACAGAATGTGACTGGCGATGTGACTGGCGACGGCAAAGTGGACATCAGTGATGTGAATGCGGTCATCAACATGATGCTTGGCAAGAGCACTCCTACCCCTATTGCCGATATCAATGGTGACGGCAGCGTCGACATCAGCGACGTCAACGCTATCATTAACATCATGCTGGGGAAGAGTTAAGAATCCAGTGATTTTATTGTGTGGGGACGCACCTAATGGTACGCCCCCACAATTACACTACTGACCGCCGCGCAAAATGGCAACTTCGCCTTTCTTCCGCGTACAATAATTCAAGGTTTTTTACGTTATTATAATAACCTATAGGAATAAGAAACCATGCGCATATTACAAGTCAATAAATTTTACTATCGTCGTGGTGGCGATTGCATCGTTGCATTGCGCACCGAGGAAATGCTGCGTCAGCACGGGCACGATGTGGCCGTGTTTGCCATGTCCTACCCCAAGAATTTGTCAAGTCCCTGGAGCGGCTATTTTGCCTCGGAGGTCGATTTTGAGACCGACCGCATCCGTGCCATGCGGCGTGCGATGGGCCACGGCGACATCTTCCGTTCGTTCCGGCGCATTCTCAACGACTTCAAACCCGAAGTTGTCCACTTGCACAATATCCATAGTTATATCTCGCCCGTGGTAGCACGGTTGGCGCATGAGTATGGCAGTCGCGTTGTGTGGACCATGCATGACTACAAGCTCATCTGCCCCGGTTATACCTGCACGCGTGAAGACGCCACCTGTCAGGCCTGCTTTATGCGCAAGTGGAACGTTGTGCTGCACAAGTGCATGCGTGGTTCAAAACTGGCCAGTACTGCGGCATGGATTGAAGCAACCAAGTGGAGCCGTGACCGCCTGGAAGAGTGGGTGGACACGTTCATCTGCCCCAGCCACTATATGGCCAAGTGCCTGCGCGATGCGGGGTTTGACGAGAAGAAGGTGGTCGTGCTACGCAACTGCATTGACGACATTCCAGAAAAAATTGTCACCGAGCGCGACAACTACTATTGCTACGCTGGTCGCTTGAGCGAGGAGAAAGGCGTGGACAACCTGTTGGAGGTTGCCGCCACACTGCCGCTTCACCTCAAGGTTGCAGGTGATGGCCCACTTGAACAACCACTGCGCGAAAAATATGCCAATGCTTCAAACATCGAATTTGTCGGTCTGCTCGACCAGGCTCAGGTGCGCGAACTGATGGCACATGCCCAGTTCACGGTGATGCCGTCGGAATGGCCTGAAAACTGCCCACTCAGCGTCATCGAGTCGCTCTGTCTTGGCACGCCCGCCGTGGGTACACACAATGGTGGCATCCCCGAATTGATTGACTATACCAACGGCATCGTGGCACGTCCCCAAGCATTGGGCACCGCCATCGAACAGGCGCACATGCGTTCGTGGGACTATGAGGAGATTTCCCATGACGCCATCGAGCAGTTTAACCCCGAGACACACTACAACGGCTTGATGAAGATATACCAGCCATGAGGACTACGGTTCAGGCAAGCCTGATTACCACTTTCCGATGCAATGCCAGATGCAACATGTGCAACATCTGGCAGTCGCCCACACGCCCTGACGAAGAGATTGACCCGGCGTGCTACGAACGATTGCCCGCCGGATTGCGCATCAACATCACGGGCGGCGAGGCGACCCTGCGCAAGGATATAGACCGTATCTTTGAGATTCTCTACCCCAAGTCTACACTGCTCGAGCTGAGCACCAACGGTTACAACACCGAAACCATTGTGGCACTTGCTCGGAAACACCCCAATATCCTGATTCGCGTCAGTGTCGAGGGCTTGCCACGCATCAATGACAGCAAACGCGGGCTGAAAGACGGCTTCGACCACGCCTTGCGCACGATGCTCGAACTGAAGAAGACGCCATGCCGCAACATCGGGTTCTCGGTGGTCATCTCGCCCGACAACTACAGCGACCTAGTTTCACTCTATGAACTGTGTGTAGCGCTTGACGTTGAACTGGGCACCAGCGCTGTACATAACTCCTGGTATTTCCACAAACACGACAACCAAGTGGTGAGCGAGGATGCTTTGCGCGAGCACGACCGCTTTGTCAAGGCATTGCTTACCAGCAAGCGTCGTCGACTGAAAGCTCGTCTCAAGGACTATGGTCGCGCTTACTTCAACCGCTCGGTCCACCGCCGGTTGCGCGGCGACACATCGGGTTACCGTCCGGCCTGCGGTGCCGGTACTGACTTCTTTTTCGTCGACCCCTGGGGAAATGTCTCGCCTTGCAACGGCAGTGAGCAAGAATGGGTTATGGGCAACCTGCGGGAGCAGACGTTGGAACAAATCATGGCTAGCGACAAGGCTCACGAGGCAATGGAACGAGTGCGTCAGTGCGACCGCAACTGCGCATTCATCGTCACCGAGCGTCACGACATGGTTCGGCGACCCTGGGTACCCATCTGGTGGATTGTAAAGAACAAGTTGCGCATCTGGCGCGGGAAAGAAATCGACTGGTCGTGAACAAGGATCACATCAAATCCATCGCAGTGCTTGGCATCCGCGGCTTTCCCGGGGTGCAAGGCGGTGTGGAAACACACTGCCAATACCTCTATCCCCTGATGAAAGACTGCCATTTCAGGGTCTATCGCCGCAAACCCTACTTGACCGCCCAGTCCCTAGTCACCTACGACAATATCGAGTTTGTTGACTGGCGCTCAACGCGCATCCAAGGCATTGAGGCGGCTTTTCACACGTTACGCGCCGCAGCGCACTGCATCACCCATCGTCCATCGCTGGTTCATGTACATAACATGGGTCCGGCCTTGTTTGCCTTGCCGCTGCGTTGGCTGGGCATCCCCGTGGTGATGACTTATCACAGCATCAATTATGAACACCGCAAGTGGGGACGGGTGGCACGATGGTGGCTTCGTCAGAGCGAGCGCCTAGCACTCCGCTATTGCGACCGTGTCATCTTTGTCAATCGCTTACGCATGGAACACTTCGGCGAAAATGTGCGTGAGAAGAGCGTGTATATTCCCAATGGTGTCGAGTCGGCGCAACCCACCAAAGCGACCAATTACTTGCGCCGCCATCACATCACTCCTGGAGCCTATATTTTGGCTGTAGGTCGCATCACGCCGGAAAAGGGATTGGAACATCTGATTGAGGCCGCCAACCATTCATCGGCCATCCAACAAGTGGTCATCGCCGGAGAGAGCGACCACAACACCGACTATCTGAAACAGTTAAAAGCACTTGACACCCAACACAAAGTGATTTTCACGGGCTATGCCACCGGCGACAACCTATGCCAACTCTACTCGCATGCCCGTCTGTTGGCATTACCCTCGTTGAGCGAGGGCTTCCCAATGGCTCTGCTCGAGGCCATGTCCTACCATCTGCCCATCGTTGCGAGCGACCTTGAAGCCACTCGTCTGGTATCACTTCCCGACTCTAACTATTGTACCCCCAGCGACACTGAATCTTTGAAGTCGGCCATTGAGCACATCCTAGGTCAACCTTGCGCCCCCGTTCATTACGACCTTGGAGACTATGACTGGTCGGCCATCGCCCAACGCACCCATGATGTTTTCACAAGTGTGCAGTGAGCAAGGTAGCATTGCCGCGGATGTCGAGCCACGACAAGCAGGCAGGAACCAGAATGGTCTCACCCTGACGCATCGTGGTCACCGAACCGTTCTCGTCAACCATCTCTAACTCACCCTTGACACATATCATCACCAAGAACGACTCAGGCATATCCAAACGTGTCGTTCCTGCCACCTCGTGGCGCTCGACCACAAAGTGGTTGCAAGCCACCAACACATCTCCATCGTTTATCGTTGCCCCTGACTGACCGATGCATTCATCATAACTGCTGTAGTTCAGAGCCTCTCGTGCTTGACTAGTGTGCAATTGCCGCGGAAGCCCATCCTTGTCGAGGCGATTGTAGTCAAACACGCGATAGGTCACATCGCTTGCCTGCTGCACCTCGACGACCATATTACCGGCGCCAATCGAGTGGATGCATCCCGCAGGCAGGAAGAACACCTGTCCGCGGTGCGACTCGTGGTTTGCCACCACGTCCATGATGGTTCCGTTGGCCAGATGTCGATCGTAGTCCTCGGGCGTGATTGCCTGCTTGAAACCTACTTGAATGTGCGCATCGGGCTCGTGGTCTATGACATACCACATCTCAGATTTGCCCAGACAACCGTGCATACGCATAGCCATCTCATCATTGGGATGCACTTGCACCGAAAGGTCGCGGTGCGCATCAATCAATTTGACCAACAGCGGGAAGCGATTGCCACAGAGCTGGTAGACTTGCCCTCCCAGCAGTGCGGCACCATGGCGGTCAATGAGTTGAGTCAGCGTCAGCCCATCGTCCTCGCCACCGTCAACAACCGACTCCATACCATCGATGCCTGACAGTTCCCAGCTCTCGCCCACACCATGCAGGTCTGTGTCAATACCCTTGAAGGCGACGATTTGTTCACCACCCCAAATCACCGTCTTCAGCACCGGCCTAAATTTATATGGTTTCAAATTCATGTTGCAAAAGTACAACTTTTTAATTAAAAATTAAGAATTAAGAATTAAGAATTATTCTGATTGGCATTTTTTTGGCAAAAAAGATATAATTCTTAATTCTTAATTCTTAATTCCCAATTAAAAGTACTATCTTTGTAGGCTAAATTGTCAGGAAATGGAATTCAGGACTACCATACGAATGGGCGACAACCCAGGGTGGATGCACCATAGCGACACGCTGGTGATGCTGGGATCATGCTTCAGCGACAACATCGGCGCGAAGCTTCGCGCTGCAATGATGCTGGTCGACATCAACCCCTTTGGTACCATCTACAACCCATTGAGCATTGCGCAAAGCATTGACCGACTGATCGACAATGAGCCCATTGCCGGTATGGATTTGTTCCAGCAGAATGGCGTGTGGAACAGCTATGACTTCCACTCACGCTACTCGATGGCCGACAAAGACTCCACCTTACAGCGAATGAATCAGCGTATCGCGTTGGCGCACGACCACCTGCGCACCAGCCAGGTGCTGGTGGTGACGCTGGGCACCGCGCTGGTCTATCGACTCAAGGCTACAGGAC
>JAFZAK010000009.1 GCA_017557285.1 Muribaculaceae bacterium
GACGAACGCAACCGCCAACTCAAAGAGCAGCAGATGGCGTTCCAAATCGAGAAGGCGCAGCAAGAGCGAGAGGTGATGGAAGCACGCACCACGCAGCTTGAGCACGACCTGATGCACAAGACCAGCGAGTTGGGCGACTTCACGATGAACCTGATGCGCAAGAACGACATGCTGCAGCAACTCGATGACAGTCTTGCCGACTTGGCCGACAGTGTCAAGCGCGATGACCCGAAAGCCAAACTGTCGCTGAAGGTCAAGGCCATCCGCAAGAGCATCATCGACAACATGAATGACGATGACAACTGGGACAAGTTTGAGGAGAATTTCAACCTGGTTTATGACAACTTTATGGCGAAACTGTTGGCAAAATTCCCTGACCTGCACAAAAACGAGCGCAAACTATGCGCTTACCTACGCCTAGGGCTCTCAAGTAAGGAAATCGCCTCGCTTCTCAACATCTCGCTTCGCAGTGTCGAGACGTTCCGCTACCGCCTACGCAAGAAGTTGGGCCTCCAGCCCCGCGAAAGCATCACTGACTTCGTCCAGCGCCTGTAATTGCGGTCAAAAATATAAAAATCATGCGGTGCGCATAATTGTTGCGTGCCGCATGATGATTATGTGATATTTTTTTTCTAAATTTGCAGCGGACTAATGTGGTCCTGCATGTACGCACCTTAAAAACCGATAAAAACAACAATAACATACAATTATTCTCATAAACCGCATTTGTTATGGAAAAAAATGAAATGAGAGAGGTCATCGCAAAACGTGCTGCCAAAGAGCTGCACGATGGCGATGTCGTGAACCTGGGTATCGGAATCCCCACGATGATTCCCAACTATCTTCCCGAAGGCGTAGAGGTCACACTGCAGACCGAGAACGGAGCCATGGGTATGGGCGCTACCCCCGCTGAGGGCGAGGAAGACAAGAACCTGATTAATGCCGGAGGCGGCTACACCTCGCTGATTCCTGGTGCATGTACTTTTGACTCGGCTACATCGTTTGCCATCATCCGTGGCGGTCATGTGAACGTGTCGTTCTTGGGCGCGCTGCAGGTGGATGAGAAAGGTAACCTCGCCAACTGGATTATTCCAGGCAAGATGGCTCCCGGTATGGGCGGTGCCATGGACCTGGTGGTAGGTGCCAAGCGCGTGATTCTGACGATGGAGCACACCCAGAAGGGCAAACCCAAAATCTTGAAAGAGTGCACCCTGCCTCTAACCGCAGCTGGACAAGTCGACATGATCATCACTGAGATGGGCGTGATGGACATCACCCCCGAGGGCATCGTCTTGCGCGAGATTCATCCTGAGTTCACTGTAGAGCAAGTGCAGGAAGCCACCGAGGCTAAGCTCATCATCGCTCCCGACCTGAAGCCGATGAACGTATAAGTTATCAGTTTTCAGTTATCAGTAATCAGTTTTCTCTGAAATGGAATACAACTTTTTGAAGATTGAGCAGCAAGAAGCGGTGACGGTGCTGAAGATCTCAGCTCCGAAATCGCTGAATGCCTTGAACTCGACCCTTCTGCGCGAGTTGGATGACTTCGTCGACAATTTGAATCCTGCCACTCGTGTGCTCATCATCACTGGTGACGGCGAGAAGTCATTTGTCGCCGGCGCCGACATCAGCGAGATGGCACATCTCAACGAGGAGCAAGGCCGCGAGTTCGGCCGTCTGGGTGCCCAGGTGTTCCGCAAGATTGAGCTGTTGCCCATCCCCGTGATAGCTGCCGTTAACGGCTTTGCCCTGGGTGGTGGTTGCGAGTTGGCAATGGCATGCGACATCCGTATCGCCTCAAATAAGGCCAAGTTTGGTCAGCCCGAGGTGGGCCTGGGCATCATTCCTGGCTTCTCGGGAACTTACCGTCTGCCCAAGCTCATCGGCCAAGGCTATGCCAAGGAGATGATTTATACCGGCAAGGCCATCCGCGCCGACGAGGCACTGCGCATCGGTCTTGTGAATGCCGTTTACGAGCCCGAAGAGCTGATGGCCCGCGCCATGGAGATGGCTCAGAAGATTCTTGCCAATGCGCCCGTTGCCATCAGTCTGGCAAAACAAAGCATCGGCGAGGGTTATGACCTTGACGCCGATGCTGCCATCGCACTGGAGAACGACCTGTTCGGTCAGTGCTTCGCTACCGTTGACCAGAAAGAGGGCATGGACGCTTTCCTGAACAAGCGCAAAGCGGAGTTTAGGGGTAAGTAATCTGGTTTTTCCCAGAATACCCTGTCTTCCCAAAACTAAATAACCAAAACTTTAAAAAACTATCGATATGAAAATTTGTGTCATTGGAACCGGAACCATGGCCAAGGGTATTGTCAAGGCATTCGCCGCCAAGATGCCCGTCGTCATGAAGAGCCGCACGCAGGCCAGCCTGGACAAGGCGATGGCCTCAATCTCGAAGGGCTACAACAAGCTCGTCGAGAAAGGTAAAATCACCCAAGACGCGATGGATGCAATCCTCGCCAACATTACTACCACAACCGACTATGCCACCTTTGCCGATGCCGACCTGGTCATCGAGGCTGCTGTCGAGAACATGCAGTTGAAGAAGGATGTGTTCGCCGAGCTCGACAAGATTTGCAAGCCCGAGACCATCTTTGCCACCAACTCGTCATCGCTCTCAATCACCGAGATTGCCGCCGTGACCAGCCGTCCCGACAAGTTTATCGGTTGCCACTTCTTCAATCCCGCCGACCGCATGGCACTGGTTGAGGTCATCAAGGGCCAACTTACCAGCGACGAGACTGCACAATGTATCGTCGACCTGACCACGCAGATTGGCAAGACCCCCGTTCCCGTCAACGAGGCTCCAGGCTTTGTCGTGAACCGCATCCTCATCCCGATGATTAACGAGGCAGTGGGCATTCTTGCCGACGGCATCGCTAGCGCCGAGGACATCGACAAGTGCATGATGCTGGGCGCCAACCATCCAATGGGCCCGCTTGCACTCGCCGACCTGATTGGCAATGACGTGAACCTTGCCATCATGGAGGTGCTCTACAACGAGTTTGGCGATCCGAAGTACCGTCCTCATCCGCTGCTGCGCAAGATGGTGCGTGCCGGCCTGCTAGGACGCAAGACCGGTCAAGGTTTCTATAAGTACTAATCAGATGCGAGCCACGAGAATCAGGAACCAAGCTTTCTTTATGAATATGCAGCCTGATTCTTGATTCTTGGCTCTCGATTCTTAAAAATGAATATATGGATTTTAGCTATTCAAAGACAGAGCAACTGTTCCTGCAGATGATTCGCTCGTTTGCTGAGAACGAAGTCAAGCCTTTGGCCGCCGAAGTCGATGAGCAGGAGCGCTTCCCGATTGAGACCGTCGAAAAGATGGGCAAGTTGGGCATCATGGGCATTCCTGTTCCCAAACAGTATGGCGGCGCTGGCGGCACGGTACAGATGTACATCATGGCCGTCGAGGAACTATCGAGAGTGTGCGCCACTACCGGCGTTGTCCTCTCGGCTCACACCTCGTTGTGCATGGCACCCATCATGGAGCACGGCACCGAGGAGCAGAAGATGAAATACCTGCCCAAACTTGCCTCGGGCGAGTGGATTGGCGCTTTCGGTCTGACCGAGCCCAATGCCGGTACCGATGCCGCAATGCAGCAGACTACCGCTGTCGACGCTGGTGACCACTGGGTGCTCAATGGTTCGAAGATTTTCATCACCAACGCGTCCTATGCCAACGTGTTCATCGTTATGGCAATGACCGACAAGAGCAAGGGTACCAAGGGCATCTCGGCGTTCATTGTCGAGCGCGATATGCCGGGCTTCAGCATCGGCAAGAAGGAGTTGAAGATGGGTATCCGTGGCAGTGCAACCTGCGAGTTGATTTTTGAAAACTGCATCGTTCCAAAAGAGAACCTGCTGGGTCAGCTAGGCAAGGGTTTCAGCATCGCCATGAAGACACTCGACGGTGGCCGCATCGGCATCGCCTCGCAGGCACTGGGCATCGCCCAAGGTGCCATGGACGAGACCGTGAAGTACACCAAGGAGCGCAAGCAGTTCGGCAAGCCCATCGCCAAGTTCCAGAATACGCAGTTCCAGATGGCTGACCTCAAGACCAAGGTCGAGGCCGCCCGCCTGCTGGTTCGCAGTGCCGCCTGGAAAAAGGACAAGGGACTCCCCTACTCGGCCGACGCAGCCATGGCGAAGCTCTTCGCCGCCGAGACCGCGATGGAAGTGACCACCAAGGCTGTCCAGTTCCATGGTGGCTATGGCTACACGCGTGAATATCCCGTCGAGCGCATGATGCGCGACGCTAAGATTACCGAGATTTATGAAGGCACGTCCGAGGTGCAGCGCATGGTCATCGCCGGGCATTTGTTTAAATAATTAGCACTGAAGGAATATGAATATCATCGTTTGTTTAAAGCAAGTTCCTGATACAACTGAGATCAAGATCGACCCCGTGAAGGGTACCTTGATTCGCGAGGGCGTGCCCAGCATCATGAACCCCGATGACAAGGGCGGCCTCGAACTGGCCCTGCGCATGAAAGATGAGTTTGGTGCTCACGTGACAGTCATCTCGATGGGTCCTCCCCAGGCCGACGTGATGCTCCGTGAGGCGTATGCCATGGGTGCTGACCGCGCCATCCTGCTCAGTGACCGCAAGTTTGCGGGTGCCGACACATTGGCAACCTCTTATGCCTTGTCGGGTTTGTGCCGCACATTGGACTATGACCTGATTATCGCTGGCCGTCAGGCCATCGACGGTGACACCGCCCAAGTGGGTCCTGAGTTGGCCGAGCATCTCGGACTCCCGCAGATAACCTATGTTGCCGACGCTAAGCGTCTGGAAAATGGTAACCTGTTGGTGCACAAGGAGAACGAAGACAGCACACAAGTGCTTGAAGTTGAAGGCAAGTGCTTGCTCACTGTGTTGGCGTCGGCCTTTGAGCCGCGCTACATGAGCGTTGCTGGCATCATGGAAGCCTATGACAAGGAGGTCGAGGTGTGGAGCGCCGACAAGATTGATGTTGAGGAGACCAAGTTGGGTCTCGCCGGCTCGCCCACCAAGGTGTTCCAGTCGTTCCCCAAGGCCATGAAAGCTCCTGGTGAGCTCCATGAAGTCAGTGAGGAAGAGGCTGTCGAGCTGATTATCAATAAACTGAAAGAGAAACACATCATCTAAAACGACATTGCTATGGATAAGAAAGATTATAAGAACGTATTCGTTTTTGCAGAGCAACGCGAGGGCGTGATTCAGCCCGTAGCTTTCGAACTTCTGGGCAAGGCTCGTGA
>JAFZAK010000091.1 GCA_017557285.1 Muribaculaceae bacterium
GCAGTGTACTAGTTAAGTGGTACACTAAAACACTAACCCAAATTACTAACAATATGCTACAGATTAAAGACTTATCCTTTAGTTATCGCAAGCCCAATCGCGAATTGTTCCGCGACTTCTCGCTAGATTTGCATCCTGGCAGTGTCTATGGCTTGCTTGGAAAGAATGGAGCAGGCAAGTCCACACTCATCTATCTGATGACTGGTCTGCTCACGCCTGCCGCAGGAATGGTGACACTCGATGGAGAGGATGTACGCCGTCGCCTGCCCAAGACCCTCAGCGACATGTTTCTCGTACCAGAGGAGTTTGAACTGCCCAACACTACTTTGTCACAGTTTGTGAGCATCAATGCCCCCTTCTACCCTCGTTTCAGCAACGATGACATGAACCGCTACCTTGACATCTTCGAGATGGAACACGATGTCAAGCTGCAGTCACTTTCGATGGGACAGAAGAAAAAAGTGTTCATGAGCTTCGCCCTAGCCACCAACACTCAGGTGCTGATCATGGACGAGCCGACCAATGGCCTGGACATCCCTAGCAAGAGCCAATTTCGCAAAATTGTCGCTCAAGGTATGAGCGATGAGAAGTTGATGCTCTTCTCGACCCATCAGGTGCGCGACATCGAGCAGGTGCTTGATCATGTGACCATCATCGACCAAAGCCGCGTGTTACTCAATGCCAGCCTCACCGAGGTTTCCACCCGCTTGGCATTTCGCCCCATGCGTGAGGGAGACAAACCCTTGTTGGCGCAAGCAGGTGTTATGGGCACGTTTGTGGTGGTTCCTGCCAACGAAGGCGAGGAGACACAAGTCGACCTGGAGATGCTTTTCAACGCCACCCTCCAGCAACCCCAGCTTGTCGCTCAATTGTTTGAGCAGTGATTCCCAATTCTCAATTTTCAATTCTCAATTTAAAGTAAGATGAAAAATCAGATATTCGATTGGAAACGCTTCGTTGCTGCGCTGCGCAAGGAAGTTGTGGAGAACTGGCGCACTCTGCTGTTCTCGGTGATTGCCATCTATGGTGTGATGGCTATATTCATGATATTGGGCAACCTTATTACTGGTGATGAAACAGCCGCTTCAGTAGTGATGCTACGTTATGTCTTCGTCTATATGGTGTTTGGCTTTGCTGGCATCATCATTGCTTCGCTCGCCTTCCGTGGACTGAAGACAAAGACTGGCCGCATCGAGTTGCTTACTTCACCCTCATCGACTCTGGAGAAATTCCTGGTCAATGCCACTATCTATGTGCTGGGGTTCATTGTGGTTTTCCCCATTTGTGCTCAGTTAGCCGACCTGACACGTATCGCTGTGTTGTGGCCTTGGAGCGCCGGTGAGAACGTGCCGGGCCCCATCAACTACTTGAACATGCTGCACCAGTTTGCTTTTCATCAGGAGTTTTGGCCACAATCTGCCAAAGCATGGTTTGAGGTTTGCTTGTGGATAGGTATGTTGGCCAGTCCGGGTCTGTACTTACTGGGCAGTGTCATCTGGCCACGCTTGTCGTTCCTCAAGACCTTTGCCGCCATCTATGCCATTGAGACGATAGTGGGCATCGTGGTGATGATTGGTATCTCGGTGTTCAGCGACATGCAGACTGTGGCACTGTGGGTTGCCGAACACATGGGTGGAAAGGGCCTCATGATGGGCTTCGCCATTTTTGCGGCCGTTCAACTGCTGGTCTACTGGGCATTGGCTTGGTGGTTATGGAAGCGTAAAGATGTTATCTCACTTAAATGGTGGTCGTGATGAACTTCAAGGATAATAAACCCATCTATCTGCAAATCGCTGACCGCATCGGTGATGATGTCCTCAACGGGCATCTCCAGGCCGACGGCAAGATTCCTAGTGTGCGGGAGATGGCTGCACAGATTGAGGTCAACGCCAACACCGTGGCGCGAACCTACGAGTACTTGCAACAGAATGGCATCATTTACACCAAGCGTGGATTGGGCTACTTTGTGTCACCCGATGCTCATGAAACCGTCGCGAACATGCGCCGCGACCAACTGATGCATAACGAAATGGACTACTTCCTGAGCCAACTCAAGGCTGCAGGAGTCTCTCCCGACGAGTTGAATAAGATCTACACCAATTTCCTCGCCCAGTAAGAACTATAAACTATGAACTATAAATTATAAACTATACTGTCATGTTAGTTCCCGTCATATTAGCCACCCTCGTGGCGATGGCATGCGCAGCCGCTGCTTGCTGACACATTGCACTTTGAATAAGCTCTCTGCAAACTATTTTGTGGGCCTCGGTTTTGCCGGGGCCTTTACTTTGCAACCCAGTTGCAAGAAAAATGCCCTAACTTTGCCGCCAGAAAATAATTAGACAATGGAACATCATCATGATCATGAATGTGAGGGTTGCCACGAGCACCATCACGAGCACAACCTCAAGCATCAGATTGCGCTCATCGTCATCACGGCTATTCTGCTGGCGGTGGCCGTATATATCGAGCATCGCTTCCAACTGCCCACTTGGCAACTGCTGCTGATTTACTTGATTCCTTACCTGCTCATTGGCCATGAGACGCTCAAGGAGGCCGTTGAGGGAATCATGCACGGTGACCCGTTCAACGAGCACTTCTTGATGTCGTTGGCCACCATTGGTGCCCTTTGCATCGGCTTCCTGCCCGGAGCCGAGACGCAGTTCCCTGAGGCAGTTTTCGTCATGCTGTTCTTCCAGGTGGGCGAACTATTTGAGGGGTATGCCGAAGGGAAGAGCCGTGACAGTATAGCCCACCTGATGGACATCCGCCCCGACCAGGCTCATGTGGTGCGTGATGGCGAGGAGCAGACTGTCGCGCCCAACCAGGTGAGCGTGGGTGAGACCATCGTCATTCGTCCAGGGGAGAAAGTGCCTTTGGACGGTGTGATTATCGAGGGGACGACCGCACTCAACACCGTAGCGCTTACTGGTGAGAGCGTGCCGCGCGATGTCACCGTGGGCGATGAGGTCATTTCGGGATGCGTCAACCAGTCAGGACTCATTCGCGTGCGCACTACACGCGACTTTGGGCAGAGTACTGTCTCAAAAATCATTGAACTTGTGGAACACGCCGGTGAGCACAAATCAGGTAGTGAGGCTTTCATCACCCGTTTCGCTCGCGTGTACACGCCTATAGTGGTATTTGCCGCTATAGCCTTGGCAGTTGTGCCTCCACTGTTCTCGTCAAGCTTTATGGACTCCTTCCCCACCTGGCTCTATCGGGCATTGATGTTCCTGGTGGTGTCATGTCCATGCGCATTGGTCATCAGTGTGCCATTGTCGTTCTTTGGGGGCATCGGCGGAGCATCGCGGCATGGTATTCTCATAAAGGGAGCCAACTATATCGACATCTTGAGCAAGGTGGATACCGTGGTGTTTGACAAGACGGGTACGCTTACACACGGTCAATTTGCAGTCACTGCCGTCCATCCTGACACTTACGACGAGCATCACCTGTTGCACCTGGCGGCACATGTCGAGCATTACAGCACACATCCCATCGGTGCAGCACTGAGGGCTGCCTTCCCCGACGAGGCTACCGACGGCTGTGTGGTTACCGAGGTTGAGGAGATAGCAGGACAGGGTATTCGTGCCCGTGTGGGCGATGATGTGGTGTGCGTGGGCAACACCCGCTTGATGGATGCTGTCGGAGCCCACTGTCACGAATGTGAGCACTGCACAGGCGCGGGTACGGTCATCCATGTCGCCATCAATGGCGAATATGCAGGGCACATTGTCACGGGCGACCATGTCAAGGACGATGCAGCAACCGCTATCGCGAGTCTCCATAAACAGGGTATACTTCGCACGGTCATGCTTACTGGCGACCGCGATGAGGTGGCGCGTGAGGTGGCACAGCAATTGGGCATCACCGACTATCATGCCGGTCTGATGCCCGACGACAAGGTAGCCTATGTCGAGCAATTATTGGCGCAGAAACACAATGGGCTGGCATTTGTCGGTGACGGCATCAACGATGCGCCCGTGCTGGCGCGTGCTGACGTGGGCATCGCTATGGGCGGATTGGGCAGCGATGCCGCCATTGAGGCAGCCGATGTTGTGCTTATGGACGACCAACCCGGCAAGATTGCCACTGCCATCGCCATTGCTCGTCGCACCTTGGGCATTGCCCGACAGAATGTATGGTTCGCCATTGGCGTCAAACTTGCTGTCCTGCTGCTTGCAGCCTGTGGACTTGCCACACTGTGGATGGCTGTCTTCGCCGATGTAGGTGTCACCGCCCTCGCCACCCTCAACGCCCTGCGCACTCTCCATTAATGCCCAATGCTGCGTCGGTAATATATAATTAACCGCTGGCGAATTCGCCAGCGGCTAATTGCTAATAGCTAATAGCTTCACTCAGGCTTTGCGAAGTCTTTGTGGATAAAGACGTAGTTGCCTTGGTAATTCACCTGGTAGAAGTCTCCCTGGCTGCCCATCAGTTTGATGCGCTCGCCCTTCTTGGGGTGTACATTCGCACCGTTGCGTTGCAAGGTCTTGGCTTGCAGTGACGGTTGCAGGCGCAGACGCACGCTTTCACCGGTGACCACCACATACTGCTGCCCCTTGGCGGCAGGCTTGGTCACGGCGGGCTTGGCGGGCTGGTCGGGTTTGGCAAACTGTGTGCTGATATACACCACCTTGCCTTGGTAGCGCACTTTGTAGAAGTTGCCACTTTGTCCCAGGCACTCAAGCTTCTCACCTTTCTTCGGGTGGATGTTCACGCCCTTGCTAGTGGTAAGGGTCTCGCTCTGAAGCGAGGGTTGCAGGCGCAGGCGCACGTTGGTGCCTGTTACAGTCACATAGTCGGCAGCTATCGCGCTAAGCACCACTGCCACCATCATCACGAGGGATAAAATCGCTTTCTTCATAATCGTTGTTTTTAAAGAACCAAGAATTAAAGTAGCAAATGTCATGCCACAAACAATTACTTCCCGCCGTACTGGGCCTTCACTTCCGGCACCCATTTCGTCAAGTCCTTGATGCGGGTCTCATGGCTGGGGTGAGAACTGAGGAACTCGGGCACGCTGGTCTGACTGTTGGCACTCATCTTTTGCCAGAAGGTAATGGCGTTCTGCGGATTGTAGCCGGCGATGGTCATCAGCACAAGACCCATCTTGTCGGCCTCGCTCTCATGCTTGCGCGAGAACGGTTGCATCACGCCATATTGTGCGCCAAGGCCATAGACTTGCTGGGCAATGGTCTGTGTCTGATAGCTTTGCCCCGAAAGAACACCCGCCAGCACCTGTGCACCGGCTTGTGCTGCCACTTGTTGGCTCATGCGCTCATTGCTGTGCTTGGCAACGGCATGCGCAACCTCATGACCCAAGACCACGGCTAGGTCGTCATCGCTATTGACAATCTTCATCAAGCCTTCATAGACCACAATCTTGCCGCCAGGCATGCACCAAGCGTTCATCTCGTCGCTCTTCACCAGGTTGAACTCCCAAGCGAAGTTCTTGATGTCACTTTCCAAGCCGGTGGCGCGCAGGTAGGCCTCGGTAGCGGCAGCAATCTTCTGGCCCACACGAATCACCTGGGCGGTCTTGGCTTGGTCTTTAGAGATGGCGTTGGCCTGTTTGGCCGAAGTCATAAAACTGTTATAGCTGGCAATACTTGACGAGAGTACTTGCTCGTCGCTGACCAGATTAAGCTGTTTGCGGCCGGTAATGGGCACACTGCTGCAGCCATTGAGCAGCAACATCACAGCCAAAATGAGAAGGGTAGTTGTTTTTTTCATAATTTTATTGTTTTTAAAGTGAGTAAATATAATCTGTGAATTATGAATCGTCAATTGTCAGGAATGTGTAATGACGCGTTCGGTGGGCGGGAGAGACTGGTTGCGGCGGTCGATGGCGGCTACAACGCGTGTGGCCAGATGTTGGAAGGCTACCCCCGACACATTGTTCTGCATTGTCACAGGCACTCCCTCGTCGCCGCCCTTGCAGATGCCGGCCACTAGTGGTATCTGGCCCAGCAGCTCAACATTCAGTTTTTCGGCAAGGTTCTTGCCGCCGTCCTTGCCAAAGATGTAGTACTGCTCGTTGGGATGGCTAGCTGGCGTGAACCACGACATGTTTTCTACGATGCCTAGCACAGGCACGTTCACGTGCTCGCCCAGGAACATCGACACACCCTTGCGGGCATCGGCTAGAGCCACCTCTTGAGGCGTAGTGACCACGATGGCACCCGTGATGCCCAGGGTTTGTACTAGGGTCAGGTGGATGTCGCTTGTGCCAGGAGGCATGTCAATGACAAAGTAGTCAAGTTCGCCCCAGTCGGCATCGTTGATGAGCTGCTTCAGGGCGTTACTGGCCATCGCACCACGCCACAGCACCGCTTGTTCCTTGTCTACGACAAAGCCGATGCTCAGCAGTTTCACACCATATTTCTCGGCAGGGATAATCAGATTCTTCCCGTCAACCTCATGCATAAACAGCTGTTCATCCTCCACACCGAACATCTTCGGAATGGACGGCCCGAAAATATCGGCATCCAGCAAGCCCACACGATAGCCCTGCATGGCAAGTGCCACGGCCAGATTGCAGGCGATGGTGCTCTTGCCTACGCCGCCCTTGCCGCTGCTCACGCCAATGATGTTTTTAACGCCTGGTAGGGGCTTGTCAGTGATTTTTGGGGCATTGTCCTCGGGCACTTTCACGGCGATGTTGCCGTGGATATCCACCGCGTCGCCAATGTGGGTGGTGATGGCGACCTCGGCCGCGCGAACCACCGACTTGATAAACGGGTCGGTCTTCTTGTCAAATATCAGTGAGAACGAGACGCAGTTACCGTCGATGCGGATATCATCGGCAACCATGCCCAGAGTGACAATGTCTTTGCCACTGCCCGGATAGCGCACCGTGCGCAAGGCGTCAAGGATTAATGCAGGGTATAAGGTCATTATTTAATTAAGAATTGAGAATTAAGAATTAGTTTTTAGTTACCCTCTCCGGATTTTCCCCCCCCCCCTTTAGGGGGGAGTGAGGGGGGCTTGATTTCTGTGGTAGCTCCTGTAGCCATCGGGCTCGATGTCGATGTCGGGCTCGGTGAGGTCGCCCTCGTGAGGCAGGTGGAACTGCAAGTATTTGATGGTCAACCCGCGGCTCAGCCAGTGCTGCTCATAGTAGGTCTTAATCTCGAGGATGTCATCGGCCATACCGCTCTGATACAGGTCGTCAGTGTCCACTTCGACAGGAAGGGCATTCACGCGAACCAACTCGTGCGTATAGGTGTATAAGAACGGACTGTCGGTCTTCAAGTGTACCAAACCGCCGTCCTTGAGTATGTGGCGGTAGTTCTGTAAGAACCGCGTGCTGGTCAACCGCTTGTTCACCTTCTTCATCTGAGGGTCAGGAAAGGTGATCCAAATCTCGGCCACCTCGCCAGGGGCGAACATACGGTCGATAATCTCGATGCTCGTGCGCAAGAATGCCACATTGGGCAAGTGCTCGGCTTCGACTTGGCGGGCACCAGTCCACATGCGTGAGCCCTTGATGTCAACACCGATGTAGTTCTTGTCGGGAAAGCGTTTGCCCAGCCCTACGGCATATTCGCCCTTGCCGCAACCTAGTTCAAGCACGATGGGGTGGTCGTTGTGGAAGTATGCCTCGTTCCAGCGGCCACGCATCGGGCAGCCCTCGCTCTCAAGGGTCGCCCATGGGAACTGGAACACGCAACCGAACGTTTCCATGTCGGCAAATTTCTTCAATTTGTTCTTCCCCATCTTGCAGCAGTTATAGTTTAACTTTATGGCTTATACTATTCAGACGCACAATATAGATGCCTGGGTCGATGTTGTGGTAGGCATTGTTGCCTGGCTCGACACGCAAGGTGCGCGTCATGCCGTTCAGGGCAACGAGTTGGGCTTTACCAGCCTGTTGTGCCACAATGTACAGGCTGCCGTTGGCACCATACACCCGGTCGGTGCTAGACGACACCTGGTCCACGCCTGACGTACGGCTCACTAGGGCCGTGGTGGCTGGGGCGTGATAACTGTCGCCGTCGGCTGTGACCATTGTCACATGGTCGGCAAGCAGGGTCGCCTGGGGAGGTAACACATCAGTGGCGGTGACAGTCAGTTGTAGGATGGGATCGTCATGATTGTCACCGAGGTTTACATTAGGATTGGCATATAGGACGATGGCAACCTCATTGCCGTCACTCTGCGAAACAACAGAGTGACTTGGAGCCCGAAGACCCGAAAGAATCCCTCCTTCAACCACTTTCAAGCCGTCTGGCAGGTGGATGATGCATTGCATTGCGGTGTAATCGCGACAGTCGTCCAGGCGGATATCAATGGTGTGATGCTCACTGGTGTTGATGCCGAAGTTGTCTATGACAAGGGCATCGCCTGTGTCGGGTGTGAAGTTTGGAGCATTCATGCTATGGCCCAACATCAGATTGATTACGGCATTGACATCAGCGATGTCGATGACCCAGTTATGGTTGAGATCGCCGGCTTCAAAGATGAATGTGCCGATGACTTTACCCAGCATATAGTTAATTACGGCGTTGAGGTCGGCAATGTCGACAATCCCGTCGCCATTCACGTCACCAGGTATGATATTGCTCTGAACGTTAAACTCACGCCACTGCTCGGCGCTGTTGTAATAGTCCACACTATTGTTCGGGGTCATTAACACTACGTTGGCCTGCTCAACACCTTGCCACACTGCCTCGCCCAGGTCAGGGACACTCTGGGCATAGGTGGTGATCTGTTGTAGGCCGGTCATGCCAGCCATGGTGCGCGTGCCCACATATTTGGTGGTGATAGGAATTGTGAGTTGTTGTACTTGATTGAGGTTATAAAAGGCATAGTCCCCAATCGAGTCGACGTAGATACGACTCAGATCGACCTCTGCAACCTTGTCGCTGCCCGCCAGCAGCAGTGGCGGCACATTGTCGAGTACGAAGGGGATGTTGATGGAGGCGAGCGACTTGTTTAAGACGAAGGCTCCACGGCCCAACTCGGTTTGGTTGGGCAGTTGGGCTGTGGTGATTGGAGTTTGTGCATATGCCCAGTCACCAACTTGTGTTAACTCGGTAAGTGAAGAGAGGTTTGCATTGCTCAGTTTGGTCCCGGCAAATGCCGCATCGCCAATGGTTTTGAGTTGGTTTCCTAGGGTGATGCTGGTAAGTTTTTTGCAGCCGGCAAAAGCAGCCTTACCCACCGTCGTGAGATGGCAACTGGCTTGCTGATAGGGCGAGGAGTTCTCGCCGTTGGGAGTGATGTCAGCGTTCTGCAGCGTCACCTTGGTCAGCGATGTGCATTGGGCGAACGCTCCCTCGCCGATCTCTACGAGCATGGCTGGCAAAGCTATCGTTTTCAGCGCCGTGCAGCCGACAAACGAGTACTTGCCCAAGTATGTGAGGTTCTTGGGCAGAGTTACCTCGGTTAGACTGGTGCAGGCTGCCACAGCGCCTTCGCCGAGGCTGGTCACTTGCCAAGGCAGGGTGAGGCGCGTTAGCTGAGGCATGTCGGCAAGCGACAGGGTAGGAATCTCATGGGCACGGAAACGGTACACATTAGAGAACAAAGCCTCATCTGAATCATAGGCAAGCACTTCCACACCATGCAGGTTCAACACACTCAGACCACGAAGGCGGTCGGCTAGGGTGCGGAAGTCGCGTGCATCCATCTTGCCTGTAATCGTGAGCTCGGTCACATTGTTACTGGTAAGCAATAAGCCCAGTTTGCCAGGCTCACAATGCACGGTGACGGCCCGCGAAACGAGCGCCACCATGACCAGTAATAATGTGAAGGTGAGTCTGCGCATGGGATACTGAGATTATTGGTTTGCCTGTTCGGCGGCAAGGCGCATCGCGCGAATGCGGCCCAGCATCAAGTTGATGGAGGCATTGACATCGGCGATGTCAACATCCGTGTCGCCCTCAGTCAGATAGGCGCGGCCATCGTAGTTGTCTGCACTGTCTTTGCCCAGCATGATGTTGATGACGATGTTGACGTCGGCAATGTCCACTAAGCCATCGGCATTGACATCACCGCGCTGGAGTGAGGTCATCAAGAAGTTGCACCACTGGGCGGCTGCACGGTAGGCAGCGAGGCTCTGAGGACTGACGTTGAGCTTGACTGTGCTCTGTTCTACGCCATACCACACGCTGTCGCCCAACTCGGGAACATTGGTGGGCTTGCTATTCAGTTGCTTTAACCCGGTCATATAAGCCATGGCATACGAGCCGATGTAGTTGACAGAGGCAGGCAGTGTCAGTGTATTGATGCCATCATCGCCCATCAATGCTCCGTCACCGATGGATTGGAGGTTTGAAGGCAAAGTGAGTTCGTTCAACTCGCTCTCTGAAAACACCCAATCGGGTAAGGCAGCTAGGGATACCTGGTTTTGTAGGTTGAGTTCCTCAAGTCCTGTGGCAGCAAACGCCTCGGCATCAAGGCCGCTCAATTCTTTACCCGGAACAATCATCTCCAGCATGGGACAGTTGGCAAAAGCACGGTAACCAATGTGTAGGGCCGAGGCAGTGCCACTGCTGGTGTGTCCGGGAAGCTCTGGCATCGTCTCGATCGATACCAATGAGGGGCAGTTGCTGAAGGCACCGTCACCGATGCTAGCCAAGGATTCAGGAACAAGCAGGGTCTCCAGTTGTTCGCAGCCGCTGAAGGCATAGTCGCCGATGTGGGTCAAACAGTCAACTATTTGGACATACTTGAGCTTCTTGCATCCTGAGAAACAACCATCGCCCAAGCGCGTGGCATTGTATGGCAAAACGAAATTGGTCAACTCCAGCATGCTGGCTAGCGAAAGGCAGGGCACCTCGCCAGCAGCATACTCCTCGACATTGGCAAACAATGCCTTGCCGCTGAAGGCTTCAATTGTGGCATTGCCCAGGTCGAGTGCAGTCAGATGGCGCAACGAGTCGGCAATGAACCGGAAGTCGCGTGCGTCGATGCTGCCACTTACCTGCAGCTGGGTGATGTTGCAGTTGCGTACATGTCGCTGCAACTCTCCTGGCTGACAGTTGGTCACATTCAGCGCCGAGGCGAAGAATCCCATTAAGGTGAAAAGCGTGGCAAATACTATTTTTTGCATGAGTCGTATCTTTATATTTTAAACGACAAAGGTACTTAATTATTTGCAAATAACGAAGGAATGAGAAAAAAAAGTGACCCCGTGGCATAAAATAGTCAGCCGCCCGATTCAAACGACCGGGCGACTGGTAATGAGTCATGTCATGTGCTAGCCTATTGTAGCGAAACTTTGTAGCTCTTGCCTAGCAGGCGAACTACATAGACACCGCCAGACAACTCGTTCCACTCGCTGCGGCCTTGAGGTACATTCAGCAAGCGGACAATACCGTTTAGACTCACCACTTGGACAGTGGTCGCCTCGGAGGACTCTATGACTAGGGTCGAGCCGGTGGCGTAAACGCGGCTAGTGTCAAGCGTCAAGTTGTCGACACCTGTTGTGTTGTCAATGGGTGTGCTGCTCTCGGGAGCACGATAACTCTTGTGGTCATGGGTCAACACTACATTGCTCAACAGGATGCAGGCATCAGATGCCACCTCGTCGGTCACGCGCACGCGCAAACGGACTAGTGAATCGTCATTGTTGGCAAAGTCCAAGTCATCCATCGAGTAGCTCAGCACGCGCGAGGTGGTTCCCGAGGTGCGCATCATTTGAGAGTGATGTGCCGAACGGGTGGTCGACGTTACTGAACCGCTAACCATCTCCAAACCGTCAGGCAACGTGATGTCAAACTGCATCGCGCTGTAGTCCTGGCCGTTGTGCAAGTAAATGTCAAGTGTGCGGGTCTCACCCACCTTGACGCTGAAAGGCTCGATGCTCAACAGATCATCGGTCGTGAGTACCGTACGATGATCGCGGCGCTTCGCACGCTGGATGGTAGTTTGGCCTACCTTGCCCAAGATGATGTTGATAATTCCGTTGACATCGGTCACATCAATCACGTTGTTGCTGTCGATGTCGCCAGCGGGGAAGATGAATACCTCAGGATTCTTGCCCAGCATGTAACTGATTGTCAGGTTGACATCGGTCACGTCGACAATTCCGTCATCGTTGACATCGCCCAACAAGTAGTAACGCAAGATGTAGAATTCCTGCCATTGCTCTGCCGAGCTATATAGATCGATGACTTCGTTGTTGGGTACACCCAACTTGACCGACGGTTGATCTACACCTGCCCACACACTATCGCCCAAGGCAGGTGGTGTGGTAGCTGCTACATCAATGCGTTCAAGTCCGATCATGCCGGCCATCGCACGAGTGCCAATATAGGTTACAGTGCTGGGGATAAAGAAATAGTGCGTGTTGTCCCAATTGTAGAACGCGTAGTCGCCAATTGTCGTTAACCCCTCGTGCAGCAACGTGTCGCCCAGCACCAGACTGCCGCCTGCAAAGGCGTAGTTGGGTATTGCTTCCAGCGTCGCGGGAAGTGAAGCCGAGGTTAGCTGGGTGGTACCGAAAAATGCACCCTCGCCCAACTCGGTTACTGATGCTGGCAACGAAACGCTGGTCACTGGCGTGCTTGCGACAGCCCAACTGCCCACACTGTCGAGTGCGGTGGCTGTGCTGGCATCGAGTGACATGATGCCAGTGTCATGGAAGGCCTCGGTTCCAATCCGCTTCACTGCTTCGCCGAGCAGGACAGACTGCAATTGATGGTCGCCCAAGAAAGCGCAGTCGCCGATGTCAGTCGCCTCGATCGTCACACTGGCCAATGAGAAGCAATGAGCAAACGCCCCGCGACCAATTGAGGTCACTGTAGCAGGAATAGTTACTGCCTCTAAGCCCGTGCCGCTGAAAGCATAGTCACCAATCGAGGTTAGTGTCTCGGGAAAGGTGATTGCTGTCAGATGGTCGCACCCCGCCAAGGCGGCCTTGCCGATGGCGAGCAGCGAGTCGGGCAACACGATGCTCTCCAGTTTCATGCCCATGAGCATTGACTGGGGCAGCGTGCCGGCAGCATAGTCGTTGACAGTGCCCATAAGTGGGTGGTGCGGGTCGCTATAGGCGACAATGCTGACACCGCTCAGGTCGAGTGAGGTCAGAGAGGGTAGCTCGTTGGCGATAAACAGGAAGTCACGAGCGTCCATCTCGCCTGTGATGGTGAGTGTAGTGACGCTAGTGTCGTCCAGCTGGCTCGACAACTGGCCAGGGGTCGTAGTAACCTCAATAGCACTGGCCATTTTGGCCAGTGCTATTAGGGCTACTATTGTCATGAATCTGCTCATGAATAGTAGTGGAGGGGGGTTGTGTTTACTTGATGACCTTGGTGGTCACAGTGCTGCCGTCGGCATAGCGAGTGACAACCATGTTCACACCGTTGAACGGAGTGTTGGCAACCTGGCCTGCGACGTTGACATACTGTACGCTCACAATGCTCTTGTCGCCATTCAGGGTCTCAACACCGGTTACAACGTTGTTATCTTCAACGGTAATCGGGTAAACTTTGTAGTTCTGGAATGCCAAATCGTCGTCAGCAGCAACCTTCGTTGCATCGTCCCAAGGAGCCTTGAGTTGAACGACGCTCACAACATCCTTGTACAGTTGGCCATCGACCATTGCGGTGTTAGAAGTGCACCAGCTCATGTCGGCAGTTACGCTTTGGCCAGTGTTGTTGGAGTAGCCGCGGAATTCGCCGTTGAACCAGTAGCCTTCCAGTTTGATAACCTCGTTGGTCTTCGGTGCAAAGTGGTACTGTGCGCCTGCAGGATCATCCTGAGCCAAATTCCAAGCGGTGATTTCGGCGGTAACCGGAGTAGTGGCCTCGGTGGCAGCTTTGGTCACGGTCAGCGTTTGGTTGCAGTTAGCCTCGCTCAAAGTACCAATCAATGTGCCCGCTTTAATGTCGTCCCAAGCAAGCAGGTTGTTCAAGATATCGCCCTCGGCAGCAACCTTCATCCAATTGCCCTGGCCGTCGGTAACGAATACACAATTTGGAGCCTTGGCTGCAATGTGCAGAGCGTCGGCAACAGTATACTCAGTGTTGTCAACACCACTAGCAACGATCTCGGCAAGCGGAGTGCCAGTTGCGGGAACTGTGATGTTGCAAACGTCCACGTTAGAGCACTCTGCGATTCCAACGAAAGTGGGAGCACCTGGATCAGAGTAGTCGGTCTTGCAATAGTTCAAGTGGAGCGTTGCACCCGTGAAGTCAGCAGCAGCCTTCACTGCAAGACGGCAAAGCAAAGTGCGACCGGGAGGGAAGTATGCTACAACACCATCAAGGTTGTTCTCGTCAAACTTGCAGACAATTTTGAACTCATTGTTCACATTGTCAGTGTTGTAAGAAGGAGACCATTTGATGGGAACTTCTTCAATCTCGGGGATGCCACCCATGGGCCAAGGTTGAGTCATGTCTTCGTCTTTGGGTGCTGCAGCCATAAACGAGATGCCGTCAATCAGCGCGAAGTGGAGCTCGATGGCGCTAAAGTAGTTGTCATGATTGGCATAGACATTTGCCAATGCAAAAGAACCGCCTGGCTGAACCTCGATGTCAGCAATCTCGATTTCCACAGTAGCAGCGGAAGCAGTCAGAGCTGTGAGGGCGGCTGCGCCCAACAACAGCGATTTCAAGATAGTTTTTTTCATAATAAAAAATGGTTTATAAATGATTTGTTTTTTTATTTTCAGTCTACAAAGGTAGATAATATTTTTCACACGGCAAATGTTTTCCATATTTTTTTTGTGAAAAAACAAAAAATTATAGCGATTTCGGGATTTGATACCCAAAATCGCTATGTTTTTCTTGCTTCTTCTGCAAGCCACTCGCCCAGTCGGACGAATGAACTTAGTTCTGCTCCTCAGCGGCAACCGGAAGCACGTTGATGTACGTGTGACCGGCGCGGTGCTGGAACTGAACGGTGCCGTCAATCAGCGCATACAGCGTGTGGTCGCGACCCATGCCCACGTTCAAACCCGGGCGATGGACGGTACCACGCTGGCGGCGGATGATGTTGCCGGCCTTTGCAAATTGACCTCCAAAAATCTTCACGCCGAGACGTTTGCTCTCGCTCTCGCGGCCGTTCTTCGAACTACCTACACCTTTTTTATGTGCCATAATCGATACAATTTTTAGGGGTTAAGCAATGACTTCCTTAATCTCAAGTTGAGTGAACTGCTGGCGGTGGCCGTTCAGACGGCGGTAGCCTTTGCGACGCTTCTTCTTGAAGACAATCACGTGTTCACCTTTCACGAGGGGAGCCTTCACCTCGCAAACAACCTTTGCGCCCTCTACGGTCGGAGCGCCTACCTTCACTGCGCCGTTGGCGTCAATCAGGAGGACCTTGTCAAACTCTACGGTGTCACCCTCCTTAACGTCGGTGGTCAAGTGGTGGACATACAACTTCTTGCCAGCCTCGGCACGGAACTGCTGTCCCTGAATCTCTACAATTGCGTACATTATAATTTAATGTGTTTACAATGTTTGGCCCATACGGCGGCGGCGCACCCGTGCGCCACACTTAATCGTGCCTTTTGGAAAAATGCGGGTGCAAAAGTACTAATAATTTGAGAATTGAGAATAGAGGATGGAGAATTATCCTCCATTTTTCCCTATATTTAACTCTATTTAACGAAAAAGCCGCTGCAAATCATTGCAACGGCCATAATTAGGGTTGCGAAGCAAGGGAAAAACCCTAACCCTTAATCCACAACCCTTAACCCGGATTTACCAGGCAAACATCGGATAATCCTTCATGATGTTGTTGACCTTGGCGCGGACACTGCCGATGACCTGCTCGTCCTCGGGAGCGTGAAGCACAGTGTCGATCAACTCGGCAATCTCGCCCATCAACGGTTCCTTAGCACCACGCGTGGTGATGGCAGGTGTGCCCAGTCGCAGACCGCTGGTCTGGAACGCTGAGCGATCGTCAAACGGAACCATGTTCTTGTTGGCGGTGATGTCGGCTGCAACCAGAGCCTGCTCGGCAAGTTTACCAGTCAGCTCGGGGAACTTGGTGCGAAGGTCGACCAGCATGCTGTGGTTGTCAGTGCCACCGGTGCAAATCTTGTAACCCTTGTCGACCAGTGCCTGAGCCAATGCCTGGGCGTTCTTCTTCACCTGGATTTGATACTCCTTGAAGCCAGGGGTCAATGCCTCGCCAAAGGCGACAGCCTTGGCGGCGATGACGTGCTCCAGAGGACCGCCCTGCACGCCGGGGAACACGGCGCTGTCGAGCAGTGACGACATCTTGCGGATGACACCCTTCTTGGTGGTCTTGCCCCAAGGATTGTCAAAGTCTTTGCCTAGCAGGATGATACCGCCACGTGGGCCACGCAGTGTCTTGTGGGTCGTCGATGTGACGATGTGGGCATACTTCAGCGGGTTCTCAAGCAAGCCAGCGGCGATGAGGCCGGCAGGGTGAGCCATGTCAATCATCAGCAGGGCACCCACCTGGTCGGCGATGGCGCGCATGCGGGCATAGTCCCACTCGCGGCTGTAGGCGCTTGCGCCACCCACAATCAACTTCGGGTGCTCACGCAGGGCAACCTCCTCCATCATGTCATAGTCCACCTCGTTGGTGTCGGGGCGCACGTTGTACTCGCACTGTTGGAACACCAGTCCCGAGAAATTCACAGGGCTGCCGTGCGACAAGTGGCCACCATGGGCAAGGTTCAGGCCCATGAATTTGTCACCTGGCTTGAGGCATGCCATGAACACAGCCATGTTGGCTTGTGCGCCTGAGTGAGGCTGCACGTTGGCGTACTCGGCGCCAAATAGACGCTTGATGCGGTCGATAGCCAGATTCTCGGCTTCGTCGACACACTGGCAACCGCCATAGTAGCGGTGGCCAGGATAGCCCTCGGCATACTTGTTGGTAAGGCAGCTGCCCATGGCACGCATCACCTGCTCGCTCACGAAGTTCTCGCTAGCGATCAGCTCCATGCCGTGCAATTGACGTTGATGCTCTTTCTCGATGATGTTGAACAATTCTTGATCTTTTTCCATGTCTTGTTTTATGTTATTAAAAGGTTGAATTTTCAAATATCGCCGCAAAGGTACAAATTAATTAAGAATTAAGAATTAAGAATTTATAATTTTTTGTGGATACACGTCCGCTCATTGTGCATTATGCATTGGACTTTTTCTTCACTGTCCACCCGAAGTGGCCCAGCTCTTCGCCCAGACTGTAGTAGTGGCCGTGGCAGTAGGTGATCAGGTCGGCCTTCTTCAGGTCCAGGCGGTTTGTATCTGGGTCGATGAACTCCTCGTCGACGATGACGTTCAGCACTTTTGCGATAAACATGTCATGGCTGCCCAGCCGCAGAATGTCTTGCACTTGGCATTCCAGGCTCACAGGGGCTTCTTTGATATAAGGTGAGCACACTGTCACACCTGGCACTGGTGTAAGACCCATCTCGGCCCACTTGTTGCAGTCGCGACCGCTGCGCACACCGCACCAGTCAGTGGCACGGGCCAAGGCGCGATTGGTCAGGTTCAGCGTGAACGCCATGTCGCGCTCAATCAGGTGGTGGCTGTGCCGTTCGGGACGAATCGACACGTAGCACATCACAGGGTCACTGCACAAGGTGCCAGTCCATGCCGCAGTGAGCATGTTGTAGTCTTCGGCCGACGAGCCACAGCTAACCAGTAACGCCGGCAAGGGGTAAATCATATTCCCCGGTCTCCAGTTCTGTTTCATGTTTCTTAGTATTCGAGCAAACAAGTTGTCTGCCCGCAAAGTTACTGAAAAAATCGCTTTAAAAGAAATTTTACGGGTTTCTTTGCGCTTATTTCCATATAAAGTTGTATATTTGCGCTTTATTACCGAATTTGGGTAACTTTGTAACGTCTAATTCACTCGACTATGGGTAAAACGAATATGAAGAAAGCCGAGCGGGCTCGGCATAACGCCAAGATTGTGAAACGCATGTGGATGGTCTTTGGCGGGGTGGCCGCATTGCTGTTGCTCTTGTTTGTCCTTATCTATAACGGCATTATCGGCTATATGCCCGAGATTGACCAACTCAAGAACCCCACCGACAAGTTCGCCTCGACCATCTACGCCGCTGGAGGCGAGGAGATGGGACGATACTACCGCAGCAAGGGTAACCGTGTCTACGTCGACTTTGACCAATTGTCGCCATATTTGCACGATGCCCTTGTCGCCACCGAGGACGCGCGATTTGAGGATCACTCGGGTATCGATGTCAAGGCCATCGGGCGTGCCCTCATCAAGCGCGTCATCATGGGGCAGAAGAGCGCTGGTGGTGGATCGACCATCACCCAGCAGCTGGCAAAACAGCTTTACTCGCCCGAGTCGAGCAACATCTTTGAACGGGCCTTGCAGAAACCCATCGAGTGGGTGATCGCCGTCAAACTCGAGCGGTACTATACCAAGGACGAAATCATCAAGATGTACTTTAACCAGTTTGACTTCCTCAACAATGCTGTGGGCATTAAGACAGCGGCAATGGTGTACTTTGGCAAGGATCCATCGCAGCTAAACCTGCAGGAGTCGGCTACACTGGTGGGCATGTGCAAGAACCCAAGCTATTTTAACCCCCTGCGCCATGCCGAGCGCACACGCGAGCGCCGAAACGTGGTGCTTGACCAGATGGCTAAGGAAGGATACATCAGCCAAGCCGACTGCGACGCGGTCAAGCAGACACCCCTTGTGCTCAGTTATCACAAGGTGGACCACAACGATGGTTTGGCACCTTACTTCCGTGAAGAGCTGCGACGCGTGATGACCGCCAAGAAACCCGACCCCAACAACTACCCCTCGTGGAACCGCCAGGCCTATATCGACGACTCCACCGCATGGGAAGTCAACCCGCTCTACGGCTGGTGCCAAAAGAACACCAAGGCGGATGGGTCTCACTATGACATCTACAGCGACGGCCTCAAAATCTACACCACCATTGACGAGCGTATGCAGGGATATGCCGAGAAGGCAGTCAAGCAGCACATGAGCAAGACGCTCCAGCCCGCATTCTTGCGCGAGCGCGGTGGTACCAAGAACCCCTATACCAACAACCGCGCAGAGCTCAGTGCGGCGGGGAAGCAGGCGCTCATCAACAATGCCATCAAGCGCAGCGAGCGATACCGTGTGCTCAAGAAACAGGGCATGAACGAGAACGAAATCATGAGCAACTTCCGCACTCCCGTGCAGATGAAGCTTTTCAGTTACGATGGTGACTATGAAACGACGATGACACCCTACGACTCGTTGCTCTATACCAAGTCGTTCCTTCGTTGCGCCATGATGTCGATGGATCCCGTCACAGGTCATGTCAAGGCATACGTCGGTGGTCCAGACTTCCGATTCTTCAAGTATGACATGGTCTCGACCGGTCGCCGTCAGATCGGATCGACCGTCAAACCCTTCGTATACTCCAAGGCCATCAACGACTTCGGGCTAACGCCATGTTCGATGCGACCCGGAGGAGCACCCAACATCCATTGGTACAACGATTTGTGGAATCCAAAAGGGGTTGGCGGAACTATGACGCTCAAACAGGCGTTGACCCACTCGACCAACTCCATCTCGGCAGGCTTCATGCGTGGCACGCGTCCCAACTGGATTGAGGAACGAGGATATCCTGTATACTCGCCATCAGAACTTGCCAAGTGGATGCACTCGTTCGGCATCACCAGCCACCTCGAAGAGGTGCCATCGCTCAGCTTGGGCATCAGCGAAATCACCGTGCGCGAGATGGTTGCCGCCTACTCGGCGTTCGCCAATGGCGGCATGCGTGTCGAGCCCATCTATGTTACCCGCATCTGTGACAACAAGGGAAATGTGGTGGCTGAGTTCAATGCTCAACAAACTGAGATTATGAGCGAGGACACTTACCTGAAGATGCTCTCTATGCTGATGAGCGTTGTCGACCATGGTACTGGTGCGCGATTGCGCTCGCAGTACGGCATCAAGGCTGAGATGGGCGGCAAGACAGGTACCACCAACTTCAACAGTGACGGTTGGTTCATGGGCTTCACGCCTGAACTGGTCACGGGTGTATGGGTCGGTGGTGAAGAGCGATTCATCCACTTTGTGAGCACGGCAATGGGACAGGGTGCCGAGGCGGCACTGCCCATCCTGGGACTGTACATGAAGAGTGTCTATGCCGACAGCCAATTGCCCTATAACCAGTCTACCAAGTTTGTCTTCCCCAAGGACTTCCGTGAGTGTGGTGACGAACTGGGTCCCATCACCTTTGGTGGTGGCCGACGTGGTGGCGGTGACGGCGGCGGTGGCGGAGGTCACGACGATGTCGTCGAAGGCATCTTTGATTAATGCCGATGAACAGGTGTCTTGCCCTCTGTCTCAGCCTATTCTGCTTGCCCTTGTTGTTATGGGGGCAAGATGTGGACTACGATGCCATGATGTGCAAGCAGGGATTGGTCGACTTGGCATCGCTAGGGCAGGGCATCACGGTTGACCTCAAGTATTCCACGTCTGACAACTTCACCGGAAAAAGCATGTATGGCAATTTTCGGCGTGCCTATCTCGTGAAGCCTGCGGCGCAGGCACTCCAGGCAGCCCTCAGAGAATTGCAGGCCATTGATCCGGACTATGGATTTGTCGTCTATGACGCAGCACGTCCCATGAGCGTCCAGCGCAAGATGTGGAAGGCTGTGCAAGGTACGGTAGGGGTGAACTATGTGGCACCACCACGTCATGGTGGACCGCACAATTATGGAGTAGCACTGGATATCAGCCTCACATACAAAGGGCGTCCCGTTGATATGGGGACGCCCTTCGATACTTTCACAGCCGATGCGCACATCACGGGTGAGAAGCAACTCGTCAAGCGCGGGCGCATCACCCTACAAGCAATGAATAATCGTCGATTGCTGCGCAAGGTGCTTACCGACAATGGTTTCTTGACCTATAGCCGCGAATGGTGGCATTTCGAATACTGCCGAGCCAGCAAGGCTCGCCACCGTTTTTCCCTGCTCAACTTCTAAATGGGGTCGACATCGTAGTAGAGCCGTACCGACTTCATTCGCCCGTCGATCTCAAGCATCTGCTCGTAGAGTTGACGCAGAATTGCCTTGACCTTAGACATGGACGCTTGTTGTTCAATCTTCATTACCACTTGACGAATATACAGGTTCTGGATGCGTGCTACGATGGGGCGTTCAGGACCCAGCACGCGGCTGCCGAAGGTGTGACGCAGTAACGTGGCATAGCGTACAGCCACTTCGCCCAGCAATGCGTCGTCGCGATGCTTGAGGTAGATATTGATGAGCCGCACGAACGGGGGGTAGTGGAATTGTTTGCGTTCGGCGAGTTCGTGCTGGTAGAACCCCTCGTAGTCGTGACGCTCGACAAAGCCGATAACCGGATGTGAAGGGTCGCTGGTTTGGAGGATTACTTGGCCTTGCTTGTGAGCGCGTCCGGCACGACCAGCCACCTGCTCTAGCATGTCGAACGCACGCTCATGCGAACGGTAGTCGGGAAAACTGATCATCGTATCGGCATTGAGCACGCCCACCTGGCTCACCTGGTCAAAGTCAAGACCCTTGGTTACCATCTGCGTGCCCACCAGGATGTTGGTCTTGTGGGACGAGAACTCGTCAATGATGCGGTCATAACTCGACTTGCTGCGCGTCGTGTCTAGGTCCATACGAGATATTTTCTCGCCAGGGAACGCTTGGTCAACGTCATCCTCGATGCGTTCGGTGCCGTAGCCCACTATTTCGATGCCCGGCATCTGGCACGCTGGGCAAATGTTGGGTAGCGTCAGGGTGTGGCCGCAGTAGTGGCATGTGAGCGAACGCGTGTTCTTGTGGTAAGTCAGCGACACATCGCAGTTTTCGCACTTGGGCACCCATCCGCACTCCTTGCAACGCACCATCGGCGCATAGCCACGGCGGTTCTGGAACAGAATAACCTGCTCGCCGGCATTCAGGGCTTGGCGGCAGTCACTGATAAGTTCCTGTGAGAAAAGGCCGTGCATCTCGCGTTTGCGACGCGCTTGTTTAGTGTCAATCACCTTGACACGCGGCATCTCGATGTCCTCATATCTTGTGAGCAGTTGCACCAGTCCGTACTGCCCGTTGACAGCGCGGTAATATACGCCAATGTCGGGTGTCGCGCTGCCCAGCAGCGTTTTTGCGCCGTGCATCTGGGCCAGCATGATGGCGGCGTTGCGGCCGTTGTAACGCGGGGCGGGGTCGCTCTGCTTGTAGCTTGTGTCGTGCTCCTCGTCGACAATCACTAGACCCAGGTTGGAATAGGGCAGGAAGACCGACGAACGCACGCCGATGACCACGCACGGGTCACTCGAGTCAAGCAACTGCTTCCAGATGTCCACACGCTCGTTGTCGCTGAACTTGCTGTGATAAATGAGAAGGCGGTCGCCAAAGACTGCCTTGAGACGGCGCGTCAGCTGTGTGGTCAAGGCAATTTCGGGCACCAGATAGAGTACCTGTTTGCCCAATGCCAGCGCATCCTTGATCAGATGCATGTAGATGCTGGTCTTGCCGCTGCTGGTCACGCCGTGGAGCAGCGTGATGGCTTTCTCACGAAAACAGGCGTGTATCTCGCTGTAGGCACGGCGTTGTTCTGCGGTGAGTGCAGGAGGGTCAATGAGTTTGTTGCCAAGCATGGCAAAGCGGTTGATAGCCTTCTTGTAGGTCTCAAACATGCCGCGTTGCACGGCGGCGGCAAGTACCGCTTGACTCACATCGGCGCGCTTGAGCAACGCTTCCTTGCTTACCTCGCGAGGTTCCGCGTCGCCCATCCAGTGCGACAGGTCTAGATACGCCATCAGCAGTTTCTCTTGCTTGGGGGCGCGATGAACCTGGTCAAAGAAGGCGTGTAGACTCGCCTCATCGCCGTGACGGCTGGTCAACCGCACACAAGTCTCGGTCTTGGGGCGATAGTTGTCCACTACGCGCTCACTCACATGCAAGGCCTCGCGCTCAATCAGACGGCTCACCGTGTGCTCCACGTTCTTGAACCCCGTCGCACTGGCGAGTTCGGTAATCTGCACGCGTCCGCGTTGCGTGGTGAAGTCCAGCACAACTTTCTCGCGGTCACTTAAGCTGCCGGGCGTTTCTTCTTCAAAGTCAGGGTTCGCGCTGATGTAGGTCTCACTCTCCACCTTCAGTCCGCTGGGCACCGCAGCCTTGTAAACCTCGCCCATTGAGCAAAGGTAGTAGTCGGCAAGCCA
>JAFZAK010000092.1 GCA_017557285.1 Muribaculaceae bacterium
GTTGTGGATGTAGATGCCGGCGGGCAGGTTGTTGCCGTTCATCTTCTGACCCATCAGGTTGTAGTAGTTGTTGTCACCCTTGACATCGCTCTTGATGTTATCGATGGCGGTGACGGTTTCCTTAGTAACAACCATCTTCAAACCTTCAACTTCGTTGCGTTCCTGGACGAGCTTAATCGTGTAAGTGCCAGCTGCGGGCAAACGGAAGTTTTGGACAGCGGGAGCAGTACCGTCGTCGAGAGTGATGGGTTGACCCAGTAGCTCCTCGGTTATGCCGAAGAAACCAGCTCCGTTTGCATCTTGGCCACCGTACCAGATCCAGCCACCGTCCTGAGCAGCAGTGATGATCTTAAATTCCTGGTTCTGGTCATCAGGATTGTTGAGGTCTTGAGCCTCGACGGTGATAGAGGCACCAGCCTCGCCAATCTCAACCATTCCTTCTTGCTGGCTCCAGCCGTTGAATCCGCCCACAACATAGTATACAGGTTCTACCGGCTCCTCCACGGTGTAGACTACGGTCATCTTGGGAAGGAATTTAACGGGGCCACCCCCGTATTGGTATTCGGTTTCATGATATTCAAAGCTGACGTTATCATCGGTCTCCACACCAAAAAAGCACGTGTTGCCGAAGGTGCCACTCTCGGTCACTAAGGTCTGCAGGCAGAGGTTGCCGCCCTCATACTTGTATGGGGTGTCAAAAGTGAACTCCAGGATCTCAGCATTCTTAACGGGGACAGTGGTAGCGACAACAGTAAGGCCAGTCACAGGATTCTCGATAACTCCATTAGTGCTGATGAAAGCAGTAGTTTCGGTCGTACCCAAACTCAACTGCAACTCACCACCCTCAAAGTCTAGACCATTCTGCGGATAGAACTTGAACCCAATGATATTGACTCCCTGTAAGTCGGTGAGAATATCAGCAGGATAAATCATCTGTGCTTTTACATATCCAATGTGAAAGGCAGCAAAAACAGGCAAAGAATAGTCGGTGCTGGTTGCATCTTCATAGATGGTGAGTGTTTGTTGTGCGGACATGCCCATTGTACAGAGAGCCGCAGCCAAAAGTAAGAATTTCTTCATAAAGCAAAAAATTAAAGTGAGTAAATAGGTTGAAGCAATAAATCGCCCCAAAATTACTGAAAAAATTCAAATATCCAAGTGATTCGCAAAAAAAATGACGATTTGATTTCTAGAACCATAACCATTAATATAAAAACACCCTGCTCACACTTATTAAGCAAACAAAATATTTTAACATAAAAAATAGATGATTACACCTAATAATATAAAAAAAAGGCTTATCTTTGCACCCATTATAAATTAAACTGATTATTTTGGCTTTATTGTCGTTTATAATCTGGTATTGACATGTCAATGGCGCCAAAATGAACAATCTACATAATAACCTGTTTTTCAAAATACTACAACCCACATCCTGCCAGTCGCACTTGTGTGACAAGGATTTTTCATATCATCTTTTGCCATAAATTATAGCTTCCCAATATTATGATAGCCAAAAGTCAAATTCTGAAGTTAAGCGCTCTGTTGCTCATCGCCGCCTGTCTGGCGACGTGCGGAGTGGACATTCCCAAAGAGACTCCGTCATCATTTGAGACGATGACCGTCACAAAGAGTGACATTGAGATTCCCGTCAAATTCAGCGCCAAGATGAAAGGCCAGGCCGACGTGACCATCTCACCACAAGTGAGCGGCCAGTTGATGCGCATCTGCGTAACCGAAGGCCAGCAGGTGAGCCGTGGACAAGTCCTGTTTGTCATTGACTCGCGCAACGCTCAGAGTGAACTGCAATCAGCACAAGCCAACCTCCAGGCAGCCCAGGCAAATCTGTCGGCCGCACAGGCACAAGCCAACAGTGCCAAACTGGAATATGACAGCAACAAGAATCTGTTTGACAAGAAAATAGTGAGTAGCTATACGCTCGAGAACTCACTGAACACTTATCGACAGGCGCAAGCGTCGGTAGGTCAGGCCAAGGCATCGGTCACCCAAGCGCAAGCTGCTGTGAGCCGTGCCCGCGTGAACCTGGGCTTCTGTACGCTCACCTCTCCGGTATCGGGTGTCGTGGGTGAGATTGAAGTCAATGCTGGCGACCAGGTGACTCCGATGACCCAATTGACTATCGTCAGCGGCAACCGTCAGATGGAGGCATGGTTCTCGGTTCCTGAATCGATTATCGAAGCGGGCGTGTCATCAGGCGCTTCTCAAAGCGACAAGGCCAAATACCTTGCCGAGCTGCCCGATGTGACATTTGTCATGAAGAATGGTACTGAGTATCCGCAGAAGGGACGCATCTCCAGTCTGACCGGTGTAGTTGACGCAGCCACGGGTTCGCTGGCCTGCAAAGCCACGTTCCCCAATCCTGACGGCCATCTGTATTCGGGTATCCAAGGAACCGTAGTGCTGCCGCTGAGCCGCAAGGATGTGATGGTGATTCCGCAGACCGCTGTCGTTCGCTTGCAAGACAAGTCGCTGGTCTATAAAGTGAAACCCGACAGTACCGCTACAGCCGTCACCGTGATCACGACCGATGCCGGCAATGGCAAGGACCTCATTGTGAAAGAGGGCCTGAATGTGGGCGACCGCATCGTTACTGTCGGAGCCAACAACTTGCAAGAAGGTCAGCAAGTCTTATTCCCTGCAGAAGCCAAAAAAGAGAATTAAAACATGAAGAATAACATCTTCATCAACCGATATGTGATGGCATGCGCCATATCGATTGTCATCACACTCGTGGGCATCATCTGCATGAGCACGCTGCCCATCGAGCAATACCCGAACATCGCGCCGCCAACGGTTCGCGTCTCGACATCATACACCGGTGCCGATGCCAACACCATCATGAAGTCGGTGGTACAGCCACTCGAGGAGAACATCAACGGTGTTCCGGGTATGACTTATATCACCAGTTCGGCCTCGGCCTCGGGCGATGTCTCAATACAAGTTTACTTTGAGCAAGGCACCGACCCCGATCTTGCCGCCGTGAACGTACAGAACCGCGTGAGCCGCGCCACCGCGCTATTGCCTTCGGAGGTGACCAAGGTAGGTGTCCAGGTGATGAAGCAGCAAAGCAACATCCTGCACATCGGCGCGCTGAAGAGCGTGGACGGCAAGTATGACACCGACTTCATCGCCAACTACATCGACATCAACGTGCGTCCCCGCCTGATGCGTATCACTGGTGTGGGCGACGTGATGGCCCTGGGTAACACCTACGCCCTGCGCATTTGGCTCAAGCCCGACGTGATGGCGCAGTACGGCCTGGAGCCTAACGACGTTTTCGCCGCCATCGGCGGACAGAGCTTCGTCGCCGCCACGGGTTCACTGGGCGAGCAGTCGGAGAACGCCTATCAGTACTCGATGGAGTACAAGGGTACACTGAAGACCGTCGAGGAATTCAATGACATTGTGTTGCGCACCAGTGACAGCGGTCACCTGCTTCACCTGAGCGATGTCGCCGAGGTGGAGATTGGTGCCGTGAGCTACAACTTCACGTCGAACATCGACGGCAAGCCGGGAACCATTTACATGGTGTTCCAAGCCCCAGGTGCCAACGCTACCGAGGTGAATGCGCGCATCAACAAACTCTACGAAGAGCTGAAGCCGACAATGCCTGCCGGACTGGAGTTCGAGATCTTGGAAACCAGTGATGACTTCCTGTTCGCCGCTATCCACAACGTGGTTGAGACACTGGTCATCGCCATTATCCTCGTGATTCTCGTGGTTTACTTCTTCCTGCAGAACTTCAAGGCGACAGTCATTCCCTCCATTTCGATTATTGTATCGTTGCTGGGAACCTTCGCCATCGTATCGCTTGCAGGTTTCTCGCTTAACATCTTGACACTATTTGCCCTCGTGCTCGCCATCGGTACGGTGGTCGACGATGCCATCGTGGTGGTCGAGGCAGTGATGGCGAAGATGGAGGGCGGCATCACCGATGCCCGCGAGGCTACGCGTCAGGCCATGAGCGACGTGTCGGTCGCCGTCATTTCGTGTACCTTGGTTTTCATGGCCGTGTTTATCCCTGTGGCCTTCATGCCTGGCACCTCGGGCTCGTTCTTCACGCAGTTCGGTGTCACGCTGGCTTCGGCTGTGGGCCTGTCGTGCGTCTCGGCACTGACGTTATGCCCCGCCCTGTGCGCCATCATGATGCGCTACTCCAAGGACGGCAAAGAGAAGAAGAACCTGAACTATTATGTGACCAAGGCCTACACTGCCAGTTATAATGCCATTCTGAAGAAATACTCCAAGAGCGTGGGTCGCTTCATCAAGCGCCCAGTGATTGCCGGCATCTTGCTTGCCGTCGCAGCCGTTCTGCTGATTATCTTCATGCGCGGTCTGCCCAGTGGCCTCGTGCCACAGGAAGACCAGGGCGTATTCTTCGCCGAGGTGCGTGCTCCCGAGGGCTGCACCTTGCATGAGACGCAAGAGATTGTCAAGAAGGTCGAGGAGCGAGTGAAGAAGATTCCCGAGCTGGAGAGCTATGCTGTGGTCAGTGGCTATGGCATGATGGCCGGCCGCTCGGGCAGCTGCTACGCCACGCTCATTATCCGCTTGAAAAACTGGGATGACCGTCCGGGAATGAACCACAACATAATGTTGGTATACGCACGCTTCGCCATGGACTGCAAGGACATCAAGAACGCAAAGGTCATCCCCTTCCAGATGCCTCAGGTGCCGGGCTACGGCTCGAACAGCAGCGTGAACCTGGTTCTGCAAGACATGCAGGACCGCCCGATGTCGGATTTCAACATCGATGCGACCAACTTCCTCACGAAGCTGAACGAGCGTCCTGAAATCATGATGGCGATGTCAACCTACTCCGAGCGGTTCCCGAAATATCAAGTTGAGGTCGATGCGACGCAGTGTGACCGCGCCGGTGTGACGCCCGCAGCCGTGCTCCGCACACTGGGTTCTTATTGCGGTGGCTCCTATGTGGGCAACTTCAACCAGTTTGGCAAGGTGTACCGCATCATGGCTAACGCCGCGCCCGAATATCGCCTTGACCCCTCGTCGCTCAACAACATCTTCGTTCGTGTGCAAGGCGGCAAGATGGCTCCCATCTCGGAGTTCGTCACCCTGTATGAAATCGTGGGCTCGGCATCGGTCGACCACTTCAACCTGTTCCAAAGCATCACTTGCGGTGTGATGACCGCCAGTGGCTACTCAGAGGGTGATGCGCACAAGGCCATCACCGAAGTGTTCAAGGAATCGATGCCTAACGGCTATAGCTACGAATATGGCGGCATGTCGCGCGAGGTAGAGGAAGCGTCGGGCTCTAACGCCACGGCACTTATCTACTGCATTTGCGCCATCCTCATCTATCTGATTTTGGCGTCACTCTATAACTCATGGTTCACGCCGATGGCAGTGCTGCTGAGCGTGCCATTCGGACTGATGGGCTCGTTTGGAGCCATTTGGCTGGTCTCTCTGCTCCATCTGCCGGGCATGGAGAACAACATCTACTTGCAGACGGGTGTGATCATGCTTATTGGTCTGTTGGCGAAGACCGCCATCCTTATCACCGAGTTTGCCTCCGAGCGTCGTGAACAAGGCATGAGTATCCGCGATGCGGCGTTCGCTGCCTGCGAGGAGCGTCTGCGCCCCATCTTGATGACCGTTGTGACGATGATTGCAGGTATGATTCCGCTCATCATTGCCGGTGGTGCCGGTGCTAATGGTAACCGCGTGCTCGCCCTCGGCGTCACCGCCGGTATGGCCGTCGGCACACTCGCCCTACTCTTCGTGGTCCCCGCCTTCTTCATCGTGTTCCAAAAGTTGCATGAGAAGTATCAAGGCACACCCGAGAAATAGACTTTAGACGTTAGATTTTAGACGTTAGACTTTAGACATGAAAAGGATAAAAGTTATCATCAGTATAGGCATCTTGTGCATCGTGGTCACAAGTTGTGGCTTATATGACAAATATGAGTCAAATCCCACGATTCCCGCCGATGTCCTCGGTATCAATACCGTTGACACACTGGGTGCCAACATTCCGGCCCCATTGTCTTGGCGTGAGTTTTTCACCGACCCACTATTGCAACAGCTCATCGAGTGGGCGCTGACTCGCAACACCGATGTCAACTCGACGCGCATCGCCATTGAGCAGAGCGAGATATCGTTGCAGATGGCGAAGAAGTCGATTCTGCCGTCCCTGTTTTTCTCTCCCTCAGGAACTATCGCCAGTTTCAACGGCAACACCTCGGAGACCTATAATGTGCCGTTGCAGGCCAACTGGGACATGGGACAGATTGGCTCTTACACCAACAAGAAGCGCGCCTCCGAGGCCGTGCTTCTGCAAGCCAAAGCACGCGAGGACGCCGTGCGTGCCAACCTAGTTTCGGCTGTAGCCCAGCAATATTGTTTGCTTCAACTTCTGGACCGACAGCTTGAGATTCTCACGCAGACCGACAGCTTGTGGGGTGCCTCATTAGAGGCTCAGAAGGTGCTTTGGGACAACGGAAAAGTCTATTCGACCGCCGTCAACCAACTGGAGTCGTCGTGCATGAGCGTCAAGACCCAAATGGTGGATGTGAAGCGTAACATCCGCAGTGTTGAAAACGCCCTGTGTCGACTCCTCGCCATGTCACCCCAGCACATTGACCGCAATCCCTGGGGGAGCTTTGAAATTCCGCAATTGGTCAGCGAGGGCATCTCAGCACAGATGCTGCAGCATCGTCCTGACATCCGCCTGGCCGACCATGCCATGGAGGAAGCCTTCTACAACATGCAGGTTGCCCGGTCGGCATTCTACCCCGGCATCTCTCTGTCGGGAACGGCTGGCTGGACCAACAGCGCTGGCGGAGCCGTCATCAACCCCGGCAAAATTTTGCTCAGTGTCGTCGGCTCACTCACACAGCCCATTTTCGCCCGCGGGCAGTTGAAGGGCAACCTCGAGATTGCCAAGCTTAATCAAGAGAACCTGCGCAATAAGTATGTGCAGACAGTCATTGACGCAGGCAACGAGGTGAATGAGGCACTTGCCGACTGCCAAGCGGCTCGCGAGAAATATGGATACTATCACCGCCAGGTAGAGGTCCTACTCGATGCCTACAACGGCACGCACGAGCTCATGGACAATGGCAAGGCCAGTTATCTTGAGGTGCTGACGGCACAGGAGAGCCTGCTCAGCGCCCAAATCAGTGAGGCGACAAACATGTATGATGCCGCCCGAGGCCTCATTGCCTTGTATATAGCCCTAGGTGGTGCTACACGATAGACCAATAATGCAACTAATAACTGATAACTGACAACTTAAATAACGAACTTTTGAATGATGAGATACAAATTAAATTACTTTCTTCTGGCAGTATGTGCAATGTTCTTGCTCTCGTCATGTGATAAAGACGAGCCAAAAGTCAAACGCAGAGGCGAGCGCCAGATATATGTGCTGACCTCCGAAGGGCACATCTATGACCTGATGGGAGACCGCATCATGGAACTCCCCGACTGCGAAGAAGCCAGTGAGATCATCACTGACGGTGATGACTATTTCGTCTCAGGCAAAAACTCCAAGGACAAGGTAGGATACTGGAAAAACGGCAAGTGGAACACGCTGCACATCGATTTTATTGATAATGTGAGCCACGAGACGCAAGGAATAGCCAAGTGGGACTCTTATATCTACCTCTTTGACTATCCCTATATTTTGAAAAACAGTGGAATCTTTCCTCTCGATGACTGTGAGAATTTCAACCCCTCGGGCAAGTGTCTTGCCGTGAGCAATGGCAATTGCTATCTCGCGGGAATGGAGTACCATGGTGGTGATGCTTCAAACGATGCCGTGCTCTACTATGAGTACAAGGGCCGGTATGCCAAAGCTATACTGCCCAAGCCCAGTGCGGATGTGGATGGTCACGCGACAACAATCTTTGCGTATGATACCGACCACACTATCGTTGGCGGCCACGTGGGCATGGAACCTTGCATCTGGGTTGACAAGGAGCTGCAAGTTCTCCCGCGCTTTTATAACGCACCTAATCCTGCTTCATACTTAACGCTCGCTCACGTAAGTTCGGTGGCTTACCATAATGGGCACATCTATGCTTGCGGATATGAAACCGATTTTGATGGTCAGGATAAGGCTATGATGTGGTTAGACGGTGTTCCAGTACCTATACATTCGGGACGGCAGGAAAAAATTATTTTTTCCATGGCCGAAGAGTTGATACCCTACGGCGATGATTTGTATATGCTCACTTTTGAGTGTTACGAGAAAGAGTTGTTCAATGGCGAGATGGACTTTGAAATTGACATCCTAATATGGATGAACGACAGAATCATCGCCAAGTACAATGGGATTGATATTGTGAATTTCACTGTTGTGTAAATTTAGTTTATAGTTAATAGTTAATAGATTACAGATATAAATTAAAGATATGAAACTTTTTAGAATAATCTTCGTTACAGCATTTATTGCGATTTATTGCTCTGCTGGGGCGCAAATCACTAATATCCCCGTTGGTAAGGAACAAGAGAGGATTAACACCGACAGTCTCGTCAAGGTGTTTGACAGCCAACCCTTCTTTGGCATCTATAAAGACAACTATTTCGTGGCGGGTACTGCCTTGAATCACAAACCTACGGAGTTTAACAGCGATGTGAAGTTCCAAATCAGCTTCCGCCAGCGCTTGACCAAGTCAGTTCTCCCCTTCCATAGCCACTTGTTCTTGAGCTACTCACAGAAGGCGATGTGGAACATCTTCGAGGAGTCACTGCCGTTCCACGACCTGAACTTCAACCCGGGTATCGGTATCCAGGGCCTTATTACTCACAATGATAAAATCTATGGAAACGCCACCATCATGCTCGAGCACGAGTCCAACGGGCGTGACGGCGAGGCATCGCGCAGCTGGAATAAAATCTCGTTTGCTGGCTCGGCCTTTATCGATCCTCGCCTGATGGTGCATGGCAAGGTGTGGATTCCCATCATCGACGGCCAGCAGAACAAGGACATTCTCAAGTACAGCGGCATTTTCCAAACCGGTGCACAGTTTGTCTCGACCAACAAGCGTTGGGTCGCTGACGTGACCTTTGTCAAGCGCCAGGGTTGGAACTTTAGTTTCAACACGATCATCAACGTGGGATTCCGCATCCGCGAGAAGGACAACCAGTTCCTGATGCTGCACTTCTATGACGGCTATGGCGAGAACTTGCTGGACTATAACAAGTACCACTGCCGCCTGAGGGTAGGTCTGCTCATCCGTCCCAAGTTCTTCAGCGATTTCTAATATGTTACGTACCATAAAAGCTTCGTCCCCCCAAACCCTGTCCCCCCAAGCCCTGTCCCCCCAAGCCCCCCTAAAGGGGGGCGAAAAAGCTAAAAGCTATAAGCTAAAAGCTATAAGCTTGTTTCTCGCTTCTTGCTTCTTGTTTCTCCAAGGCTTTGGGCAGGAACCGGTGCAAACCACTATGCCCCAGACGGTCGACACGATCGAGCGCCAAAATAAGGTCCAGCAAATCAAAGCCAACATCAAAGAGCGCATCGACGCGAAGCTCAGCGAGCCTTACGACACCACACGCAATAGTGGCTACTGGTGGCGGGCGTTGAAGCATGGCAAGGTAAACTTCAATGACAGCACAATGGGCTATCCCAAGTTTTTGAAGTTTTGCTATAAGACCTATGTGTGGGGCGACCGCGCTTTCAACAGCTACGACAGCGCCTACGTGGTAGGAACTGGGAAAAACTGGAAACTCATCTTGAAAAACGAGAACTGGATTGACCGCTACATCGGCAAGCCATTCAGCGATGTCAAGATGATTATGGGAAGCAACCTTGTGTCAAACATCGGTGTGTCGTTGTCGTTCATGGCGGTGAGCGTGGGGTACTCATTCAGTCTGACTGGTGGCGGTAAGTCATCGAAGAAGGCCGACTTCTCATTTACCTGTGCCCGTTTCACTGCCGATGCCTATTATTGGGAGAACCGCAACGACATGAATGTCATCTACAAGCACGACAATAGCGACGAAGGCCGCCAAAAGATGAGGCAATCTGGACTAGAACGCAAGGCGATGGGCCTCACTGCCTACTACTTCTTCAACAACCGCCGCTATGCCCAAGCAGCCGCCTATTGTTACTCCAAGTACCAGAAGCGCAGCGCCGGCTCGTGGCTCGCGGGCATCAGTCTTCAGCACTACGATGTCAAGTTCAACGTCGATCAGCTGTCCGAAGAGGCTCTGGCCTATATTCCCGACCCTTCTGCCGCACCCCGCATCCTTTACAATGACTACTGCCTACTCGTGGGCTATGGCCACAACTGGGTGCTCGGCCGCAAGTGGCTGTTCAACCTCACCTTCACGCCCTATCTAGGCTATCGTTATAACATTTTGGAAGAGGATCCCGGAGCTTTCTCGCTCAATCTGCGTGGCCGCATGGGACTCGTCTATAACCACAAGAATTTCTTTGCCGGTCTACAGGGCTATGCCGACCACCACCGCTACAAGAACAACGACAGCCACCTGTTCAATACCTATATGACCTTCTCAATCCTAGGCGGAATCCGCTTTTAATCCCTATGCTGGAAAACTATGACGTGGTGCTGGCGAGCAAGTCGCCGCGCCGACAACAACTGCTGCGCGACCTGGGCATTAACTTCCGAGCCGAACTCATCGAAGGAATTCAAGAAGAATACCCCGAGTCCATGCCTGCCGACGAAGTAGCGCAGTTCCTTGCCATCCAGAAGGCTAAGCCCTATCGGCTCAAGGACAACGAGCTGCTCATCACCGCCGACACCATCGTCGTGCTCAATGGTCAGGTGTTGGGCAAGCCCGTCGATGCCGTCCAGGCACACGCCATGCTGCGCGCACTCAGTGGCAAGGTGCATCATGTCATCACAGGCGTGTGTGTCACTACAGCCAACCAACAGCAGTCGTTCGCCGACGTCACCGAGGTAGAGTTTGCCGAACTCACCGATGACGAGATAGACCACTACATCGAGCATTACCACCCCATGGATAAGGCTGGTGCCTACGGCATTCAGGAATGGATAGGCTACGTGGGCGTCAAGCGCATCAATGGTTGTTTCTATAACGTCATGGGCCTGCCCGTTCCCAGGCTGTATGCTTTGCTAAAAACGTTTTAGATATTCACCCTAACCCCTTATCTAACCTCGATTTCATCAACAAAGACGAAGCCTGGTGAGCCGGCGAAGGCATGCCAGGCGGGCAATCGTTTCTCGCTCTTGACCACCACTCGCACATAGCGCGCCTTGACCGGCTTGAAGTCGGCAGCGTGGCGCTTGATGACAAACTCCTCGCTCTGAACGATTTCGGGATAGTCCTGCTTCGCCACCAGCTTGAAGCGCTTGCCGTCGGTTGAAGTGTAAACCTCCACGCCCCGCGCATCCACCACACCGTCGCATTGGAACACATCGACATTAAATGTCACTTGACGCACCTTCTGCACCTTGCCCAGATCAATCGTCGCATCCAAGTCGTTCCCGCAGAATCCCAGCCATAGCCCCGTTCGGTAACTGTTGGCCCCACGAAGCCCGTCAACCAGTGTTGGCGCCCCAGCGAAAAGATAGTTGGGATGGGGCTGCGTATTGAGTTTGATATTGCAGAACGTGGCCTTGTTGACGCGGATGGTGTCGGTGTTGATTCGGTCGGGATATCCTAAAGTGCCCAAAGTGCGTGACCGCAGCACCGCATCCTTCGTGACGAAAAACGGCTCGGCATACTGTTGAGATGCAGTAGTCGGCTCACTGCCATCAAGCGTGTAGCGTATGTCATTGCCCTGTAGGGAAGACAATTCGACCTTGAGGGCCTTGCGTTCGGGCACTGGCGTATAGGTCGCACTCACACCACACAGGTGCCGTGCATAGTTCCATCCCAGCAGGTTATAGAGTTCCAGCAAATGCGGGACGCGGCTCAAGAACGACTGATAGTCCTTCAGGTTGACCGGCGTCCATTGCACCTCGGCCAGCGCCGCCATGCGTGGCAGTTCCATGTATTGCACATGGCTGAATGTCGAGACATACTCGGTCCACATGTTGGCTTGACATCCCAGCACCAGTTTCTCCTGCTCAGGTGTGAATCCGGCTGGCACAGGGTCAAATGAATAGACCTTCTCGACAGGGATATAGCCCCCGATGGCGAAAGGCTCTGCCGCCATGTCCCGCGACTGATAGTAGTCGAAGTACATGTGCGAGTTGGGTGTCTGGATAACTCGGTTTCCCCGTCGTGCTCCCTCAATGGCACCCGCCTCGCCACGCCACGACATGACAATGGCCTGGCTGGGTACGTCACACTCCAGAATCTCGTCCCATCCCTCGGGCGAGCGTCCACGGTCGGTCACCACCTTGCAGGCAAAGCGCGTGACATATCCCTGCAGCTGGTCTTCGGCGGTATATTTCCCCTTGGGCTTGATGCCTTCGGTGCGGATGCGCTCTTGGCACTTGGGACACTGCTTCCAGCGGTCCTTGGGGCACTCATCGCCGCCGATGCTGATGATGGGCGACGGGAAGATGTCCATCACCTCGTTGAGCACATCCTTGATGAGTTGCATGGTGGCATCATTGCCCGGGCACATCACTTCGGGTGTCACTCCCCAGCAGGTCCAAACCTCGTAGGGTCCGCCCGTGCAACCCAGTTCGGGATAGCTTGCCAGGATGGCCTGTGTGTGTCCTGGCATCTCAATTTCAGGCACCACATTGATGTGTCGCTCAGCGGCATATCGAACCACCTCGCGCGCCTCTTCTTGGGTGTAGTAGCCTCCATGGCGCGTGCGGTCCCACTTGCCCGGATTGCGTCCGATTACGGTGGAGTCTCGCCAAGCGCCCACTTGGGTCAGTCGTGGATATTTCTTGATTTCGATGCGCCACCCCTGATCATCGGTCAGATGCCAATGGAAGTTGTTGATGTTGTGCAAGGCGAGCATATCAATGAAAGTCTTCACTTCATCGATGGTGAAGAAATGGCGACACACATCCAGGTGGGCACCCCGATAGGCAAATCGCGGCGCATCGTAGATTTGTACTTGAGGCAAAAGCACCTGATTGCAACGCCCCACCGGCAATGCCTTGCGCAGGGTCATGATGCCATGGAACACAGCCGCTGGCGATGCTCCACGGATGACGACCTCCCCGTTGTTCACGCTCAGCCGATAAGCCTCGGAGTTATCATCTTCAAGGTCGGCGAGCAGGACAAACTTGCGTTGTCCCCCTAACCCCCTAAAGGGGGAACTGTTGATTGTGTCACTCTGGACCCCTCCCTTCAGGGGGGCTTGGGGGGACTGTACTGGGGCGCCCTGACCTCTGACCCCTGAAAGCTCTATGCCCGTGCTCTGTTTCACATAGTCACGCAAGAACTGGGCATTGCGCTGCATGGCAGCATCGCCATCGGGTGTCACCACAGTCACCGTGGCATCGAGGACAAAGGGCATTCCACCCTGCGGCTGTTCAATCACCCTGGGCAGCGGAATCACCCGATAGTCAGCCATCATCTCAATGCATAATGCATAATGCAAAATGCATAATGAAAGCAACAATGTTATCAATCGTTTCATAATCAGTTTTCAGTTATCAGTTTTCAGTTCTGTGCATTATGAACTATAAACTATCGACTATTAACTATTAACTATCAATTACGTACGCCATAAACATCCCAGTCGGGTGAACAACATCGTCACCCCCACCGCCAACGAGGTGAGTATCACCCCCTGCAGGAAACCCAACCACGGCGACGCTGCAAAGATAGCAAATAATGGCCAAATCCCCGTCATTTGCAGCAATGGAATCACGCAAAGGTCGCTCGCCACATAAGCCACCATGGGATTTTGCCCCGACATCGTCAGGAATCGTGTGGCTCGCCGACACTTCCACGCATCGCACACCACGCTGAAGGCTATCAGCAGAAAACATGACAACGCGCCCATGACCAGCAGATAGCTGAACGCAGGCGGGTCTTTTTTGATACCACCTTCAAAGGGCTCAATCAGCAATCCCGTCACCAGCAACGCTGCGCCCAGGGCAAACAGCCCTCGCCACAATACAACAAATCCTTGCCCGCGGCGCAAGACCAGCCACCCCACAAGCAACAATGCCGCACTGACGGCCATATTGAGCAACACTTGCCGCGTGTAGAGCAGGGCCAAGTTGGAAATGATAAGCGCCAGACAGAGTCCCCCTAACCCCCTAAAGGGGGAACTATCATTACACCCCCCTTTAGGGGGGCTTGGGGGGACGGGACATGCGGCTTTGTGGGAGCGCACCAGTTCGCCAGCATGCGCCGCCGGGATGACGACGAACAGGTACTTGAGCATCCAAGGCTGGTAGAACCAGTCGAGTGGTGTCCACTTGAGTGCCGTTTCAGCCCAACTGCCCTTGACGGTCGATGACAGGAACAGCGCCGCCAGCATGAGCAACAGCACCCATCGCAAGTGTTCGCGCCCCATGGTGAACAGATAGAGCAGCGAGCCCCACAAGGCGACATTGGCCATGATCAGCAGAATGATATTGCTGCGGTGCGGGTCAAAGCCCGTCCCGTCGGGATAGCGCATCGCGAGCATAGCCACCAAGCCCAACACGAGGGCCGACATCTGAATGGTAACTCGCAGCCATGCCGGCCAACGCTTGGGCAGCCGCATGAACATGGCGAACATCGCCGCAAAGCAAGCCAGCGCCATCAGCCAATGCCGCCACGTCTGCTCGCCACCGCTCGTGACATAGGGATAGAAGTGCTGCACCAAGATAGCAAAGTAGGTGAGCAATACTGCCCGCCCGATTATCTGCCCCACCAGAGTCCACATCGACGCGCCTTGCTCACGGCGTTTCCCCACCGAGAACGGCAGTGCCGCCCCCATGGCAAAGAGGAATGCCGGGAAGACCAGGTCGACCCATGTCACGCCCGCAATCGTCGCGTCATAGGCATGCGTTGGCGGTGGTTCTTGGCAGTGATACATCCATCCGGGCAGGATGCCTCCCACCACGGTCGCACTGAGAACCATGGTGATGATGGCATAGCCCCGCAGGGCATCGATTGCCAAGGAGCGATTGTCTTGTGACTTCATCTATAATTAGCTTTTAGCAAACATATATTCCCCCCTTTAGGGGGTTAGGGGGACAGTTCATCTACAAAGTCTTTGGTATTGCCGTATAGACGCGGCCAAAACGGTCGGTGGCCCGCACCATCAGTTCGGCATCAGCATTCTTGGGCTTGGCACGGAAGAGGTGGCTTGTCGGATAGGGGCTAATCCACTCGTAGACCACCTTCTCGCGGTCGGCGCAATCGATGCGTGCCTGGGGGTCATAGCCTGTGAACTGTTGCATCTGGGCCGTCACCTTGCCATTCTCGAGCAGTTCGACGCGCCACTTCGAGTCATAGTTCCAGACGTTTGCCACCACCTCGTCGGGATGGTCGGCATCTACTCCGGGCCGATAGGCAGTGAGTTGGTAGTCGCGGTCACATCCCGCTCCCTTGTAGTACCATTGCACCTGGTCGCCATCGAATTCATAGACGGCATATCCTCGTGGCGCTCCATCGAGGCACTCCGTCAGTTTCCACCACGTGCCGCATGCAGCAGCCGTGTTGTGCTCATAGATGTGGTCGCCATGCTCGATGTTCAGGTTATAGTGCATATGCCCCGAGACGATGTGCACCCGATAGGCTTTCAGCAGGTCGTGGAACGCGGCGGCATTGACCATCTGGTCGGCGATGGGCCCATACTGATAGGCGAAGGGCTGTTGCTGTGGCGTGAGGCGCGTGGGTATGTGCATCGCCACCACCACCAGCGAGCCGTGAGGCACGTCGCGCAAGTCCTGCTCCATCCACTTGAAGGTGGTTTCGTCGCAGTAGCCCATGTAGTAAAACTCCCGCCCGATGTAGAAGTTATCGTTGATGACGATATAGTGCACCTGGCCCCGGTCGAAGCTGTAGTGGTCGGGGCCGAAGTAGTCTTCAAAGGTGTGATGCGAAGTCTCATGCGACCTGCCATTGTAGTCCATGTCATGGTTCCCTATCACTCGATAGACAGGGAAGGGAAGTTGCTGCACCCGCTTGACATACTCGGCGTACAGCCAGGGGCTGTCGCCCACGATGTCGCCACAGTCCAGCCCCAGCACATCGTGGTCTTTGATGCTTGCAGCCCATTGAGCCATCTCGGCCACCATCACGTTGTACTGGTCCAGGTCGGCCATCGAGGTCACCTGGGCATCGGCTTGAACCAGGAGGGTGTGGCGACGGTCGTCACGGGGATTGCGACTCAGTTCAAAGTCATAATTCGACTCATCATGGGTCAACTGTCGGTAAAAGGTCGGAATGGTCGCCTGAGTCACTGCCGGCCGATAGCCCGCAGGCGTGGTGACATAGACGAACCTCGCCTGTGCTGGGCTCACCAGCGTGTAGCATCCTTGCTGATCGGTATGCACGAAGTTGTATCCATCGGTGACATGCACACCCGCCAACGGCTTTCCCTCGGCCACCACCTGCCCGTGCAGCGTGCGTGTTTCCAGCCCTTGCCCGACGACTGCCAGCGAAGCCATCATGATGATAAAGAAGAGCAAACGTCTCATATTCAAAAACCTAATGAGTCCAAATAATCCTTTACACCTTGCCTGATGTCATCCCAATAATCGAACTGGCGCACATGCACCATATCGAAGATAAAGTATCCGTCGGCATGGTTGATGCACGCGTCAATGGTCTGTGTCACCGCAACGCCTTGTCCTCCATCGGGCCATCCGGTGGGATTGCCCACGTCGGGTCCTCCCGCAAAAGGTACATCTCCGGCAAGAAGTGTCTGCGCTTGGCGGCAGAATCCCTCGCAGGTCCACTCGGTGGTTCCATAGATGCTTTCGGTGCCAGCATAGGCTCCCAACAGCAAGAAATCCAGATCCTGTGCCAGGCCATAATTCTTGTAATCGCTATTGGCCCAACGGGGGTAGTGTGCCGCCGTATTGTACTTGTTGCTGGCCCAATTGACTCCCACGTCATAATAGGTCGAATACCATGCCCCGACATAGAGAGCAAACTGTATATTGGGATTCACAACCTTGATTGTGTCTCTTGCCCTAACGACAAAGTCGTGAATCACCTTGGCGCGGAATGCCATCCATTGCTTGAAATAAGTGGGTGTATTGTACGGAATGGGCGACACAGCCATGCCCGGTGTCATCACACTGGCGGGCCAATTGTTCACCGCATGTCCCAAATATTGTTCAAACTTTGCTTTGGAGTCTTCACTGAAGTCGCTCAGAAACTCGTCATAGCGGCATCGGTCAAGCACAACGCCGTCAAGGTCATACTGCGCCAAGTCGGCCAGCATGGTGAGCAAATACTGCTGCACCTCGTCATTGGCTGGGTTGAAAAACTTGGCATGGTGGTCGGTGTCGTCCATCGCGTTGACAAGTCCATCGCTGGTGTTGAGCACAGTCACCCAGTCGCGCTTGCTTGCGTCGCGGAAAACTACGCCTTGCTTACCCATGCCATAATAGTACTCATAACCCCCAACCATCGTGTTGACACCAGCATGCACACGCAATCCCAGTTCATGACCGATGTCGATGAATGCCTGCAGGTAGTCCCAGGTAGCCTGGCGGTTGTACATGCGGTAATAAGGTCCGTCCCAGTAGGGCAGCTTGGTCACCTTGTCGATGACACTGCACTCAAACAGCACATCGCCCTCGGTGGGGCGCACATCGACCACCACATCGGTGATGCCCGCCTTTCCTGCCCGCAGGAGATCGCGACGGATGTTCTCTTTGCTGTCGGCAAAGACAGGGAAATTGGCACTGGCATCTATCCACATGTACCGCGGCTTCACCTCGACGATAGCCTGTTTGCCCAACAAGAGATTGATCATCGCGTTTACATCACTCACATCTACTTTGCCATCTCGGTAAAGGTCGGCATTCACATTGCTCGACTTGCCCAGCATGACATTGATGACAATATTGACATCGCTAATGTCGATGGCGCCGTCTTGATTGACATCACCCCAAGTCAAACTCCTGGCCGTGAACGATGCCACAGCCAGGAGTAGCGATATAACAACAAACCGCTTCATCATTTAAATGTTTTTAATCACCTAGTGTGTTTAGGTATTTGTCAACGCCCAGTCTGATGGCATCCCAATATCCGAACTGGCGCACATGCACCATATCGAAGATAAAGTATCCGTCGGCATTGTTGATGCATGCGTCAACCGATTGGGTCACCGCAGTAAATTGCCCTCCTTCGGGCCATCCTGTCGGATTCCCCACATCGGGTCCAGCAGCAAACTTGACATCGCCTGCCAATAAAGGCTTCGCCTTTCGACAGAATCCCTCGCAAGACCACTCGCCAGAGCCATAGATATTACTTACCGGGGCATAAGCACCCAGCAAGAGGAAGTCCAGGTTCTGCGCAAAGCCGTACTTTTTGTAGTCAGCATTGGCCCATCGAGGATAGTCGACCGACGGGTCATATTTGCTGCTGGCCCAATTAACGCCCACGTCATAGTAGGTCGAATACCAAGCGCCGACATAGACTGCAAACTGTATTTTGTTGTTCGTTCCCTTGATAGCATCACGTGCTCGCAGCATAAAGTCATGGATTACTTTAGCGCGGAACGCCAACCACTGCTTAAAATAGGTGGGTGTGTTGGTGGGCACTGGCGAGACCGTCATTCCTGGAGTCATCACACTGGCTGGGAAATTGTCCACCGCATGCCCAATATACTGCTCAAACTTCTGTCGTGACACCTCACTGAAGTCGCTATGAAACTCGTCGTAGCGGCAACGGTCCAGCACGATGCCATCCAGGTTGTACTGTGCCAGGTCGCGCAACATGGTCAGGAGGTAACGCTGCACCTCATCGTTGGCGGGATTGAAGAACTTGGTGCCATAGTCATCCAGATCCATCTCATTGACCAGACCACCAGTCGTGTTCAGCACAGTTACCCAGTCTCGCTTGTCGGCATCGCGGAACACCGCTCCCTGCTCGCCCAATCCATAGGCATACTGGCACCCTCCAATCATCATATTGACACCGGCATGGACTTTGAGACCGATTTCATGCCCGATATCGATAAATGCCTGGAGATAGTCCCACGATGCGGTGCGGGTGTACATCTGATACCGTCCACCGTTCCACGACGGCAACTTGGTCACCATGGGAATGACGCTGCAGTTAAACAGCACATCTCCCTCGGTGGGGCGCACATCGACCACCACATCGGTGATGCCCGCCTCGTAGGCCAGCGTCAGGTCGCGGCGGATGTTGTCCTTGCTGTCGGCAAAGACGGGGAAGTTGGCACTCGCGTCAATCCACATATATCGTGGTTTCTCGGCCACTTCAGGTGTTGGCCCGGGTTCGGGTGTAGGCTCTGGCGTGGGAATAGGGTCATCACCACCGCAAGCGGTGAAGATGGCAACCAGCATGAGCAAGAAGATTGAGCTTAATTGTTTCATTTGTTTGGGAAATATGGGACTGCAAAAATACAAATAATTCTTGCAGTCCCATCAACTATTAAGAATTATTGTGCTATGCAGTCAAACTCGACACAACCCACCATGAGGTGCGTGTTGCTGGTGTAAACCAGGTCGAGGTACTTGCCATCAGCGGTCGGAGTGAGCTTCACGTCGGCCACGCGACCATCGCCAGCATAAGGTGTGGCTTCGAAGTCAGCATCGCCCACAGCGTAAGTTCCCACCAATCCTGGCGCAGAAGCCACTGTATTCACACCATCAAAGTAGTCGACCGTGTCAGTGTTGAAGAGGTACAATGCTCCAGGCAGACCCCAATTGGGCCAGAATCCCATGGTGAAGAGCACCGTGTAGTTGACCTTGTTGAAAGTGCAAGTGTAGCAGTTGGCATATTTCATGCCCCATTCTGCTCCTGTTCCCAGTGGCAGCAGCGAGCCAGCCACATCGTTGGTCGTGCCGTCGATGAAGTAGAACGGGTCGTTACCACTAGCATACTGCCCCAGGAAATATCCATCGGCGGGGTTGCTGGTGCGCTGTGCCACGTTGAAGTTATTGTCGCGGGAGGCAATCTGTGCGATGTTCGTGCCTCCGACCTCAACCACCTGTACCTCAGGATTTACCACTCCGCCAGTCACTGTCCAGCGTGCGATGTGCTGGGCATAGAGTCCGCCGAATGTTGCCACGATGACCGCGTCGCCATCGAGGTCGCCAATAATCTGCACATAGTCACCTAGGGTGATACCCCAAGCATTGGGAGCCTCGAGAATCTTCACTGGCTCGGCGGTGACATCGGCGGTCTTCCACAAGCAGAAGTTGCCACCCTGTCCATCGGCAAAGTTTGCAATCACCAGGTTACCCTTCTCGTCGCTGGTCACGCTGCCCGTAGCCTCGGCTTCGCCCAAAGCAATCTCGCCAACTTTCTCGCCTGTGGTCTTGTTGACATAGACCGGTGTGCGTCCGTCGCCCAGGCACACCACCACATAGTCGCCCATAGCGGCCACTGTGGGATGGATGGCATTGGCATCCAGTTCGGCATAGAGTGCCTTTAGTTCAATCTCAAAGAGCTGCGTTGCTGAGCCCTCGCGGATACCGACGATTTCGTTGCCGCCCTTGCCTAGCATAATGTTGATGACCGCATTGACATCGCTGATGTCGATGATGCCATCGCCATTCACGTCGCATTCGGCAACCATTTCGGTCTTGCCCAGCATCATGTTGATGACCGCGTTCACATCGCTGATGTCGACCTGATTGTCGCCATTAGCGTCACCTGTCAATGCACTTGCCGTGGCAAACATCGTCGCCAGGAGTGCGCCTACCATGAATAGTCTTTTTAGTTTCATGTTAATAAGAATTTAGTAGTTAAACAAATGGGTTATTTTAGTAGTTACAGTAGTTCAGTAGTTACAGTAGTTCAGTAGTAGTCCCCCCTTTAGGGGGCTAGGGGGACTCCATTTAGTTCATCGATACGGCACTGACCACCTTGCGTTCGGTGCCGTCGCTAGGTTTGATGACTGGTTTGCCATTGACCAGCATCATCGTCGAGCCGCCTCCGTCCAGGTTCAGCGCCTGTGTGCAGCCCATGTCCTTGAGGATATTGGCAACCTCTGCGGTGCTGTATCCAGGCACATCGGGTGTCATGTTACGCCCTTCGCAGACGAAGTAGATGAGCCGCGTGCCCGTATAGCCAATGGCCGTGCGTGGTGCATTGCCGTCAGCGCCGATGTCAAGATATTCATCCTGCCAATTGTTGCACACTTCCCCACCTCGCAGCAGCACGGGTCCACCACCGATAGCGGTGACCGCATCCATCAGTTTGCCTCCCTCGGGGAAGGTCGCGCTGGGCACCTTGCCAGCCTCCAGCGGGAACAGTGTGGGGTAGCTGTAGGTCTTGTCGTTAGCCCCTGCAGCCGTGATGGTCGTATAGGTCCATGCAGTCTCATAGGTGCCGTCGGCGAGTTTGCCGAAATAGCCATGCACAGGATAGTAGAACGTGGTGGTCCAGTCGGGGCTGCTTACCTGGTTGGCGGGGCTCACCAGTTCTCCGTCGCGCCACATCAGGCTCAGCGACGTGCCGTCCCAGAAGTAGCCGCCATTGATGATGATTGCCGCAGCCTTCGCCTGATAGAACTCCGAGGGGGTGTTGTAGCCCTGTGCCTCGCCCAGTACCGCGAACACCACTTTGTTCACATCGGCTACCGCGACATAAGCCATGGCCTTCTTGCCCTGCAGTTGCTCGGGCGCCTTGTAGACATCGATGTAATTGGGCAGCTCGCCAAACTCGTCGCCCACATTGGCCCATCCCAGTTCCACCAGTTTCGGATTGGGGTCTTCCACTTCAGGGTCGGGATCTGGCACGGGTTCCTCGGTGGTCCAGTCCCACCATTGTACCGGCTTGTTCTCGTCACCGCAGGCATTGAGTGCCATCAACAGCAGCAAGAGCAACAGTCCCCCTGGCCCCCTAAAGGGGGGACAGAATAAGCTTATAGCTTTTTGCTTATAGCTTTTTACATTTTTTTGTTCCATATGTTTTTTAGTAGTTAAGTAGTTACAGTAGTTCAGTAGTCCCCCCTTTAGGGGGGGTAGGGGGACTACTTATCTATACAGTCAAATTCGATGCAGCCCACACTCAGGTGCGTGTTGCTAACATAATAGATGTCGAGATAATATCCGTCCTTAGTGGGCATCATCACGATGTCGCAGCATCGCGAGTCGCCCGCATAGGGTATGGTCTCATAGTCGGTCATGCCGAAGGTACCTACCAATCCTGTAGCCTGGTTGATGGCCGCGCCGTTGAAGTAGGTAGTCGAACTGGTGTCGAACAGATACAGGACACCTGGCAAGCCCCAGTTGGGCCAGTAACCCATCGAGAAGAGAACCGTGTAACTGTTGCCATTGAAGACTCGGCTATCGCAGATGGCGTTCTTCTTGCCCCATGACACGCCATCGGCCACGGGACCCAGATGTCCCGCGACGGTATTGGTCGTGCCATCGATGAAGTAGAACGGGTCGTTACCGTCGGCATACTGTCCCATGAAGTATCCGTCTGCCGGGTTGATGGTGCGTTGCGCCACCTTGGTGTTGTTGTCTCGGAAGTTCCACTGCAGCACACCATTGATTTCGATAACCTCGGCCGGCCCAACGACACCGCCAGTAACCTTCCAGCGCACAAAGTGCTGAGCATAGAGTCCGCCCGTTGTGGCAATGATATAGGCATTGTCGTTGACATTGCCCACCACCTGGATGTAGTCACCCAGTGTGAGGTTGAGCGCATTGTCATAGTCCAGCAACTTGACCGGAGCCTCATCAATGCCGCCACTCTTCCAGATGGTGAACGTGGTTCCGCTCTCTGAGAAGTTGGCGATGAGCAGGTTGCCGGCCTCGTCACTCGAGACGCATCCCGTGGGCACTGCGCTGCCCAGGGCGATGTTGCCCACCTTGCTACCCGTGTTCTTATCGATATAGAATGGTGTCGAGCCATCGCCCAGGTTCACCACCACATATCGTCCCATCGCGGCCAGCGTGGGATGGATGGTTACGGCATCGGTCACGCCCGCCATGCGAGCCAGGTCGGCCTCAAACTTGAGCACGCCCGACCCTGGGCGTATTCCATTGTCGACCATGGGCGGCACCAACTTGAGCAACGTGTACTCAGCCTGTGTCACGCCATCATCGGCTGTGACCGTGACGGTGGGCTGCTCGTTCATGTCCATCGGTGTGCCCGGTGCTGGGCTGATGGTGGCATGGGGCGACAACGTAGCCTCGAAGGTTGCCTCGCTCAAGTCATCGGCAGTGGGGATAGAGATGGTCTTGTTTTCCTCGTCAATGATACACACCAGGTCGCCATTAACGGTAAATGCCAACACGGCACACTTGTTAGAGTGTGTTCGCTCGCCCCTGATTGAGATTTGCCGGCTGTTGCCCTGCGGATCGGTGAACGTGAAAAAGTTGGTTTGGTTCAAGTCCAGTATCGTGATGGCCGGCGAGATGATGCAGTTGTTGTCCAGCTCCACCTTGACGCGCATCGTCTGCAGGTCAGCATCGGTAGTGGGGTTATCGCTGTCCTCGGGAAAATACCAGGGAATGGGGATGACAAAGTCTGACTGGTCGGGATCAACAACCGTCAGTTTGGCCGCCTCAACCTCGGCATATTCACCCTTTGTGAAGAGTGCCGTGATGCTGGTGATGCCCTGTCGGTCGGCTGTAGGTAGCACATACTCGGGGTCATGGCAAGCATTTACCATGACAAGCATCACAAGCGCTGAGAGATATAAACTTATTCTTTTCATTGCCCTTATAAGAATTGAGAATTGAGAATTATGAATTGAGAATTATTAATTCTCCATTATTCATTATTCATTATCCATTATTCATTATTCATTATCCTAGTTCCACTCGGGGAATTGTTCGACACTCTTGTTGCTCGACAGTTCACTCTCGGGCAACGGGGTGGTATACATCTTGGCAGGGAAATGCCTGTCCTCGGTGTCGCACTCAACATAGAAGTAAGTGAATGTGCCGTCGGGCTTCTTCTCAATGCGGAATCCGTGAACGCGATAGTTGCTGAAGGCGCTCTCGGCGAGGCGCCAGCGCCGCATGTCCCAATAGTATTGTCCCTCGTAGGCGAGTTCGACCTTTCGCTCTTGCCTGATGGCGGCCATCAGGTCGTCCCCTGACAGTCCGTTGAGCCGTGGCAGTCCCACCGCGGGGCGTGTACGCACCTGATTGAGAGCCCCTAGAGCCTGCTCAGTCTTGCCCAGTCGATAGCATGCCTCAGCATAGTTTAGCAGCACCTCGGCATACCGGATGGCCGTCCACGGCTTGGTGCAGCGCTGATCGACCGAGAAATCATGAGTCTCGTCGACCAATTTACGCAGGTAATAACCCGTGGTCGACCGCCCGGCCGGCTTGGTTTCAACCTTCCATTGCGCGTATCCGTCGGCGCCACCCACATAAGGCTGGATAGTGCGTCCTTTCCAAGGTGCGCCATTATAGAGGATGGTGAATGCGAAACGGGGCTCCAGTTGCTCGTAAGGCGGGGTTCCTGTCACACCATCGACATCGTGCCATGCCTCCCAATTGGGCTTGCCGCCCGTCTTGAGCTCAAAACTCTCGACCATCTCTTGTGTGGGTGTGCCATAGCCACCATCAATACTGTTTTTCTGGAACTCCTTGTCACCACCCGGCGCATAATAGTTGTCGAACGAGTGGGTCACACTTTCCTTGTTATAACAGTACTGCAAGATTGCTCCCTTTCCTCCTGGGGTGAAGGGCGTGTTCAAGTCTTCGGGCATCTCATAGCCCATTTCCATCACTTGAAGCGCCGCATTCTGTGCATCTTGCCATCGCTCGCCATAGAGCATCACGCGTGACATGAAAGCATAGGCAGCGCCACTGGTAAGGCGACCGTTGGGCACCAGGCTCACGGGCAAGTGCTCGGCAGCATACTTCAGGTCTTGATAAATAAACTCATAGACCTGGGGCTCATCGGTGAGGGGCGTGTCCTTCTGATACTTGTCCATGTCCTCGTCGTAGAGCACCACTTTATGGTACTTCTTCGCCAGCTCGGCATAGTAGAATGCCCTGAAGAAGCGCAACTCGGCCTCAACCTCGGCCATATCATCCTCGTCAAAAGTGCCATACTTGTGAAGGCTGTTGATGCTCTGATTGACGCGGGCAATGTAGCGATACATCGTCGACCAGCTGCCCAGATAGGTTGACACATAACTTGTCGTCAGCGTAGCCGCACCACCATAGGCAAACTCGCTGGGGATGTAGCACAACGAGTTATAGGTCATATCGCCATACTTGAACTCGTCGGTGAGGGCCTCGGTCATTCCTGCCAGACACTCGCCGCTATTATAATTGCCCAGATAGGCGATGTCCTCATACATATTGTTTACCACCAATTGCGCGTTGGCCTTACTGGTCCAGATGAGTTTGTCACTCACCGAGTTGGTCGGCTCCAAATCCAAGTAGTCGTTGCACGAGGCGAGGGTGAGGCATAAGAGTAAACAAGCAAGTCCCCCTAACCCCCTAAAGGGGGAACTGTTGATTGTGACACTTTGGACACCCCCCTTCAGGGGGGCTTGGGGGGACGTTATAAGTTCCTTATTTTTCATAACTGTGCCGTGTTAGAAAGTGATAGTAAGACCTCCCATGAGCGTACGCTGCTGTGGGTAATAACCATTATTGACCTGCGGCGACTCGGGGTCAAATCCCGCTGGCAGGTCATCGATAGTAAACAGGTTGCATCCCTGTGCATAGATGCGGATTTTCTCAATGCCAGCCTTCATGGTCAGTGCCCTGGGAAGTGTGTATCCCAATTGCAGTGACTTGAGACGCACATAGTCGCCCTTGCGGAACCAGAAGGTCGATGCCAAACCGTTGTCACCACCATGCCCGGTGTTGCCTGCGGTGAGGCGCGGCATGGTGCCGTCGGGATTGTCGATGTTCCAAGCGTTGGTGACGAGGAACAAGGGAGAGTTGCCCTGCTCCTTGAAGGTCTGGGTCCAGATGGTATTGTCGTCATAACCATTGTAATAGGTACCGGTCATTGAGACATCAAACTTGGCACCGCCTGTGAACTGAGCATTGAGGTCAAAGCCGTTCCAGTCGGCACTCAGGCCCAAGCCAAAGGTGACCTCGGGGCGGGAATCACGTCCGATGCGGCCTCGGTCTTGATAGTCAATCTTGCCATCGCCGTTGAGGTCAACATAGCGAATGTCGCCCACATTGGGGCGCGTGCCGAACCAGGCCGAGTTGTCAATCTCCTCCTCCGATCGATAGAGGCCGTCGGCAACCCAGCCATAGAAGGCGTTCACACTCGTTCCCGTCACCTTGGCCCACTCGGGGGTGTTGGGCGCGTCGGGATAGCGTAGCCAGCGGTTCTTGGCCCACGACACATTGCCGGTGATGCCATAGTTAAAGGTCTTTCCGCCCAGGGTGAAGTGGTTGCGATGCGACACGAGCACATCGATTCCCTTGGCGTCCATCTTGCCATAGTTGGCATAAGTCTTATAGTATCCACCCATCGACGCGGGGTAATCGCCGCCCATCGACATGAGCATGTCGTGGGTGTAGTTATAGAACACATCGACCTCAAAGCCCAGTTTGCCGCCCCATAACGATGCATCGAAGCCGTAGTTGAGCGAGTTGGTCTTTTGCCAGGTGAGGTCGGGATTAGCGATATATGCCAGATAGACCGAATTGACCAGCGCCTCGTTGGTTGCCACCTTGTTGCCAAAGGCGTAGGTGCTCAAGAATGCGTAAGCATCGCTGCCCGAGTCATCACCCGTGACACCATAACTGACGCGCAACTTGAGGTCGCTGAGCCAGTGGCTGGTCGACTGCATGAAACTCTCCTTGCTGATGCGCCATGCCAGCGAGGCACTGGGGAAGAACGACCAGCGCTTGCCGCTGACGTTGCCCGAGAACTTGTAGGAGCCGTCATAGCGCCCGCTGAACTCGGCATAGTAGCGGTCGGCATAGTTGTACTGTGCGCGGAAGACAAAACCCGCCACACGCGAGTGGTCGCTCCAGCCACCGATGCCGTCCATCGTGCCATAGTCCAGCTCGGGCAGGCCGGTGAAGTTGAGGTCCTTGGCATAGGCACTCATGCCGTCGCTCTTGTTGTCACGCACCTCCATCAAGGCTAGCAAGCCCAGCGTGTGGTCGCCAAAGGTGCGGTCATAGTTGAGCTGCAGATCGGCCAACAACTGGGTGTAGTTGTTCATGCCCTGCCCCACGCGAATGCTGGTGCCCTTGGCGCCAACGGTGGTGGTGAAGGTGCGCTGGCTGGCGTTGTAGTTGGCCACCTCAAAGGGCTCGTCGAGGTTCTTGTTGCGCGAGTTGCTGTAGTCATAAGCTCCGGTGAACTTGGCACTGAGTCCCTCGACCCAAGGCACATCGAAGCGCAGGGCGACGTTGGTGCTCAGGCTCACGGCATGGGTTTTCTTGTAGCCGCTCTCGTAGATGGCGGCGAGGGGGCTGTTGGGCGAACTGCCGTTGGCCGAGATGATGCCCGTGTACAGCCCATTGTAGCGCTCAGCAAGATAGGGATGCATGGCGATGGCCTGGTGTGCAATCGACAGGTAACCCACCTCATACCAGCCATTGTCGGCACCACCCGAGTAGAAGCCGGGGGTCTTGGTGTCGGCGACAAATCCGCTGGCACCCATCGACAGGGTCCAATACTTGCCAATCTTCGACTCGAGGTTGATGCGCAACGAGTAGCGGTTGTAAGTGAAGTTGTCGATGTTACCGTCCTGGCCTAGGTAGCCCACCGAACCGTAATAGGTGCTGCGGTCGTTGCCGCCCTGCATCGACAGGGTGTGCTTGGTATTTGTACCTGTGCCGAAGACCTTGTCGATATAGCTCACGTCGTCATAGCCCTCGCTGACGAGCTCGCCCGAGGCTACACGGTCAATCATGCTCTGCGGATAGCGGGGCACATACTGCGTGCGGTCGGTGATGACGCCGCGGGCCAACTGATCCATCAGGTCGGCCATGTTGTAATAGTTCATGAACTCCTTGGCATTCATAAACTTGGGGAAGTTGGCATTATACGACCCACCAATCTGCCCGTCGTAGGTGATGGTAGGCGACTGCTTCGAGCCCTTCTTGGTAGTAACGATGATGACGCCACCACTCGACTTGAGACCGTAGACAGCCGTGGCACTCGCGTCCTTGAGGACCGACACGCTCTCGATGTCGTTAGGGTCAACCTCGTTGATGCCACGCGGAATGCCGTCGACGATATAGGTCACGCCGTTGATAGAGCCACGGATGCGCAGCGAGGCTTGGTCCTGCCCGGGCTCACCCGAGGTCTGCACCGAAGAGATACCGGCAATGCGACCACCCAGAATCTGAGTGATGTTGGTTGCCGGTGTGACCAAGAGTTCGTCGCCCTTGATGGCCGAGACGGCACCCGTGATGGACGATTTCTTCTGCCGGCCATAGCCCACGACGACCACATCGTCGAGGTTCAAGGCATTCTCCTGCAAGACAATGTCGAGTTTGCTGCCCGACACCTTCACCTCCTGGGTGGTCATGCCCACATAACTGAACACCAGCGTCTGCCCATTGCGCGCCGCGATGGCGTAGGTGCCGTCGAGATCGGTGGTCACACCGGTGGTACTGCCCTTGACAATGACCGACACGCCAACGAGCGGGTCACCCGAAGGGTCGGTCACCACGCCCCGCACCGTCTGTTGCGCCCACGACGCCAAAGGCAGCACGGCGAGCAAGAGCAACAAGAGCAAGAAGCGAGAAGCAAGATGCGAGAAGCAAGATGCGAGCTTATAGCTTTTAGCTTTTGTTTGTTCCATATTATTCATTATTCATTATACATTATTCATTTGATTTCATCGAGCACGCGCCAGCACTGATACAGTCCACGAGGCACATGGAAACAACCCTTCCACTTACCGCCCTTGAGGGTGAGCAGCACCTCACCACGGCGATTCAGATAGCCGAACCACTCAGGATACTCCGGGTCGCGGAAATGGGTCCACACATAGTCATGCACGCGACCAAACCACTCAAGGCAGCGCGGGTCGCCCGTGAGACGATAACCCTTGATCATGGCAATGAGTGTCTCGATGTGCACCCACCACAACTTTTGGTCCCACTCGAGTTCCTGCGTGGGATGTCCCTTCAGGTCCATGAAGTAGAAAATGCCGCCATACTGCTTGTCCCAGCCATAGTCGGCCATGCGCAGCGCGGTGTCTTTAGCCCGCTGGATGAGGTCGGGCCGCCCTAAACGCTTGCCCAAGTCCATGATGAACCACATCGCCTCGATAGCATGACCAGGATTCATGTGCCGGCCATCCATCGAGTCGACCAGCGAGCCATCAAGTGCCACATTCTCAACCACCAGGCCACCCAACTCGGGGCGGACAAACACATCCATCACTTCGTGGATGCAATTGTCGATGCACTGCTGCAAAAAGGCAGGGTCGAGCAACGGCTCAATCTCCAGCGCCAGGTTGCACAAAATCATGGGCAAAGCGAAGTTCTTCATGGGTCGTGTGCCGGCATGGGCTTTGTTCCAACGCCCCTTGGGGTTATCGACACGGCTCAGAATGATGTTAAAGGTGTCGCGGGCAATCTGCGCATACTCCTTGTTGCCTGTGGCGATTGACAGTTGGCCAAACGCCATGGTTGCAAAGGTATAGGAAAAAATGTTGTAAGGCTCGACCAGCGGCTCACCTTGACGGGTGAGCGAGAAGTACCAGTTGAGCGAACCGTCATGCGCATATCGGCGCATGAATTCGGCCCCCTGGATGGCGGCCTCGAGCCACTCCTGGCGCTTCTCCACCTTATTATAAAGGGTGGCAAGCATCCATACCTCACGTCCTTGCATCCAGACGAACTTGTCGGTGTCGAACACCGAACCATCTCGCTCCAGACAGGTGAAGTAGCCGCCATACTCCAGGTCTTGCGACTTCTCAATCCAGAAGGGCATCACCGAGTCAAGCAATTCGTGCTTGTACTGCTCGGCCAGTTGTTTAAAATCTATCATAACAGCTAACAGTTTTCAGTTGTCAGTTTTCAGTTTTCTGCTTTACAGAGAAACGGTCAAGCCAGTATCGCTCAATCTCCTCAAGTGAACGTCCAGCCGTCTCGGGAATGTAGCGCCACATGATGAACAGATAGGGCAAACACATGATGGCAAAGATGATGAACGTGCCCGTGGGCGTTACCGTGGCGAGCAGCCAGGGAGTAAGCTGACTCACCAGATAGGTGCCTATCCACAACGAGAAGCCAGCAATCGACATAGCCAATCCTCGTACACGCGTGGGATACATCTCGCTGAGCAAAACCCACACCACCGCACTAATCGAGACCGCGGTGAAGAAGACATAGAGCAAGAAGAACACCAACATCACGATGCTTGACCAATGCCACGCCTCACCGAAGCTGAAGTAAGTGGCGATGAGCAACAACGACACAATCATGCCCGTTACACCATAGTAGACCAGTTGCTTGCGTCCCACCTTGTCGATGATGAGCAGAGCAAGAACGGTCGTGAGCATGTTAACCATGCCTACCAACACCTGGTAGAAGAGCGAGTCTCCACTGGACAGCCCCGCATCCTCAAAGATTTTGGGACCATAATAGAGCACGGCGTTCACGCCCATAAACTGTCCCAGGATGGCGATGCACAATCCAGCGACGAGTGCGACACGAATGCCCGGGCTGAAGAGATAGCGCACATCGCTTTTCTCCTCGCTACTGACACTAGCCGCCACCTCAGCCACCTGTTGCTGGCAATCGTCCTCACGGCGATAGATGCGTCCAAAGATGCCCTTGGCTCGCTCACTCTGCCCCCTGACGATGAGCCACCTCGGGCTCTCGGGGAGCAAGAAGATTACAACGAAGAATAGAAACGCCGGCACGGTCTCCAATCCCAACATGCCTCGATAGACCTCATCGACCATCACCTTATGCCACAGGCCACTACCCTCGCCCACCGTGTGCGACCACTGCAAAAGCAGATAATTGGCCAGATAGGCGGCAACAAAGCCGATGGTAATGGCAAGTTGGTAGGTCGAGACCAAACGGCCACGAAATTGTGTGATGGCAATTTCGCTGATGTACATCGGGCAGACAATGCTCGCCACACCGATACCAACACCGCCGATGATGCGGTAAACAACCAATTGGTCGAATGTGTTACACAATGCGCAACCCACCGCCGAGAGTGTGAACATTGTTGCAGCCACCACCATCGCCGTCTTGCGGCCCAGGCGGTCGCTCAATGTGCCGGCAGCAGCCACACCGAGGATAGAGCCTACCAAAGCGCAGCCCACATACCAGCCCTGCTGCAACACATTCAGGCCGTAAAGTTGGGTCACCTGACCGATAGTGCCGCTGATGACAGCAGTGTCGTAGCCGAAGAGAAATCCTCCGCCAGCAGCGACCAAAGCCAGGAAAATTACATAACCTATATGATAATCTTTCATCTGCTTTTAACTAAATTCCGAAATATTCCTTGTAGCGATCATAGAGGTGACCAGCCTGCAAATAAGCCGACTGGGGGCTCATGAAGTGGCTGAACTCGAACGTGATGGCTTTGTCATAGCCGGCACGCTTGGCTGCCTCTAGTTTCATGCGCAACTTGTCGAACTTGATGGGGAAGAAACGGATGGGCATATCGCGGTCAAATGACTCGGCATTGGTCCAGCATTTCATTCCAAACTTGTCGGCCATGCGCTTGTTGACGGTGAAGAACGCGTCTAGCTCGTCATAGTCAATCTGACCATCCTGGAAGGCGCAGGCATCGACCACATCGTGGATGCCGTCAAATATCTCGCTCCACTCGCGCTCGTGCTGCTCGACCGATACCACATCCTCTTTGGTGAGTTTGCCCTTGGAGGCATCCACCGCCTTCTTGCCGTCAATCCATGGCGAAATGAAGGTGGGCAGTCCGCCCGAGATGTCTTTGCATTGCTTGCCCAGGTCATGGAAAGCCTTGATTGCCCCTTTGGTACGACGGCTGATCTCACCGCTGATGTACCATCCCTGGAAACTCTTGTGACGTGCGCCATAGCGCAGCCACACCTCATCGATGACATACCGGTTGTCCTCAACCTCCCAACTCATGTCGCCAGTGTCCCAATAACGCCCCGAATCGTACAAGCCAAAGTAGAACTTCATGTCATACTTGTCGGCCAGGGTGAGGAACAGCTCCAGCAAGTCCATCGAAGGCTTGTAGCAACCTTTCTTCATCAAATAGGGCGAAGGATAAGTGATGAACTTGCGATAGCCCGAACGAATCATGATGACCGTGTCGATGCCGATGGCCTTCATGTGCTGGAAGTCCTGGTCCCACTCCTTGGGTCCCCAGTTCTGGTGCGGAATATCGTGCGAAATCTCGTCGAGGAAGGTGCCAGTGATTCTCAGTCCCTGGTCACGCATCAGCAGATGGTCGGCGCTGCCTTCTTCAAGCGCCTTGCGCACCTCGTGGTCGGCTGCCGAGCGCATGCCCAGCGAACCAGCTGTCGCTGCCGCGGCACCCGCTAGAGCCACATTTTTCAAGAATTGTCTTCGATTACTCATTATTTTAGTAGTTAAGTAGTTATAGTGGTTAAGTCCCCCTAACCCCCTTCAAGGGGGCTTGGGGGGACGGGGACTGAACTTTTACCATAATGGTCAACAGCGATGCGACCAAAGGGGTCGAGGACCTGGTCAACCCAACAGGCAAACTGTCCGCGTGACATCGGGGCGTCACCGTCATAGCCCTGCAGCAAAGGAACATGTACAACCCGCAGCTTCTGGGCTATAACCTCAACGGCATATTTGACATCATGCCCAACGATGTGGGCCGGCAACGAGGGTACCGCGACACCAAAGTACTCATATAGTCGCCGCACTTCGGCGGCAGTCACAGGTTGCTCGGGATGCACCCATGTCTCGTTGCTCCAGCCACGGGTGAGACCTTCACCTCGGATGATGCCTGTAGCCCCCATGCGCTGCAAGGGCAAGAAGAGAGGATCGCCACGCTCAACATCTAAGTAAGGCAATAGGTACCCACCAGCCTCAAGCACCCGTTGCTGCACCAGTCGAACAGGCACCTGGTGGGGAAGGCAATCGTGCTTGACCGCCAGGGCGGCAAGCACTCCGGCAGCAGTGCCAACCTGCATCACCACGGGCTGCAGACGCGTCGTGCCATTAACCACATTGGACACCGAGATGGATTTCTCAGCCACAATCAGCCCGGAAACACGCTGGGGTAGCAAGGTCCCTAACGGCAAGCCATAAGAGGGAACGGGGTGAAAGTGCAAGTCGGGCAAGGGCTCATCACCCGCGTAGCGGTCGTGGTGTTGGTCAACGGGATAGTCACCCACGGCAACAGCAGTGCGATAGAGCGGAAACTCCTGGTCGTAGGGAGCAGTAATGTGCTGTGCCGTGAATCGTACCAGGCCATGGATGCGGCGACTCTCGCGAAAGTAGGGATACCAGGGCAGATGGTCGGTCGTGGGATACTCGTCGGGGGCGATGCCCAAATGGTTATATCCCAAAGCGGTCTGGATATAATAAACAAAACCCAGCGTCACGAGTTTGGCCTGTCGATAGGCTTGCTCACGCTGGGCGGGTGTGGCATCCACCACATTATTATAATAGTCATTACCCTCGATGGGCCAATTAATCATATACTTTTCACCTGGCAGGCGGCCGTAAGTGATCATCTTGTCGGCAGGCCACATGCGTGAACTGTCGCGCGGTGATTGACAATGGTCACTCAACACCGAACAGTAGTAACGTGCCGGGTCGTAGCCTTCAGGACACGGGATGGTGGCATCGTGGCCCATGTCCTGGAGGATGGCGACATAGGTCATGTCTTGGATGATGGGCGATGCCTGACTGGGTGCCATGTCCTCGCCTGTGTCGCTGCGCGAGTCCATGCCCACATCATAGGGCACGCCTGCCATGCGAGCCACATCGCCCAACTCGGTGGCATCGACTACTATCGCTGGAGATAACTGCACAACGCCTTGTGGCGTAGCGACGGCGGCATGCCATTGTCCCTGAGCATCGCGCTTAAGCGCGTTCAACTGGCTTGAGTAATGCACGGTGATTAATGGCTCAGCCGCTACCCAAGCCTTGAAGATGGAGTCACCCACATGAGGCTCAAACATCACCTGGCTCACCCAGCCTGTCTTGAGCGCGTCGAGCGAGCCATAGTGACTCACGAGCGCATCGCGGAACTCACCCCACAATCCTGAAGGCAACCGATAATTGCCGTCGACGGCACTAACCCCTGCCGTTGTGAGCATCCCGCCTAACCATGTGGTAGACTCTACAAGGCTGACCGACACCCCCATGCGAGCGCACTGCAATGCAGCAGCAACACCGCTGGTGCCGCCACCCACCACCAGCACGCTCCCATCATGTGCGTGAGTCAACAACGAAGCGCACACCATGATGAATAAAGCCGCTGGCCGCACTACACGACGCGCCATTGAGCATTGCCGAGCTATGTCAGTGAAAATACTCATAAGTACTGACAAGGAATTCGCTGCAAATATACAACAAATTTTATTAACTCCATAATATTTCCTAAATTTTTTTATTAATTAGGGCGCGTATTTTTTTCAAATAAAAAAAATTCCTATCTTTGCAACCCATTCCCAATTGATAAGAATATGACGAACGCAATCTTTAAGTCTCTGGAACAGGGCAGCAAAGGCGCGCTGCTGAGAAAAAGAATGATCGCGCATCTGATACTACACGGCAACTCGACCATCATGGAACTGTCGAAAGCTCTCGACCTGAGCGTGCCTACCGTAACCAAAATGATTGACGAAATGTGCCAACTGGGCATCCTCAACGAGTTCGGCAAAATGGAAACCAACGAGGGACGGCATCCGCATCTCTATGGACTGAACCCCGAGGCAGCATACTTCCTGGGCGTGGACATCAAGAACAGAGGCGTCAACCTGGGACTGATCAACTTTAACGGTGACCTGCTGGAAGACCACATGAACATCCCCTACCAACCTGAAAACTCGCTCGAGGGGCTGAAGTCGCTGTGCCAAGTCATCAACGAGTTTGTCGACAACTGCCAGGTGGAACGCAACAAGATTGTGAATGTGAACGTGAACCTATCGGGACGCGTGAACCCCGAGAGCGGATATAGCTACAGCTGGTTCAACCTGGGTGAGCAGCCACTGACGGTGACCATGAGCCAGATGACAGGGCTGCATGTGACCATCGACAACGACACACGCGCCATGACCTATGGAGAATATCTGCGAGGCAACAACCAGGCAAAACGCGATATCCTGTTTGTCAACGTCAGTTGGGGACTGGGACTGGGCATCATCATCGACGGAAAAATCTACACGGGCAAGTCGGGGTTTGCCGGAGAGTTTGGGCACACACCTGTGTTTGACAACGAGGTCATCTGCCACTGCGGCAAGAAAGGCTGCCTGGAGACCGAGGCCAGCGGCAGCGCTGTGCACCGCAAACTGGCCGAACGCATCGCCGCGGGCGAGAACAGCATCCTGGCCGAGGCCTTCGGCAACGACCCGCAGGGTGTGACCATTGAGACCATCATCGACGCAGTAAATCGCGAAGACATGCTCTGCATCGAAATCATCGAAGAAGTTGGATATAAACTGGGCAAACAGATAGCCGGACTGATCAACCTGTTCAACCCCGAACTGGTGATCATCGGCGGACTGCTGAGCATGACGGGCGACTATCTGCTGCAACCCATACGCACCGCCATACGCAAACACTCACTGCAGATGGTTCACCGCGACACACACGTCGTGCTCTCGACGTTGACCAACAAGGCCGGCCTCATCGGGGCATGCATGTTGGCTCGCAGCCGCACGTTTGATGATTAAGAGAAGCCCTGTCCCCCCACCCCCCAAAAGGGGGGAAGAGAGTCCCCCTAGCCCCCTAAAGGGGGAATATATGTTTGCTTATTGCTTAAAGCTTATAGCTTTTATCCCCCCTTTAGGGGGTTAGGGGGACTACTCCTCATCAGCAACAGGCTCGCCCATGTCGAGGGCGTTGATGCGGTCGGGCAACACGTCGATGGCCTGGCGGCGATACTCCTCACGGATAAGCGCCATCGGGTCGCGCTTGGCGTAATGACGCATGCGGCGATAACGCTTGCGGCACAGGAAGCGCTCGACAATGTAAGCCAAGATAAACATGAGTCCTGTGAGCACCCAGAGCATCATGTAAGCACTGGACTGCTGCGACAAGGTGGCACCACCCGACTGCATCTGGATGTAAGCGTTGACTGCCCAAGTGCTGGGGATGAAGTTGCCGACGACGAGCCAGAACGGACTCATGCTGCAACGAGGCCAGGAGATTCCGGACAGGAAAACGAAAATCACCGAGGTGAACACCAGCGCAATGAACGTGGACTCGCGGTCGTTGGCAAACACCTTCATAGCCTGACCCATGAACGAGGATGCCAGCAAGAAGGGCAACGCCATGGCAAGAATGGCACGAGGATTTCCCACCTGCGGGAAGTCGAAGAACTTGGGGGCAAGGAGCAAGGTGTAGACGGTGGGAATGATGTAAATCATCCAGTAGCAGAGCGACTTGCCCAGGATGGACGCTCCCACACCTGCAGGGATTTCCAATGGGTCGACGCCCCGGTTGTGCAAACGACGCTCTCGGCTGCCACCATGCAACATGCAGATGCCCAACAGCATGCTCTGCTGCAGCACGAGGATGAAGATGGCGGGCAAGACGGCCGAGGCGAGACCCATGCCGGTGTTTCCCAGGGCGACCTGCTTGCTCTCGAGCGAGCCCGATGACACGGACACAGGCACAATATCGAGCAAACGATGCTGCATCTGGGCATTCATCTCCATCTGGACATTGGTCACCGCCGACAGAATCTGTTTGTAGCGAATCATCACGCCCATGTCGCAGTAGGCCTCGACATGCGCCTGCTCACCATGATGAATCTTGCGCCCGAAACCCTTGTCGAAATGTATCACACCATAGCACTTCTTCTCGCACATGAGCTGCCGAGCCTCGTCCATGCTGGCGACATACTGCGTCACGCACACCTCAGAGGTGGCATCGAGCGCACGAGCAAACTGGCGGCTGTCGGCCGAACGGTCGTCATCGACCACGACCACCGCCACGTTGTGGGCGGTCTCGGGGTTATAGATGAGCGCATAGAGGATGGGATAGACGAGGCAAAGGACGAGAAAGAAGATAATCACGCCCTCGTCGTGGAACGACAGCCAAAACTCACGCTTCCACACCAAGAATATGTCGTGCAACCAACGCAGCATTTGTTTAATTAAGAATTAA
>JAFZAK010000093.1 GCA_017557285.1 Muribaculaceae bacterium
ACTCTCGCTCGGAATAGCCCAAAATATTTAACCTTCGGTCATTTTTTTTTGACTATTCGCTCGCTTATGCGTACCTTTGCACCCGAATTTACCCACCTATCTATAATAGTATGATTACATTCTTCCAGAAAGGGAAAGAGCTCATCTACGCAGTAGAATGCGACCACACGCTCAACGCTCAGGAAATCAAGCAATTGGAATGGCTTCTCGAAGGCCACAAACTCGAGTCCCAATCACTCTATGGCAACTTTGTGGGTCCTCGCAAAGAGATGGTCACACCTTGGAGCACCAATGCAGTTGAAATCACTCAAAATATGTCGATGCGCGGTGTGAGCCGCATCGAGGAGTTCATCATCACTGAAGGCGAGCCAGTATATGACAAGATGCTTCAACGTCACTATGTCAAATTGGACAAGAATGTTTTCCATGTGACGCACCAACCCGAACCCATCGTCTATATCCGTGACTTGAAGAGTTACAACTTGAAGGAAGGCCTTGCGCTAAGCGACGAGGAAATAGCCTATCTGCAGTCATTGTCCGACCGTCTGGGCCGTCCGCTAACCGACAGCGAGGTGTTCGGTTTCTCTCAGGTCAACAGCGAGCACTGCCGCCACAAGATATTCAACGGCACCTTCATCATCGATGGTGAGGAAATGCCCATGTCCTTGTTCAAACTCATCAAGAAGACCTCTGCCGAACATCCCAACGGTCTGATTTCGGCCTACAAAGACAATGTAGCCTTTGTCGAGGGTCCTCGCATCGAGCAGTTCGCTCCTAGCCATGCCGAGGTGCCCAGTGAGTTCGAGGTCCGTGAGATTGACTCAGTACTCTCGCTGAAAGCCGAGACGCACAACTTCCCGACCACGGTCGAGCCGTTCAATGGTGCCGCAACAGGTACTGGTGGCGAAATCCGTGACCGTTTGGGTGGCGGTCGCGCCAGTCTTCCGCTGGCGGGTACTGCGGTATATATGACCAGTTATCCCCGCACCGAGGTTGACCGCAAGTGGGAACGTTGTACGATGCCCCCTCGCCCCTGGCTGTATCAGACTCCCGAGGAAATCTTGATCAAGGCTTCGAACGGCGCGAGCGACTTCGGCAACAAATATGGCCAGCCTCTGATTTGCGGTTCGTTGCTCACCTTCGAACACAAGGAAGGTCGCGAGCAGTTGGCCTACGACAAAGTCATCATGCTTGCAGGCGGTGTCGGCTATGCCAACGCCCGTGACGCCATCAAAGGCACTCCCGTAGCCGGCGAGAAGGTGGTCGTGATGGGTGGTGACAACTATCGCATCGGCATGGGTGGCGGTGCGGTGAGCAGTGTCAACACTGGTCAGTATGCCGGTGCCATTGAACTGAATGCCATCCAGCGCGCCAACCCTGAGATGCAGAAGCGCGTTGCCAATGTCATTCGCGCGATGAGCGAAAGCGAAGAGAATCCCATCGTGTCAATCCACGACCATGGCGCCGGCGGTCATTTGAACGCGTTGAGCGAGCTGGTTGAATCCACTGGCGGCCACATCGACATGTCGTCACTGCCGGTCGGTGACCCCACATTGAGCGCCAAGGAAATTATTGGCAACGAGTCGCAAGAGCGCATGGGACTGGTCGTCGAGCCGAAAGATGTGGTGCGTCTGCGCCAGATTGCCGAGCGTGAGCGCGCGCCCTTCTATGTCGTTGGCGAAACCACCGACGACAACCGCTTCGTTTTTGAACAAGCCAATGGCATCCGCCCCATCGATCTGGGGATGAAAGACATGTTTGGCAGCTCACCCAAGACTGTAATGACCGACGTGACACGTCAGCGCGTGTATCGCCGTGCCCGCACCACCAGCACCGACCTTCAAGAATACATCGAGACAGTGCTGCAGCTCGAGGCCGTGGCGTGCAAGGACTGGCTCACCAACAAGGTTGACCGTTCGGTGACTGGCCGCATCGCACGCCAGCAATGCCAAGGCGAGTTGCAGTTGCCGTTGAGCGACTGTGGTGTTGTCGCATTGGATTATACTGGCACCCATGGCATCGCCACTTCGATTGGCCATGCTCCGCAGGCTGGTCTGATTGACTCGGCCGCCGGCTCGGTTTTGTCGATAGCCGAGGCACTGACCAATCTTGTGGGTGCCAACCTCAAAGACGGACTGAAGAGCGTGTCACTGAGCGCCAACTGGATGTGGCCTTGCCGCAACGAGGGCGAAGACGCGCGTCTGTATCGTGCTGTGAAGGCGTGCAGCGACTTTGCCTGCGGCCTGGGCATCAACATTCCTACCGGCAAGGATAGCCTGTCGATGACGCAAAAATATGGTTCTAAGAAGATTTTGGCACCCGGCACAGTCATCATCTCGGCTGCCGGCGCAGTGAGCGATGTGAAGAAAACCGTGGGACCCGTCATCAGTCAGCAACCAAGCCACCTATATTATATTGACTTTTCAGGTACCCCGTTGTCGCTGGGTGGCTCAGCCTTCTACCAGTCGCTGGGCATGGTTGGTGACAAGGCTCCTGGCGTTGCCAGTGCGGAGCAGTTTGCCACGACTTTTGACGCAATCCAATCGTTGGTTCGTTCTGGCCTGCTGCTTGCTGCTCACGACGTGAGCGCAGGCGGTCTGGTGACGACGTTGTTAGAGATGACCTTTGCCAATAGTGAGGGTGGCCTGCACATCAACTTGGATGGATTCATCGAGCACGACCTGCTCAAGATATATTTTGCCGAGAACCCTGCCCTGGTTATCCAGGTCGCCGAGAACGACTGTGAGCGCGTAGAGAGCATCATGGCCGAGATGGGTGCGAAGTTCATCGCACTGGGCATTCCTATCCAAGACCGTGTCCTGCTACTTGAGCGTGACGGCAAGAACCACCAATTGAACATCGATCAACTGCGCGACCTGTGGTACAAGTCGAGCTATCTGCTTGACCGCCAGCAGAGCGGCGAGGAACATGCATCGGCACGCTATGCCAACTACAAGCAGCAACCGCTGCGCATGGTAGTTCCCGATGGCTTCTCAGGCCGCGCCAGTGACCTGGGTATTACTGACAGCAAGCATGCTCCCAGCGGCATCAAAGCCGCCATCATCCGTGAGAAGGGTGTGAACGGTGACCGCGAGATGGCCTATTCGTTATATCACGCCGGCTTCGACGTGAAGGACGTACATATGACCGACCTGATGAGCGGTCGAGAGACGCTCGACGACGTTCAGATGATTGTGTTCTGTGGAGGTTTCTCGAACAGCGATGTGCTGGGTTCGGCCAAGGGCTGGGCCAGTGGCTTTGTGTGGAACGAGAAAGCGCGACAGGCGTTGGAGCGTTTCTACCAGCGCGATGACACGTTGAGCTTGGGCATCTGCAACGGATGCCAGGTGATGATTGAGCTGAACCTGATCAACCCAGAACATGAGAGCCGCGCCAAGATGGTACACAATGATTCACACAAGTTTGAGTCGGCCTTTGTCAACCTGACAATTCCCGAGAACAACTCGGTGATGTTGAGCAGTCTGAGCGGTTCTCGCCTAGGCATCTGGGTGGCACACGGCGAGGGCAAATTTGAACTTCCCGAGGGTACAGAAGCTTACAACATCGTGGCTCAATATAGCTACAAAGAATATCCTGGCAACCCCAACGGATCGCCGCTGGGAATCGCCGGACTGGTATCTCGCAATGGCCGCCACTTGGCCATGATGCCTCACCTGGAGCGTGCCATCTTCCCGTGGCAGTGCGCTTGGTATCCTGCATCGCGCCAGCATGACGAGGTGACCCCGTGGATGGAGGCATTTGTCAATGCCCGCCGTTGGTGCGAAAGTCACAAATAGTAGTTTTCAGGTCCCCCTAACCCCCTAACGGGGGAACAAACAATACACCCCCCTTTAGGG
>JAFZAK010000094.1 GCA_017557285.1 Muribaculaceae bacterium
ACAAGACTCCATGTTGAAACCGACTCATCGCGAGCCGCCACATGGACCGATGCTGTGCAGTTGGGCGAAAGTCTGGGCATGCCGTATAATGGCAGTGGGGTAGTGCTAGGCGTGATTGACACGGGCATCGACTTCAACCACCTGGCATTTCGCGATAGCGAGGGTAACCGCCGCATCGAGCGTGTTTATTGCCCCACCGTGACACATGGCCACCCCGTAGTGATTGAAGGTGACACCCTGCCTGGCTCGCAGTTTATAACTCAGGAAGAAATCCGAACCCTCACCACCGATGACCCCTCGATGACTCATGGCACCCACACCCTGGGCATCGCTGGTGGAACGCGTGTGGGTCCATACAGCGGTATGGCTCCTGAGGCGCACCTGGTGGCTGTGGCCATACCTATCGATTCGCTGACGACTGCACAGTTATTATTAGGTTCACGATACATTGCCGACTATGCTAGGCAGATGGGATTGCCGTGTGTCATTAGCATCAGTATCGGTGAGCACTTGGGCCCGCACGATGGTACCAGTCCCACAGCACGTGGACTTGATGCCATAGCCAATCAAGGGGTAATCATTGTGCAGAGCGCTGGAAACGAAGCGAATAGGCCGTTACATCTCCACAAAGACTTCAATCCGTCAAATACCATGTCGGGCACCTGGGTAGGAACCGTCATGCGCACAGCAAGCAACAAGGCACAGGCCGAAATCGATGCTTGGAGTGCCGATTCTACTCCTTTCGCCCTAGAATTACAACTCTATGACACCCGCTATGGCGAGACTCGTTTCACCTTGCCGCCTGTCACTAACGATACGGTATTTGTCTTGGACGATGATCCTGTCATGAGTCAATATGCCACAGGGACCATTGATGTGCGTTGCGGTGTCGATCCCATCAATGGCAGGTACCATATTTACTCGGTCTTTGACACACGTATGACCGAGAAACGCGATTTCTGGGCGCACATCTACCGCTGCGACACCATCGCATCAATGGACGCATGGAATGTTGACTCGCGCAGCCAGTTTGAACAGATGGGACGCTATGACTGGCAGCGTGGCGATGGAGAGTATAGCATCAATGACATTGCCACTGGGCATAACACCATCTCGGTGGGCAGCTACGCAGCCCGCTCATGGTATCAGACTGTTGACGGTACGGTGATGTACAGCGGCAACACCTTGGGCGATATCGCAACCTCATCAAGTTATGGCGTCCTGCCCGACGGGCGTTCACTACCAATTGTGGCGGCACCGGGCGTTGCGGTTATTTCTTCGGTGAGCAACTACTACGCCTCGTTATCCACCTGGTGTTTCGAACATGCCGACAACGACGGAGAGGTCTATCGCTGGTCCAATATGTCGGGTACCTCGATGTCCGCACCCTGTGCTGCGGGAATTATCGCCTTGTGGATGCAGGCTTGCCCCACGCTCACCCCGCAACAGGTGCAAGACATCATCGCACAGACCTCGGTAACCGACGAGTTTACTGCACAAAATCCTGTCAGATGGGGTGCTGGCAAAATCAATGCCCTCGAGGGCATCAAGATGGCGTTGGCAATGAATGAGCCACCGGTACCTGGTGATCTCAACGGTGATGGACGTGTCGACATCTCAGATGTGAATGCCGTCATCAACATGATGCTCGGGAAGAGCGAGCAGACTCCTGCTGGTGATATCACTGGCGACGGCCAAGTCGACATCTCCGACGTCAACGCAGTCATCAACCTGATGCTCGGCAAATAAAGGCCGTACCCACTAAGCTACTATTTACTAATTACCGTAATCCCCGTGTCATACTCTAGACCGGCGATAAATGTATCAAACTGGCTCAGGGTGAGCGACTGTAGGATGTCGCGGATGCCGGTATGCACATCCTGACCCATAGCGCGGTTACGCAGCACGTTCATCCAGTAGGCGTTGGTGGCAATGTCCTCGTCGTGACGACGAAGCATCATCTGTTTGACCTTGTCAAAAAGTTGCTCCGACACGCCACGGTCCTTGATAAGTGTGATGGCATCAACAGCAATATCAATGGAGTGCTCTACATCTTGGGGTTTGCAGGCGTACTGATACTGTAGCGTCCATCGCGGCTCGGTGCGCAACATACGAGCCGAAGCGTTCACGCCATAGGTCAACTGGTGCTCCTCACGCAAGACGGAATTGAGGGCAATTTCCACCACATGGCCATACACTTGCATCATCACATCGTTGTGCAGCGAGTTTTCCATGGGTCCCGACTTGGTAACCTGGACTTGAGCGCGTTCGCAAGTCGACGCGTGTACCATGGCCTCACGTTCTCCAGGCACTAGATGCATGGGGTGGCTGGCTTGCAGGGGCTGCACACTCTTGTCGATAGGCAATGAGGCGATGTAGCGTTGCACCAGAGACACGGCTGTGTCTTCATCAAAATCACCGACAAAGATGAACGTGAACTGGTCGGGACGTGCTACATACTGATGATAGATCTGCAGCAACTGGTCGTAGTCAATCAGGTCAAGTTGCGCTTCGGTGAGCGGCAGGGCGAGAGGGTGATGGCCATAGTGAGCCACGGCAATAGAGTCTGCTAATTGGGCTTCGGGTTTGTCTTTTTGTTGCTGCACTTTTGCACGCAATCGAGCGACAAGTGCCTCGTAAGCATCCTGGTCGGGCGTGATGTCGGTGAAATAGAGGTAGATGGCCTGCATTAGCGTCTCAAGGTCGGCTGTGGTACATCCGCCTATGAGGTCGTGATGGTCCTCATCCAGTCCGAAGGAGATGCCCAGCTGTTTGTCGGCAAGCATGGTACGCAGTTCGTCTTGTGTGTGCCCACCCAATCGGCTGTCCTCGATGGCTGCCTCCAGCACCTTAAGTTGTGGCGCCAGTGCTGTGTCCATTGCCCACTGTCCACCACAGGCAATGGCATCAAAGAGTACTTCACCGGCTTTGAGGCGGTCGGCGCGTAACACGACTTTTGCACCGTTGCCGAGCAGCAGGGTGGTGGTCTGCAAGTTGTTGTCATGCTCCCGCGAGATGATATCACCGGGTTGTGGCAAGACCGACATCAGCGAGTTTTGTCCAACCGTCGTTACTTGATAGTCGTCTACTTGACTCGTCAGAATGGACTTGAAAGATGCTTGCAACTGCGCCTCAGTGGGATATTGCTCGTTCTCGGGGCCTGCGATAAGCAAACAGGCATTGTCGGTGCTCACCCATTGTCTGGCGAGTGCGTTGACCTCGCGCAAGGTCAGACAGTCAATCACTGCAAGCGAGAGCTTCACCTCCTGCGTAACGCCAGGTATATAACTGCCGCTCAAGTAGTGGTCGATGTATTCCGATACATAATCGGCCGTCTCGTGGTGGTCGACTTGCAGGGCATATTGCCGCATGTTTGCCGATATGGCAGCGCGTGCCTGAACAAGTTCGCTTTCGCTGAATCCGTGCAACGCCATGCGCCGTGCCTCGGTAAACAGTTGCTGAGCAGTAGCAAGCACCCGTCCAGGTTTGGCGATGGCGGTCATTGCCAGTGCATCCTTGCTGCGTGTGGCAATGAAGTGGGTGTCGTTGGCTTGTACCATCTGCAGAGGGGACTGCGCTTGACGGATCGACTTCTCTAGCCGTTGCCCGAGCATGTAGAGCGCCAAAGTTTTCTTCATGTTTTGCTCAAGGTACTTCTGCGTGTTCCTTTCGCTCAGCGGCAGATTGTCGTGTTTGAAGTATAGGTTCACCATCGTCGCGTCGGCCTCGGGGTCGCTGTAAATGACAGTGCGCAGCCCCTTGTGATCGGGCAAGGTCAGGTCAATGGCGGGCGAGTCCTCGATGGGAACAGGTGTCACACCGAAGATGCGTTTCACCTTGCGCTCCATCAACTGGGCATCAAAGTCACCCACGACAATCAGCGCTTGGCGGTCGGGGCGATACCATTGATGATAGAAATGCTGCAGTTGCTTTTTGTCCACATTTGCCACCACCTCGGGAAGTCCGATGGGGATGCGATTGGCATAGCGGCTGCCCTGCATCAGCACAGGCAGGACATGCTCCTGCAGGCGCAGTTGGAAAGTGCTGTTGCTGGTGCGTTCCTCTTGGATGATGGCACGCTCCTTGTCGATCGACCCCTCGTCGAGCACCAGGTTGCACGACAGGTCGCGCATGATATAAAGCACCGAGTCGAGCATTGTTTGTCGACGGGTGGGGACATTGCTGATATAGTACTGCGTGTCGTCATAGCTAGTCGTGGCGTTGACATCAGTGCCGAACCCCAGACCATTCTGAGTCAGATAGCCAAACAGTTCGTATTCCGAGAAATTCTTCGTACCCGTGAACGCCATGTGCTCCAGGAAGTGTGCCAGTCCGCGCTCATTCTCCTCCTCCATGACTGAACCCACCTTGTGGATGAGCCAGAAGTCTGCACGCCCCGCAGGGGTTTGGTTCGCACGTATATAATAGGTCATCCCATTAGGCAGCACGCCCAGCCGCAACGCAGGGTCAACTGGCAACTCCTGCGCGGTAGCAAACAGGCATACCGCTATCGCAATCAGTGTGAAATATAGATGTCGCATCATTGTCAAAAACAAATAACCGCGGCAAAGATAACGATTTCAATCGGATACAATTGACTTTTTTATAGTAGTTAAGGAGTTTTTGTAGTAGTTAAGGTGTTGGGCCTACTTGGGGTCGATGATGCCGTTCATCATGGCGTAGAAGGTAAGGCCTGAGACACTCTTGATGCCGAGTTTGGCTGTGATGTTCTTGCGGTGGGTGAGGACGGTGTTGATGCTGATGTTCAGCGTGTCGGCAATCTGTTTGTTGATCATGCCACTGGCGACAAGTCGAAGCACGTCGATTTCGCGCCCCGACAGTACATTGGGCTGGTTATTCTCTTCTTCTTTCTCGCCCAGGAACTGGCTAAGGACTGCTAGGGCTTGGTCAGTGTCTTGCCGGATGTCAATCAAGTTGACATCCCCGTCACCTTGCACAGGACGGTCAACCACGACGAGCGTCCGTGCCTTGCGGGGCAGAAACACCTTGAGGTTTTCAAGGAAGTGTTGCGCATCGGTGACGACGAGGTCGATGGCGTCAGCGGGAAGTTGAAGCAACTCACCGATGCCGTTGGCCTGATGTGCTGTGATGCCAAATGCGTCAAGGATGAGGCGTTGCATCCCTGTTGCCTCAATCGCGTTATGCAGGAGTATGACTACTTGTCGTTCCATGGTTTATGCCTTTGACAACACTTGGTAGATGGGTAGCAGCAAGCGATTGCGGATGCGGTTGTTCTGGGTGATGTCCTTCTTCAGGTTGGCTAGCGCCATGAGCACAGCCAATGCGAGGTTCGAGTCATGGTCGCCCTGCAGATGAATGACCATCATGCTGATGAGATCGCCCAGTTTGTCCTCGATGGTGTCCTCTGGCTCCTGAACTTTGTTCTGTTCCCCCAAGCCCCCCTGAAGGGGGGGTGTACAATGCGTGTTCAAAACAGGATATTCCCCCTTTAGGGGGGTAGGGGGACTTACCGATGCCTTCGCTTCGGCCTGGAGGATGGCGGGGAACCAATGGTTGCGGTCGTCAGCAATGCGTGCGAGCAACTGTTGCTTCATCTCGTGGAAGAACCGAAGCATCAGTTCCAGGTTGTTGTTGTCGGGGTTGCTCTTGCTGATAAGCAGGTTGAAGTGTCGCTCGATGTTGGGCAACTGAAACTGCGCATAGTAGTTGTTGGTCTGGCCGAGGTAGTCGACGATGGTCGCTGCCTTAAACGAAGCGAGGATGCGCTCGGGGAAGTAGGACTCATGCAGATAGGTGTTGAGGATAGTCGCCAAGAAATCCTTGTCGATACCCAAGTTGTCACAAGCGCGTGCGACGGTGAGGTCGCCAAGTCCCAAATAGATACCGAAACGGTTAAGCACCGTCAGTGCCGTTGGCTCGGCAATAACGATGTCGCTGAGTTTAGTGTCGTGGTGGATGAGGGTAAGATTGTTCATGTTATACTCAAGGCTTATTGATGAAAAAATGGGTAGGTGAGACTACGCAATCCAGGGGACGATCGTGAGGCTCACAAGGTATCTCGTCGAGCAGTTGGCAATCGTGGCAAACACCGATGGTATAGAGCTTGCCGCGTGAGAGCAGGCGGTCATAAAAGCCTTTGCCTCGCCCCATGCGGTTGCAATGACAGTCAAACGCCACCCCGGGCACGATTACCGCATCGAGGATAGAGCAATCAACGGCATCGCCTACAGGCTCGGCGATGTGGAACGGGTTGTCGTCGCTCAGACTCTCGGGACCGGTATAAGGCACCACTTCAATATCATCGCCTTTAACGCGCGGCAGGTATATCTGAAATATTCCTTCAGCTGCCCATTGTTCGACAGTGGCGTGAGTGGGCAGTTCGTCTGGCAAGGAGTAATAGAGCATGACATGCTTTGCCCCCTTGAGCAATCCTGCGCTATGTATCCTATTGAACACCGCTTTCTCATCGGCCAATTTCTGCTCGATGGAGAGTGCGCGTTTGAGCTTACGCATCTGCTTGCGCAAGAGATCCTTCTGATAATTCATAGTCTTTTTCAATTAAGAATTAAGAATTAAGACCACTTCGCTGGTAGACTGAGGTCTAAGGTCTAAAGTCTAAAGTCTAAAACTACTACTTTATCGGGAATGCCGCTTTGTGGCGGTTCAGCGCCTTGAGCGCCGCCTGCAGGGTTTTGTCTGTGCGGTTGTAGATGGGGTAGAACGCCTCGTTTCCAAACACGTCACGTGCAACCAATGCCTTGAGGTTGCTCACAATCAAGTCGCGAGACTGGTTGATGTAGTACCAGCGCGGCGCCACGCCATTCTCGGTGGCATAGTCCACAAAGTTGTTCAGCAGCGCGTCATCGCTGGGAGCCATGCGCAGGAACTGTTTGTAGTCCTTCATCTGCTTGAGGCTGTTGCGGTTGATGTCGACATAGCGGAAGGCGAACTTCTGCATCAGTCCCGCGTTGGCAATTTCGATGTAATAAGACGACATGCCGGTGGTGTCGCGAGGCACGAAGATATCAGGCACAATGCCACCGCCACCATAGACGGTGCGGCCCGTGAACAGGGTGCTGAAGATTTGCGATTTGTCAATCTTCATGCTGTCCTGGCTATAGATCTCGCCGCTCATGTAGCGGTCATACAGTTCTTTTTCGTAAGCCATCATGCCGCCTTTGTAGTCCTTCTGGATGCATCGTCCAGCGGGCGTGTAATAGCGAGCGATGGTCAAGCGGACGGCACTGCTGTCGGGCAGGGTGAACTGCTGTTGAACCAGCCCCTTGCCAAACGAACGCGAGCCCACAATCAAGCCACGGTCGTTGTCCTGCAAGGCACCTGCAAAAATCTCACTGGCGCTGGCCGAGAACTCGTCGATGAGTACCGCGACCTCGGCATCCTGGAACTGACCGTTACCGTCGCTCCATACCTGCGAGTCATCACGCTTGTAACGCCCCTTGGTGTAGACAATGAGTTGGTTCTCGGGCAAGAACTCATTCGCCATGAGCACCGCCATTTCCATATATCCGCCACCGTTGCCACGCAGGTCTACGATATAGCGTTTGGCACCTTCATTCTTGAGCAGCGTCAGTGCGGTGATGAACTCATCATAGGTAGTACGCCCGAACTGGTTTACTTTGACATATCCCGTGGTCTTGTCCATCATGTAGGCGGCATCGACCGATTTGACAGGTATGTCGCCACGTGTGACAGTAAAGTGCAACGTTTCTTTCGCGGTGTTGCGCTTGACACCCAATTTGACCTTGGTGTTTTTCTCACCGCGCAAATTCTTCATCACCTCGCCATTGGTCACCTTCGGGCCCACAAACAGCGAGTCGTCAATTTCAATGATGCGGTCACCTGCCAGGATGCCCACTTTTTCGGCAGGACCGCCCGGGATGACCTCAACAACGTTGATGGTGTCGCCCAGCAGCATGAACGAGATACCGATGCCGCTGAAACTGCCACTCAATTCCTCGTTGGCGGCACGCAAGTCTTCGGCACTGAAATAGGTGGTATGGGGGTCCAAGTTTGCCAGAATCTGCGGGATGGACATCTCGATGAGTTGGTCCAAGTTCACCGTATCGACATAGTCATCGGCGATGAGGTTGAGCAAGGTATTGAGTTTGCGGTCGTTCTCGGCCACAAGGCGGCGTCCCCCGAATCGACTTCCCACAAATAGTCCTATGACCACCGCAATGGCGATGGCCAGGGGCATCCACAGGAACGAGGGGCGCTGTTTTGACCTGTTAGTCATGGTGTGTGTTTAGATGTGAATATAGTGAAAAGTATTGTCGTCGTCATGCACGAGTTGCACGGTTTCAATACCGGCGCGCTTGAGCAATTCCACTCCGTCGGTGATGCGATAGTACTCGCCGAAGACAACACGGCGAATGCCCGCCTGGATAATGAGTTTGGAGCACTCGATGCAAGGCGAAGTAGTGACATAGAGTGTTGCCCCCGCGCTGCTGTTGTTGCTTTGTGCCACTTTGGTGATGGCATTAGCCTCGGCATGCAGCACATAGGGCTTGGTATGGTCGTCATCCTCCTCACAGATGTTCTCAAAGCCTACAGGTGTGCCATTGTAGCCGTCACTGATGATCATCTTGTCCTTGACCAGCAACGCACCCACCTGACGGCGGCGGCAGTAGGAGTTCTCTGCCCAAATCTGTGCCATGCGCAGGTAGCGGGCGTCGAGCAATAATTGTTTATTGGTGTCCATAGTCTAAAAGTCACGCATCACTCCGATGTCGAGACGTGAAAGTTATATTTGAAGCTTGAACCGCCGACGAACTCGCGCATGATGCTCGTGGGTGGAATCTCCTTGTCATCAACAGGAATAAAGTAGTGAATGAACTTGAGCAGACGGTGTGCCTCGCTATATTCCGGGCAGTTCTTGGGCACCGACTGCAGGATAATCTCGGCATGCGGGCGTAATACGGCAAACTCAATGTTCAGTGCCGAGTTGAACATCACGTCGGCATTCTCTTGGAAGGGTAGAATCCACTTGTCCTCGGCCTCGCACACATTGGGCCACATGCTGATGGTCTCGCGAGCAGTGAACGCCCCCTTGTTATAGTCGCGGATGATGCGGCGAAGCAGGCGGTTGTCGTGTGTGGGCACCCAGTTGTGGTCATCAAGCGAGATGCTGGTCATTGTCGAGACAAAAATCTTGAATTTAGCCTCATCGGGAATCTGCTCGGTCAACAGCGGGTTCAGTGCATGAATGCCCTCGATGATGAGTACGCTGTCGTTCTGCAGTTTCAGTTTCTTGCCATTGTACTCGCGCTTGCCCGTGGTGAAATTATACTCAGGTATCTCGACGCGCTCGCCACGCATCAGGCGGGTGAGGTGATCCTCGAGCAGTTTGTACTCCACAGCCTCGATGTTGTCAAAGTCATATTGTCCATTGGGCAACAGCGGGGTGTCGACACGGTTGACAAAGTAGTCATCGGTAGAGAACGACACGGGGCGCAAGCCGCATGCGAGCAATTGGATGGACAGACGCTTGCAGAAAGTAGTCTTTCCTGAACTCGACGGCCCAGTGATCAACACAATGCGGATGGGTTTTTCCGGGTTGCGGAAGCGGCGGTTAATCTCCTCGGCAATCTGCACAATCTTTTTCTCTTGCAGTGCCTCGCTCACCTTAATCAACTCGGAAGCATGGCCCTTAAGGACAGCACGGTTCACATCACCTGCATTGGACAGGCGCATGATAATGTCCCAACGCACCTTTTCGCTGAACATCTCATACGTGTGCGGTTGGTCAAATTTTTCGGCTAGTATCGTTGGATTCTTTTTGTCTGGCACGCGCAGCAGCAAGCCGTCGCCATATCGCTCCAGTCCGAATACCTTCAGGTAACCGGCCGATGGCACTAACGGGCCATAATAGTAGTCGACGGTATCGCCCAGCATGTAGTAATCAGTATAGATTTGCCCGCTGGACTCAATCAACTTCACTTTGTCGATAAAGCCACGTTCGGTGAACACGCGCACAGCCTCCTCGGTAGTTGCCTCAAAACGGCGGAAAGGCATATCCTGTGCTACAATTTCTTGCATGCGCTCATAAATACGCTCAATGTCCTCGTCGGTAATGGGGTCATTGCTGCCGCGTCTCTTGAAGTTGCAGTAATATCCGCCCGACAGGGGATGCTCAATAAACAACTTGGCGCCCGGGAAGATGTCGGTTGCCGCCTTGTAAAGTACGAAGCACAAAGCACGCACATACACTCGGTGACCCGAACCCTCGCGCGCATCAAGAAACTCAACATCACGATTCTGGAACAAACGGAACTTTAAGCCTTGCGAGGCGTTGTTCACTTTGGCAGAAACAACTGGGTAGGGGAGTTTAATATCGTCGGCGAGGTCTTGGTAAACTTCTAGCAGCGAACTGCCTTCAGGATAACTCTTCGTGACATTGTTGTTTTTACAGCGAATCTGGAGCATAATTTGGGCACTTTTAGAAATTTGCATGCAAAGGTACGAAAAAAAGGATGATTGCTCGTGTTATTTTTCATATTTTTTTTACCAACCGAAAAAAATAGGTCTCGCAGGTCAATTCTGACCCGCGAGGCCACTGAATTTAATGGGATTACGTTAAGCCTAGTTCTTCCCGAGCATGAGGTTGATGACTGCGTTGACATCCGAGATGTCTACACTGCCGTCGCCATTGATATCACCGGCAGGTGTTTGCTCGTTCTTCCCTAGCATCATGTTGATGACGGCATTCACATCCGAGATGTCGACAACTCCGTCACCATTGAGGTCGCCAGGCAGGCCTGGAGTGACATCGCTGATATCATCGAGCGAAGCGGTCTGCTCCTCGTTGTTGTAGTGCACATAGCGCAAGTCGTCGAAATAGATGTCACCCGTCCAAGGAATGTCATAGAAGTCATCCAACTCATTGTCGAGGTCGCTGACATAGCCACGCCAAATCCAGAACGAGTCAAAGCGCCATTGCGGTGCGTCTACCATCGTGTTGCTGCCCGACACATTAGAACACTCTTCATTGTAGATGTCCCAAGAAACCAGTTCCCAGCCACGGTGCATGGTGTGCGGCGTGAAGCGCTTGACACCGTCGTTGCTGGTGCGGATACCGAAGCCAGTGTTCAGGTAGTCGGCACCGTCACCATAGACATAGGCTTGCAGGACTGCGTCCTTGCTCTGGGCCGCACTCAGATAGGTCTGGTCGGTCTTGCGGCAATATACGCGCAAGCCCCAATATGCTTGAGAAGTTTCAGGGTCGAACTCATAGTGGATAAAGTAACTTGACGGGATTGACGAGTCGTGTACAAACGTGCTCTTTGACATCGACTGGTCGTCAGAACTGGTGAAGCCCATAGATGACCCTGACCCTGCAGGACCGAACCATTCGCTCGAGTTATACTCGCCGATAACAGGATTAGAGTCCTTGACGGTGCGATATTCCGAGAGGAACTTAAACGTCTTGCCTTCGGGGTTGACGTTGCCCGCCATGTCGGCGAAACCACCCTTGACCGTCACCTTGAAGCACATGTCACGAGGCAGGTCTTGGTTCAGGTAGTAGTGGAGAACCGACGCGTCGCGGAGAACGGTGTGAGTGAGCGTGCCATCATACTTGTTGCCGTTTTTGTCTTCGATGACGATGGCATCAACAGCGAGATCCTCATTCCAGTCGAGTTCCTCGTTATACTCGACGCGAATAACTGGACGCAGGGTGTGGCGCATGGTCGTGTTCTCTTCGGGCGAAGTACTGGTGATGTAAGGTGCTTCGGTATCGGCAGGCAGGGTCATGAAACTGAAGGTATAGTTTCCGCCTTCGACGCCATCACCATCTCCATCGAGGAATTGATTGGTCTGACTGTTTTTCGCAATCGTACCGTCAATCGTGATGGTGTAGTTCATTTCGTCGCGCAACTGACTGAGATTGATACGCAGGGTATAGTCATTTTCCCACGACAGGGTCACTTGTCCGTTGTTGGAAATGGAGAAGGCTTGCTCGACCGAAGTGCGATCCATCTTACGCGAGAACACGAGTATGATATCGCTGCGCTTGTTCACTGCATTGGGGTTAAGCACATTGTTGGAAGACACCACGGCAGGCATCTCATTAGTCAATGAAATATTAGCCCAGGTCACATTCTCTGATGAGAGTCCCTGCGGATTGCTCTGCATGGTTACCGTTTGCGTGGCAGAGGTGTAGCCGGGACATGAGTAAGTGACTTCATAGCTCTCGCCGGGAGTCAGGTCTTCAAAGAGGAAGAAACCGTTGTGTACTAGATCCTTGACATGGACATACTGACTGAATAACGATTCGTACGAGTCAGTGACAATGGTTTCGCCGTTGCAGGTCACCGTGACGTTGTCCAGTGCCTGTCCATTCTCGCTGTTGGTTACAACACCGGCAAGCATCACCATGTCGGGACGTTCTAGGCTACGATACTCCATGATGGAGCGGAAGGTGGCGAACGCCTCCAAGTGCTTGTAACTGTCGTTCATGTTCAGTGCTTGCTGGACGGGGTGCGTGTGGAATCCGCCCTCGCTGAGCAAAGAAGCCATGTTGGTGCGGCGGTTTACCGACAAGTAGGGATAGTGGTTGCTATGGTTGTAAACATCACCGTTGTAGAAAACGCGGTCATAATAGTTGCCACGCGTGCCGGTGTTATACATTACGCCAGTCAAATTAGGACATAGTATATCGCCATATTGTTTGCCACCATGAGGTGTCTTTTCGACATACTCGCCATTGTCTTTCCATCCACCGAATAGCATGACTGTGGTATTGGGTCCCGTACCGGCATCACTATGGATACTGTAGAAGAAATCAGCACCCCAGGCATTTGCCATGTCACTGCGCTCTTCCAGACTCACATTGTCCTGGTCATCATCACGAGTCATGTGGATGTTATTGTCGGTTGCAGTGGTGAAGCGATAGAGGAACTCGCGGGTTGCAAGTCCCACTCGTAGCACCTTCTGCGCCTCGGAGTAGTTGTACATGCCGACATTCTCGCGGCCCGAGTGTCCAGGGTCAATCCACAGTTTGAAATCGCCCCAGTCTTGTTTCTCTTGTGCGGCCGTAGTGAGGGCCATGCTGCTTAGAGCAACGACCACCAATAGTTTGCTAAGATTCTTCATGGCGCATCAATATTTAAGGTCAATAACATAAATCGAGCCATCGACATCGTTGTCAAATGCCAACTTCGTGCCATCGGCCGAGACTGACATTGTCACAGGAATCACATCACTGTTGGGAGTGATGTTCATGGCATTGCCGTTAGTGATATCAACACAGTAGATGTCACCTTGAGTAAATACATCGCCATTGTCTTGTAGGCGCGTGACCATCACATGGCGGTTGTCGGGCAGCCATGAAGGGTGTGAGCCCTTTCCTAGAGTACGAACGCCTGTTCCATCAGCGTTGCAGACAAACAGACCCTTACCCACCACTTGGAAAGCGATGAGCGTTCCGTCGGGCGACAGGGCAGGGTTAATGACCATCTTGCCACTGTAGGCACTGAGTTCCGGCAGGCGCACGGTAGCATTTGAGGGATCATCAAGCATGATGCTCAAGGCAGACGTCTGTTTCCCTACGCGCGAGCGTTTGAAGTCACGCACTGCGTCGGCGACCAGGGTCACCTTGCCGCTGATTGCGTCAACACGTTCGATTCGGGTCATGCGACGCATGCCATCCATCGAGTAGGGAGTGCTGGTCAGGCTGTTGTTGTCGGCCCAGCGCATCTGATAGCCTGCGCCAGTAGCCTGCGACACTTGATGCAGGTCGGTGCCGTCGGCCTGGGCAACCCAGATGCCTGTGTAATTGTCACCTGTCACCGCCAGGCGTGAACCATCGGGTGACCATACGGGTGCCAGCCAGCCGTGCGTGTCCGAGGCGATGACTTTGCGAGGCCCGCTGAACGAGCTGGGCTGCGCCACCATCGTCGAACAAGCTAGCGCCATGGCTGCGACCACGAGTAGTTTTGCTTTCATGATTACAAAAAGTTTAGGTTAAAAATACGTTGTTAACACAAAATTTTTGTAAAAGTAGCAATTCTGGATATATCTTACAAGAAACCCGATGATATTTAAGAAAAATTAGCCTTTTGACGGTAATTTGGTGATTTGACCTGTGTAGAAGCGCAGGGTCTTGCTGGTAGTGGCAAGGTGTGTCTGATTGGGTGCCCAAGAACGCTCGCCAGACTCTGGAACAAGACGCACGACAGGGGCGCCGTAATGGTGGTTGATGCCATCAACGGCCTGCATCAAAGCACGTTGCTTGGCGTGATCCTCAGGATCCCACACGTTGAGCTGAACCATTGTGTCGGGCATAAGGCCACTTACCATTACACCGGCCTTGCGATAGGCCATTCCCTCCCGGAAGATGGTATTAAAGGCAATTAAAGCATAATAAACGATGGTCATCGCACTAGACGATGGGGTTCTCAAACGCATTTCGCATGAGTTGCTGTAGTAGGGAAGGTCTTCGCGGAAACGGTCGCCACGCACATAGGTCGTTACAACAGATGCAACCTGTTGCTCATCACGTAGACGATGTGCAGTGGCTTGTGCGAAGTGTACGATGGCATCCTGCACCTCGCGACGGTCGGTGAGCACATGCCCAAAGGTGCGCGAAGTCATCAAGGTGTTATGTGCAATGTCAACGGGATTGACGGGCATGCAATCTTCGCCGCGTAATTCCCGCTGCGTACGCTCAACGGTGACCGAGTAAAGCGCTCGCACCAAACCAGAAGGCATTTGGGCAAACTTATAGGCGGTATCTATACCGCGCCCCAGCAGACTGGCGGTAAGACGACGTCCGATACCCCATACATCGGAGATGGGTGTGCGGCGCAGGATGGTGTCAATGGCCTCAGGACGGACCAACCAATACACTCCATCAGAGATGCGGCGGTCTTTCTTTGCGATGTGCGATGCTATTTTTGCCAAAGAACGGCTGGGAGCAAAGCCGATGCTCACAGGTACACCCACACTGCGATATACTTTCTTAACCAAGCGCGCCAGGAACTCGTGGTTCCGTTCCACGTCGTCATAAGGGGTTCGGAAAAAAGCCTCGTCGACCGAATATACTTCCACATCCTCGACCTCGCTGCCTAGAATGTTCATGATGCGGTGTGAAAGGTCGGCATACACGATGTGGCGCGCTGAAAGCTGCACCACTTGGCGCGGGTCGCAATGCTCTTTAATCTGGAATGCTGGACAACCCATGGGGATGCCCAGCGCTTTGGCCTCGTTGCTGCGGGCAATAACGCACCCATCATTGTTGCTAAGCACAACGACAGGTCGGCCATTGAGCGACGGATTGAACACTCGCTCACACGACACAAAGAAATTATTGCAATCAATCAGCCCGAACAATAGTCTCAAGAATCAATTTAACTTCACTACTTCACTACTACATTAGAAACATGAGTAAGTTAATGAGAAATATTAGATGTGCAGTTATGAAGTAACATGTATTCTTCAAAAACGTTTGTCCATATAATCATCGAAATTGAAGCCCGAATTTGCATCTGTCGAGCGCGTTTCGGAGTTTTCTTCCTCATCCTTTTCGACAACAAACGAAGGATTCGGGTCATCGCCCAACCCCCATGTCTCCATCGGCACTTCCCTCACTCTATAGGCCGGTACAGTATCAGTAATGCCGAAGGTCTCCAGATCAGAGCGCATGTCATCTTTCATCAACTCAATCAGATCCTCGTCGGTGTAGGCATCAGGTTCCATCAACAACTTCCGAAACTCCTCTACCGTGACATCATGGTTCTCGACAACGGCATCGACAGCGTCATCGCGCGTAAAGTAAACACCTTTAACATGCTCGCCAAACTCACCGTCATATTCTTCTATCACTAGATAAACGTTCATAATGATTAATAAACTAATGAAAAAATGATAAAGTAGTGTTTTGACTGCAAAGTTACTACATTAAAATGGTAATTCCAAATCGAAAGAATCAGACAGAGATTAAAGCATGAACAGTATGAAAAAGAAAAAAGAGATAGGCAGGTGGCAAGTTTAGAATTAGTACAAACTAACAAAATAGTTTGATTGTCTTGTTTGTCAAGCGTTAATAAGTAGATGATTGACTGTTTTGGAAAACTTTTTGAAGATTTGAGAAACGCAAGTGGTTGATTCCTAGTGAAAAATGTGAAAAATTTAGAAATCTAGTGTTTTGCGGCAATTTGTTTTGTTGTCTGAAATGTTTTGACTAAATTTGCCGTCGATTTTCGCATTTAGCCAAAATAGTACAAAACCATAACGAATAACACCCAATTATCGTGGAGAAAAAGACTACTTACACTTACCAAGAAGTGTATGATGCAACCCTTAAGTACTTTGAGGGAGACGAACTGGCCGCACGCGTATGGGCCAGCAAGTATGCGTTGAAGGACTCGTACGGAAACATCTACGAGCTCACGCCCGACGACATGCATCATCGCATCGCAAGAGAGATTGCACGCATTGAAAAGAAGTACCCCAATCCCATGAGCGAGGAGCAGATTTTCGAACTCATGCGCCATTTCCGCTACATTGTGCCGCAGGGTAGCCCGATGGCAGGCATCGGCAACAACTTCCAGGTGGGCTCGCTGAGCAACTGCTTTGTCATCGGCCTGGATGGCGAACCCGACTCCTATGGAGGTATCATCAAGATTGACGAGGAGCAGGTGCAGCTGATGAAACGTCGCGGTGGAGTGGGACACGATCTGTCGCACATCCGTCCCAAGGGGTCACCGGTGAAGAACTCAGCACTGACCTCGACGGGACTGGTCCCCTTCATGGAGCGATACAGCAACTCGACCCGCGAGGTGGCACAAGACGGCCGTCGTGGCGCTTTGATGCTCACCGTCAGCATCAAACACCCCGACAGTGAGTCGTTTATTGATGCCAAGATGGTAGAAGGAAAGGTCACAGGTGCCAATGTCAGTGTGCGCATTGATGACGCATTCATGCAAGCTGCCGTCGACGGGGCTGAATATACGCAGAAATACCCCATCGACAGCGATGAGCCCATCTATGAGAAAAAGATTGATGCCCAGAAGCTGTGGAACAAGATTGTTCACAACGCATGGAAGAGTGCCGAACCTGGAGTGCTCTTCTGGGACACCATTACCCGTGAGTCGGTGCCCGACTGCTATGCCGACCTGGGTTTCCGCACTATCTCAACAAATCCTTGTGGCGAGATTCCCTTGTGCCCCTACGACAGCTGCCGACTCATTGCCGTGAACCTCTATAGCTACGTCAAGAACCCGTTCACCAAGGACGCGTCGTTTGACTTCGAGCTGTTCCACGAGCACATCGGTTATGCCCAGCGCATGATGGACGACATCATCGATTTGGAGATGGAGAAGATTGAGACCATCATCGCCAAGATTGCCACAGACCCCGAGTCGGAGGAGGTGAAGAACACCGAGTTGAACCTGTGGACCAAAATCCGCAACAAGACCATCAAGGGCCGCCGTACAGGCGTGGGTACCACTGCCGAAGGTGACATGGTAGCCGCCATGGGATTGCGCTACGGCACACCCGAGGCAACCGAGTTCTCGGTAAGCGTACACCGTGCTCTGGCCTTGGCCGCTTACCGTTCGTCGGTCAACATGGCACAGGAGCGTGGAGCATTCGAGATCTACGATGCCAAACGCGAGGAGAACAATCCTTACATCAATCGCCTGCGCGAGGCTGATCCCGAGCTCTATGACCTGATGGTGAAGCACGGACGACGCAACATCGCCTGCTTGACCATCGCCCCGACAGGAACCACCAGCATCCTTACCCAGACCACCAGCGGTATCGAACCTGTATTCCTGCCCGTATATAAGCGTCGCCGTAAGGTCAACCCCAGCGACAAGGATGTCCACGTCGACCTCGTTGACGAGAATGGTGACTCATTCGAGGAGTTCATCGTCTATCACCCCAAGTTCATCACATGGATGAACACCGAGGGTATCGAGGTTCGCCGCGACTACACCCAAGAGCAACTCAACGACATCGTCGCGCGCTCACCTTATTATAAAGCCACCAGCAACGATGTTGACTGGGTGAACAAGGTAAAGATGCAGGGCGACGTGCAGAAGTGGGTTGACCACTCAATCAGTGTGACCATCAATCTGCCTAACGACATCAGCGAAGAGATGGTGGGCAAGCTCTATGTAGAGGCTTGGCGTAGCGGCTGCAAGGGTTGCACGGTCTATCGCGACGGCTCGCGCACGGGCGTGCTCGTCTCGCTCAGCGACAACGACAAGAAGAAGGAGAAAGAGAAACAGGCGCACTACATGGCCGACTATGAGCAGATTCTCAAGCGTCCCAAGGAACTGGAAGCTGATGTGGTCCGTTTCCAGAACAACAAGGAGAAGTGGATCGCGTTCATCGGACTGATTGACGGCCGTCCCTATGAGATCTTCACTGGTATCGCCGACGATGACGAGGGTATCTTCTGCCCCAAGTCGGTCAACAAGGGAAAGATTATCAAGGCTACCGACGAGAATGGTGTCAAGCGCTACGACTTCCAGTTCATCAACAAGCGCGGTTTCAAGACCACCATTGAGGGTCTGAGCGAGAAGTTCAACCCCGAGTTCTGGAACTATGCCAAGCTCATCTCGGGCGTGTTACGCTACGGCATGCCCATCGAGCAAGTGCTCAAACTGGTCGCCAGCCTTGAGTTGGACAACAAGTCAATCAACACCTGGAAGATGGGTGTGGAGCGCGCCTTGAAGAAGTACCTTCCCGACGGAACCAAGGCCAATGGTCAGACTTGTCCCAACTGCGGTCAAGAGACCCTTGTCTACCAGGAGGGTTGCCTCATCTGCACCAACTGCGGCACATCGCGCTGCGGATAAGACGGTGACATCACAATATGGCGGCTTTATGGTTTTTCCATAAAGCCGCCATTGTTATCAGGGTCACTCCTCGAGTGAATTACTTAAATAAATACTGTGAGCTGATGCTGCGGTAGTCATGCACACGCTGGATGGTATCGGCAAACAGTCCGGCGATGCTGATAATCGTTGCCTTGGGGCAGCGGGCAGTGTCAAACGGGATGGAGTTGCTGAAAATAACTTCCTCGAGAGCGCTGTCCATGATGCGTTGGCTGGCTGGCTCGCTCATGATAGCGTGCGACGCGAGGGCACGCACAGATTTGGCTCCGTTTTCCATCATTAGGTTAGCTGCCTTACAGATGGTTCCTGCAGTGTCAATCATATCGTCGACAAGCACAACATTCTTTCCCTCGATATCGCCAATAACTGTCATGCTTTCGACGACATTGGCCTTTGCGCGCTGTTTGTGGCACAAAACCAAGGGCACATCAAAATACTTGGCATACTGATTGGCACGCTTGGCTCCACCCACATCAGGACTGGCAATCACCATATCGGGCAAACGGAGGGAATCGATGTAAGGCACAAACACCGATGAGGCGTACAAGTGGTTGACAGGGATGTCAAAGAACCCTTGAATCTGGTCGGCATGCAGGTCCATCGTAATGAGGCTGTCGATACCGGCGGCGCTGAGCAGATTGGCGACCAATTTCGAAGCGATGCTCACGCGGGGCTTGTCCTTGCGGTCCTGGCGAGCCCAACCGAAATAGGGGATTACGGCGGTAACGCTCTTGGCCGAAGCACGCTTAGCGGCATCAATCATGAGCAACAACTCCATCAGGTTGTCGCTGTTAGGGAACGTAGACTGCACGAGGTAGACATTCACGCCACGCACCGACTCCTCAAACGACACCTCAAACTCGCCATCGGCAAAGTGGAGGATGTTCATCTTGCCAAGTTCGACACCCAAGTCATGGGCTATCTCGTTGGCCACATAGAGTGATTTGGTTCCAGAAAAGACTTTAAACTGAGCCATTGTTTCTAGGTTAAAATAATAATGTGAATTTGGTTCTGCAAAGTTACAACTTTCCGCTTGATGCCACCAAGCAAAATGGAAATTATTTGACAAAAAACTTCCACACCAC
>JAFZAK010000095.1 GCA_017557285.1 Muribaculaceae bacterium
AGAAGTTAAGCCTCACCACGCCGATGGTACTGCGAAAGTGGGAGAGTAGGTAACCGCCCCCTGAGGAGCGACGCGAAAGCGCCGCTCCTTTGTTGTCTACTTGCCCTCGCATCCGCAGTGCCGTCGGCGTGGTACCACGCCAGATGGGACGATTTAGTGGGAGAGTAGGTAACCGCCCCCTGAGGGAGACACGAAAGTGCCTCCCTTTTTTTTCTCTATCTCCCTGCTGCATTAAACAAAACGGCATGGCGATTTCGCCATGCCGTTGTTGTGAATTATGCATTCTATTACTCCTCCTCTTCGCTACCGATGGGGATTTGGCGCTTGAACACTTCCTTGAAGGTAATCAGCGTCTCGCTGCGGCCCAAGCCCATCTTGATAAACTTGTGGTGGATAATGTCTAGCAAGTCGTCGTTGTTCTTGGCGTAGAGCTTGATGAACAGGTCATACTTGCCGGTGGTGTAGTAGCACTCCACGACCTCGGGCACTGTTTTCAGGCGCTCGACAACCTCGTTGAACTTTGAGGGGTCGTTGAGGAAGAATCCGATGTAGGCGCAGGTGCTATAACCTACCTCATTCGGGTCAATCAGCGAGATGGAGCCATTGATGACACCCATGTTGTACAGTTTCTGGATACGTTGGTGAATGGCGGCGCCACTCACGTTGCAGGTACGGGCAATCTCCAGATAAGGTTTGCGCGCGTTCTGTGAGAGCATCTTCAGGATCTTATAATCCAAGGCATCTAATTTTGCGTTTGCCATAATTGAGTAGTTGTTTCTGGGTTAATATGTTCGGTTAGTCAAAGTCATTAAACCATAAAATCGGTGCAAATATAGGCAAAAAAAATGAGACAGATTACAAAATAGCAAAATTTTTTCTTGAAATTTGCTATTTTTTAAGGATTTTGCGCAGATTTGTTTTCTATTTTGCGATTTTATCTCGCTCCTCTACTATTTTGGGTAGTAGATGGTAAAACAAAACTCCCCCTCAATGAGGGAGAGTTGTTGCTGATAGTTATCTAATAGTTTATTGCTTATTGCTCATCGTTATCAACTTATCAGCCGGCATCGTGTAGGCACTGGCTATGAACACTGACAACGATATTGCCGCAACCACTAGGGTGCAGACTGTTTCTCTGAACATAATCAATGGCTTCTTCTTTTGATGAATTTTGGTGTCGCATATTATGGTTTGAGGCAGCCGATCGGCACCACCCAAACTCCATCTTTTCGTTGATAACTATAGTCTCCAACCGCGGTCAAAACCATCAGGAATGATGGCGCAGGCATCTTTTCGGTGTTGATTTTTCCTGCAAGGTCTGTTAGTGTTTCTGCGCCTTTATCAATCAAGTCGTTGCCACCCAGTTTTATCTCAATAAGACCATAATCTCCATTTCGGCGGTGGATGACTGCATCACATTCTAAGCCGCTCGCATTACGAAAATGAAAAACATTCCCTGATATCAAATCGGCGTATACTCTCAAGTCTCGCACTGCCATCGTCTCAAACAGAAAGCCCATGGTCGCTAAATCGTTCATAAGATCTTGAGGCCCAATTGACAGTGCTCCCACTGCAATGCTTGGGTCAACAAAATAACGAGTGTCTGATGTTTGAATGGCTGTTCGACTTCTCAGATTTGGATTCCAAGCAGGCATATCTTCAATGACAAATAACTTCTTGAGGCAATCAACATAATCAGAGACAGTCTCATAGGATATTGACATGTTGTCATTCGACTTGATGTCCAGGCTTAATTTGCTTAAACTGACTGCACTTCCCTGGTTACGCGCATAAGCGCGGAGCAAGAGTCTAGTGCGCTCACTACTGCGACGCACATGGTCTACTCGATGGATGTAATTCTTATAAATGGCCTCAAAATAGTCCCTGGCCTCATCCAGAGCGAGTTCGCCTGTCAGAAATGTCGATTGTGGCCAGCCGCCACGGCAGATCAAAAAAGCAATGTCTGATAAATTTAATTGACAATTCTGTGGTGTAATAGAAATCCCATTAAATAAATCTTCCAGACTGACTGTACCCGTTGATTCTCCAGATTCCCATAAACTCATGGGACGCATAGTGATTCTTCCAAATCTGCCGGTACCGCTGTGGTGAATTTGACTTTGGTCAGCTGGTACACTGCTCCCCGTCAAAATAAATTGGCCAAACAATTGTCTGGTATCTACTTCAGAACGAACCATGTCCCATAAAGAAGGCATTGTTTGCCATTCGTCAATAAGTCTCGGGACCTCACCTTCTAACAATCTTTGCGGATTAACTTGCAAGGTTAGTTGAGCATTGGACAAGATGGTGCTATCGCCCAAGTTCAGGATACTTTGTGCAAATTGAAGAGCTGTGGTCGTTTTGCCGCACCATTTTGGACCCTCAATCAGAATTGCTCCTTTGCTTTGCAGCCTGCGCTCTAGCAATTGGTCTGCAACTCTGTTTTTATAATTCATTTGTTTAGCCATAATCAGTGCTATTTAAAGCCGCTGCAAAGTTATTAAAAAATAATGAATTAAACAAGTTATTCCGCAACTTTTCGATAATTCACTCCGCAATTTTTCGATAATTCACTCCGCAACTTTTCGGCAATTCGCTCCGCAACTTTTGCTATCACTCCTTACAAATAATGACCTTCTAATATGCAAGTATGTGTGCTACAATTATGTGGCACACATACTTGTATCATTTACTACTAGCTGTAATCCAGTGGTTTAGCTGAAAATACAAGGATAAAAAATGCCTCAATTTAAAGCTAGTAGCTAACGGCTAAATACTTCCTTTACCAGATGATGGCGCGGTCGGCGGGATCGAGCCACATCTTGTCGCCGGGCTTGATGTTGAAGGCGTCAAAGAATGTGTCGATGTTACGCAGGGTGGCGTTGACGCGGTAGCGGCCAATTGAGTGCGGGTCGCTCTTGGTCTGCTGGAAGATAGCCTCCTCAGTGGAGTTCTCAGCCCAGATGCGGCCATAGCTCAGGTAGAAGCGCTGTGTCGGCGTGAATCCGTCAAGGTCTTTGCCATCCTTGTACTGCTGCGTCTGACGGAAGGCGTCGTAAGCGATGCGTAGACCGCCCTGGTCAGCGATGTTCTCGCCCAGCGTCAGGTGACCATTGGCGTGCAGGTCCTTCACCAGCACAATCTGGTCGAACTGTGCAGCCAACTTCTCGGCCGCCTCTTGGAAGCGGGCAGCGTCGCCCTCGGTCCACCAGTCCACCATGTTGCCTGCCTGGTCGAACATACGGCCCTGGTCGTCAAAGCCGTGAGTCATTTCGTGGCCAATGACCACACCGATAGCACCATAGTTGGTGGCATCGTCGGCGTTCACGTCAAAGAACGGCGGTTGCAGGATAGCTGCGGGGAAGCAAATCTCGTTGGTCGTGGGGTTGTAGTAGGCATTCACCGTCTGCGGCGTCATACCCCACTCGTCCTTGTCGACGGGCTTGCCGTGCTTGTCTAGGTTGCGGCGGGTCTCATAGAGGCTGGCGGCCTTGATGTTCTCGTACAGCGACTTGTCGGGGTCGACCTGCAGACCGCTGTAGTCACGCCACTTGTCGGGATAACCAATCTTGACGGTAAACGAGTTGAGCTTGACCAGTGCGTTGACCTTGGTGGTGTCGCTCATCCAGGTCAGGCTGGCAATGTGTGCTGCCAGCGACTTGCGCAGGTTGGTGATGAGTTTCATCATCTTCTCCTTGCTGTCCTTGTTGAAGTAGCGCTCCACATAGAGTTCGCCCACTGCCTCACCGAGCAGTGCGTTGGGCAGACCCTGTGCACGTTTCCAGCGCGGACGTGGCTCTTGCTGGCCACTGAGCATGCGGCCGTAGAAGTCAAAGCTGGTCATGTACATCTCATCGCCCACATAGCTGGCGGCGTGTGCGATGACCTGTCCAGCCAGATAGTCACGAATCTGGGTCTCGGTCAACGTGCTCATCAGCTTTTGTGCCACCTCCATCACCTTGGGCTGCTCGAGGATAACCCAGTCGATGTTCTTCACACCCAGCAGGTCGAAGTACTGGCGCCACTGAATGGCGGGGTAGTCCTGCTGCAGTTGGTCGATGGTGCGGATGTTGTAGAGTTTGTTGTAGTCGCGTGCCTCGGCGCGGCTCATCTTGGCCTGGGCAAATTGATACTCAATGTCATAGATGGTCTTTGCGGCGCGTGTGGCATCTTTCTTCTTGTAGCCACTCAGCATGAATGCTTTTACCAGGAAGTCGCGGTAGGCCTGCTGGATCTTCTTGCTGTCGGCATCGGTGTTGAGGTAATAGTCGCGGTCAGGCAGACCAGAGGTGCCTGCGCTCATCCACATCACGTTCATGTCGCTGTTCTTCAGGTCGGTCTCCACGCCCACGCCGAAGAATGGGTTGGCCAGTGTCAAGTGGGTTTTGGCGATAAATGGTGTGAGGTTTGACTTCTTGAATGCCGCAATTTCGGCCAGGTCAGCCTTGAGCGGAGCAGTGCCCTCGCGGTTCAGGCGGTCACTGTCCATAGCCTGATTGTAGAGGTCGGTCACCTTTTGTCCCACGGTGCCGCGTGCATGCTGGGTCTTGGCGAGGTCGGCAAACAGCTCCTTGAGTTGGTTGCGGTTGTTTTCGGCCAGGTCGTCAAACACGCCATAGCGCGAATACTCAGCCTTAAGCGGGTTGTTCTTCATCCAGTTACCGCCGGCATACTCGTAGAAGTCTTCGCCGGGCGAAACATTCAGGTTCATGTCGGCGCGGTTCACGCCAACATTTTGTGCAGCCGCCGCCATGGCAGCGACTGTCATGATTGTCATCATCAGTTTACGCATATTATAGTTGTTTTTTGGTTTTCTGTAAGTTCGCAAAATTACGAACCCTTTGTTTATTAGACGCAGTGAAGAAGTATAAATTACGAATCCATCAAAAAAAATTATCGGATGCCCAGCACGCGGTGGGTTTGAAGTGACAGGCGCCAGGTGGGGTGGGCGAGCACGGCATCGACGCAGGCCTCTAGGTTACGTTTCCGCTCGGTGGGGTCGTCAACATAGCATGGCTGAAGGTAGCGGTAGACGGCCTCAATGTGATTATATTGCTCTAGGTTCTGCCCAACATATACCACCTTGAGCTCGTTGCTACGGGTGAGTATGCACGGCATTAGGTCGCCGCCTGGGAAGGTGCTCTTGGGCGACAAGGTCACCCAGTCAATGCCGTTGGGCAACGGGCGCGTACCATTGGTCTCGATGGCAATCATCTTGCCGGTCTGTGACTTCAGTGCCGCCACAAAGTCCTCGTCAATCCACAACGAGGGCTCGCCGCCGGTGAGTACCAGCAGCGGGGCTTGAGGCCATTGGTTGACAGCATCGATGATTTGCTGCATCGACATCTCTTCGCCGCTCTCGTGGCGGGTGTCGCAGAAGTTGCACCGCAGATTGCAGCCACTCAACCTCACAAACACACTTGCGGTGCCTGTGTGGAACCCTTCGCCCTGCAGCGAGTAGAAGATTTCATTAACTCTCATCGCAGTTTCTTGAGCACGGGGAGCAGGTGCTGCTCCATCACGGCGTAGCCCGCTAGGGTGGGGTGCACGCCATCGTAGGCGTAGGCGGGGTTCATTTTGCGCCCGTCCTTGGCCACCATCGGGGTGAACAGGTCCAGATAGGTCGCCTTGTACTTCTTGGCGAGGGCTTGCAGGCGGCGGTTCAGGCTCGCCACCTTACCGGGGACGTCGTTGACCGATGTGTTCCAGGGATATTGGTCGGTGGGCAGGACGCTCACCACCACGGCTTTGATTTTCGCCTGCTTGGCCATCATGAGCATCGTCTCGATGTTGCCCGCCGTGTTGTCCTCGCGGTAGTTGCCGGCATTCTCGGCGATGTCGTTAGTACCCGCCAGAATGACCACCACCTTGGGCTTGAGGTTGATGACGTCGGCACGGAAGCGCACTAGCATCTCCTGGGTTGTTTGTCCGCTGATGCCGCGTCCTATGAGGGCGTTGTCGCGGAAAAACTCAGGGTGCATGTCGACCCATCCCTCGGTGATGCTGTTTCCCATCAGCACCACGCGTTTGCCATTGTTGCGTTGCATGTTCAGTTCCATGTTCGCTTGTTCATATCGTCCCATCTGCGCGAAGTCGCGCTTGTCGCGTGCCCCGGCGCTCAATGCCAGCAGGCACAATAATACTACAATTACCTTTTTCATTTCCTGTTCTTTTTTTGGGGGCGTCTATTCATCTCGCTCATAGGCGGCCATGTTGTCGCGGCTTTCCCACACCTCGGCGCGGTAGCAGTTGGGCACGGTGTCGACAATCCAGCGCGCGATGTTCTCGGCTGTGGGGTTGAACTTGAGCACCTCATTGAGGTTGCGGTGGTCGATCTGGCCGTGAATCAGTTTTTTTATTTCAGTGAAGTCGGCGACCATACCGTTGCTGTCCAGTTCCTTGCTCTTGCAGTAGATGTTAATCATCCAGTTGTGGCCGTGCAGGTTCTCGCACTTGCTCTCGTAGTCGAGAAACAACTGATGGCACGACGAAATCTCCAAAGTCTTCTTTACAAAATACATTTCTGATATATTATACGTTATAGATGGTCTTATCTTCGATGCCGGCTTCGCGGAGAGCTTCGCGGCGCTCGGTGCAGGTGCCGCAGGTGCCGCAGTGGTGCTCCCCGCCCTTGTAGCATGAGTAGGTCTCGGCATAGTCCAGTCCCAGGGCCGCCCCATGCCGCGCAATGTCGGCCTTGCTTAGGTGGGTATACGGGGCAAAGACCTGCACTCCGGCGTAAGTGCCCTGCTGCATGGCCTCGGACATCGCCTCGACAAAGGAGCCACGGCAGTCGGGGTAGATGCTGTGGTCGCCCGCGTGGTTGGCAATCATCACACGCTTCAGCCCGTAACTCTCGGCGATGCCACAAGCGATGCTCAGCATGATGCCGTTGCGGAACGGCACCACGGTCACCTTCATGTTCTCGTCGTCGTAGTTGCCGTCGGGGATGGCATCGGCGCTCTCGAGCAACGCGCTCTTGAAGTATTGGTGCATGAAGTCCAGGCGGATAATTAGGTGCTTGATGCCCAAGCGTTGGCAGTGGGTGATGGCCCACTGGCGTTCGCGCCCGTTCTGTGTCGACCCATAGTCAAACGTGATGGCCAGCGCAATCTCGTCCTTGTATTCATAGAGCATGGTGGTCGAGTCCATGCCTCCCGAGGTGATTAATACGGCATCTTTCATTGTGCGTAGTGCATTGAGCATTGTGCATTGAGTCTAGCCTGCACCATCGGTTGGTGTTCCTTGTCGCCCCAGTTGGCGAAGGGCAGGATGCGGATGCCGCCGCGGGGGTTGAAGTAGCCCGTCACTTCGATGTACTTCGGGTCCATGAGCGCTATGAGGTCCTTCATGATGATGTTCACGCAGTCCTCATGGAAATCGCCATGGTTGCGGAAACTGAACAGATACAGTTTCAGGCTCTTGCTCTCGACCATGCGCACCCGCGGGATGTAGCGGATGATGATGCGCCCGAAGTCGGGTTGCCCCGTCTTGGGGCACAACGAGGTGAACTCCGGGCAGATGAGCGTTACCAGGTAGTCGTTCTCGGGATGTTTGTTCTCAAAAGTCTCCAGCACCTGAGGGGTGTAGCCGAATTCGTACTCCGTCCCCTGGTTGCCGAGCAGGGTCACACCCTGCAGTTCTTGTTCGTTGCGTGGCATAATTTGTCGTGTTATAGGCTGCAAAGGTACGATTAAGTGAGCGAAAAACCAAATTTATTTGAGTTTTTTCGAGCGAGAGAACCTTCGCCACGGGCAACATTGGCAATTTCCCCGCCGCACACCCAATCCTCTTACTCAAAGTGGATGAGATAGTCCACCAGGTTGGCATTCTCGGGCAGATGAAGTTTCTTTCGCAGCCGGTAGCGGGCGCCCTCCACGCCGCGTATGCTCAGCCCCGTGAACTGTGCGATGTCCTTGGTCGACAGGTTCAAGCGGAGTAGTGCGCAGAATCGCAGGTCGGTGGGCGTCAGGTCGGGGTATCGCTCTCGCAGGCGCTTGAAGAAGTTCTGGTGGATGAGGTTGAAATTGTTCTGATACACCTCCCAGAAGTTGTCGCTGTTGGCGCTCTCGCCCAGTTGGCTCAGCATGGCCGCCATGTCGTGTTGGCTGATCGAGCCCTTGCGGCGTTTCTCCCGCAGCGTCTCGCGTATGCTCTCGATGGCTTGGTTTCGTGCCGCTGCATCCAGCGCCAGCGAGGCCGCCTCGCGGGCCTTGTCGTTGAGTTGCGCCTCGAGCAGTTGTTGTTTCTGTTGGGCGATGACCTTCTCTTGTTCCAGCACCTTCATGTCCTGTTGCAGTTGCTTGTCCTCATATTGTCGCCTCATCTGCTCGGCTGTCTTTCGCGTGCGGTATTGCACCAACAGATAGGCCAATCCGCCCAGCAGTGCTGCATAGAGCGTCCACGCCCACCATGAGGCGTAGAATGGCCTAGGACGCGTGAAGTAATACTCCGCCTTGTCGAGCACCGTTCCGCCCATCGTCTGCACCTCGCAGGTTAGGTGGTAGTCGCCATAGCCCAGTGCGTTGAAAGTCATCTGAGGCTCTTCGACCGTATTGTCCAGGTCGATGCCTGCGCCCGACAAGTGGAACCTGAAACGTAACGACCGATAGTCATAATTCGGGTATGACAGTGACACTGTCAATGCCGCCAGTGCGTGCGGACGGTGTTTCGGGTCGCTCGACACCGGCATGGGTTGTTCCACGCCGTGGCTGCCGCTGGTGGTAATCCATCGGATTGTCAGTTTGCGTTTCTTGTCGGGTCGCTCTTTCATTTGGCGCATGTCCAACTGCCCCACGCCATTGTTTAGGCAGAAGTAGGCCACACCGTCATGTACCGTCACCTTCACGGTATTGTCGTTGCAGTCCAGCCCGAAGAATCGTGCCGACACCGAGTTGACCGGCTGATACTTGTTTCCCTGTCGTTTTATCAGCAGGAAGCCTTCGCGCGAAGCCAGCCAATAGGTGTTGTCATCGACCCTTGTAGCCGAGCACGTCTCACGTCCCAGGTCGCCCAGTTCGCCGTAGGGCACGATCGTGTCGTTGCGATCGTCATAACAGTAAAAACGCATGCCGTGAGAAAACACCACTCGCCCGCCGATGTTCATCACGTGGGTCAAGCCCCTGATGGTGTCGCCTGCCAGCACTTCGTAGTGTTTCGCTTGTGCATGACGCAGGTCGGGCGAAAGGTTCACCCGAAATAGCCCGCTACTCATGTGCGCTGCCCAGATGTTCCCCAGGTGATCTACCTCGAACTGTCCCACGGGCGCGTGAAAGCCTTCCAATTCGTTGGCGAACACCCACTGCCCATCACGTTTGATATAGGTGCGCATTACATAATAGGTCGACTCAAGGATTAACTCCTGTCCATGCAACACACACTTGCGGAGGCAAGTGCTGCTGCTCTTGGCGCCCATGATGGGTCCGGCTGCCGTGCCCGTCAATCTTCGCAATCCGTCGTTATTGCCCAGCAATAGTTGCTCGTCGGCTTGGGTGATATGCCAGTTCTGTCCTTCACTGCCCGTGACCCGTGTCAACAGGTGGGTTGCCATGTTATATTGCCATGCTGCCTGGTTGGTGGCGATGTAGAGGTATGGCGGAACAGGTTTCACGTCGTAGACCATTCCCAGCGGGGGCAAATTGCTCCCTGGCGTTAGCAAGGAGTAGGGCGAGGCCGTGTTGATGAGTGCCACGCCTATGTCCAGTGCTGCCCACAGGTTTCCGTCCATGTCGGACGACAGTCTCAGCACCGAGTTGTTGCTCAGGCGGTTGCTCGTGTCGTAGTGCCACTTGAGTCGTCCATCGAGCGACAGACCGTAGATGCCGCCCAGAATCGAGCCTATGGCCAACGTCGAGTCTTGTCGGACGAAGGCGGCACGGTTCACGTTGATCTGTCGCAGTGCGTCATCGACCTCGGTGCGCAAGGCCACGCAATGCGTGCCGTCGTAGTCAAAAAGTCCGTGCCATTGTGTACACAACAGTATGTGTCCATCCCTTCCGGGAACTGCAGCCACAATGTGATCATTGCCCACTTGTTCTCGCCCGATGACCTGTAGCATTTGTTTCCCGCTCAACCGATAGTAGTCTCCCTCTTGCACCTGCATGTAGATTTCACCCGACACTTCATGGAAGTATAGCGGTTTCAGTTGCTCATCATAGTGTGTTGTCACCCGTTTGCCGTCATAGCCGAACCAACTGGCGAACGATTGGAAATAGATTGTTCCATTGCGGTCGCGGACGATGTTCCAAATCTCGTCATCATGGCCGGCATACCCTTGAGGCCACAACGATGTGTACTGCAAATGGCCGTACTCGTCACGTTCCATATAGCCGAAGTCCTGGTAGGAACCCACATACAATCGCTCGCCGTCCATCAGTAACGAACGTGCGACAGTGCGATTGGGCAGGGGAGTGAGTGACCAGGTATAGCCATCGAAACATAGCACACCTTCGCCGTTGCCAATATAGATTTCTCCGTTGCTTCCTTGGGTGATGTCCCAGTTCTGCAAGGCAGCATGGTAGTCAGTTTTGCCATAGTTGTGGATGACAGGCATGAACGAGAGGGCATGCGTTGTCTGCGCTAGCACAATGGAGGCTAGAAGTGCAAAAATATGATGTCTTAGGAGGCGGTAGCGCATAATTGGGGTTGTAAGTGATTATGCCTGCAAAGTTACGAAATTATTATCAATTCTCCAAGTTTCTAACTAAAATGAAATCGTAGTGACAAAGTAGTGAAATATTTTTTATATTTTACAAAGCATTGAAAAGCAGGAGTATAACACATATTATAGTAGTAAAATGGTAGTATCGAAATTTGGTGTCGTAGTGTAATGGTAGCCAAAAATTTGCTCACTATCTACACAGATAGTAATTTTGCATTCAGATAGCAAAACAAATTGATTTTTATTAACCATTAAAACAAAGCAATGGAAAGAAAACTACTCACACTTTTGCTTGTTATCGCTACTGCCTTCGCGGGTATGCAGGCGCGTACGGTAAAAGGTACGGTCGTTGACCAGGTCAACGAACCGGTGATTGGCGCCACTATCCGCGTGCTTGGCACAACGATGGGGGCAGTCACTGACTTTGACGGCACGTTTGAGATTGCTAATGTGCCCGAAGGAGCAACGCTGAAATTCACCTACCTGGGCATGCATGCCGTGGAGATGGTCGCAAGCGACGTGATGAACGTCCAAATGATGGACGACGTGACCAACCTTGACGAGGTTGTGGTCATCGGTTACGGTTCAGCACAGGCCAAAGACTTGACCTCACCCATCAAAGTCGTTCGTGGAGAGGAACTCTTGGCAACACCATCGGCTTCGCCCATGGCTGCTATGCAGGGTAAGGTCTCTGGTGTAAACGTCGTCAACAGTGGTACTCCTGGTGAGGGCCCGAAGGTGCAAATCCGTGGTAACGGCTCTTTCACTGGCGGTAGCCCACTGTATGTTGTTGATGGAATGTTCTATGACAACATTGACTTCCTTAATGCCAATGACATTGCCGACATGTCGGTCCTCAAGGACGCTTCGGCGGCTGCTATCTATGGTGTGCGTGCGGCAAACGGTGTTGTGCTCATCACCACCAAGCACGGCAGCAAGAACCAGCCCGCCAAGATTACCTACAACGGCTACTATGGTATCCAAAAGGCCACCAACGTGCTGGAAATGGCAACCTCGAGCGAGTATGCCACCATGTTGCTTGAGGCAAACTATGACGCATATGTGTCGACGATGAAGGCCTCGATTGACAACTTCGGCGGCAATTATAGTGGCGACTTCCACTCTTGGACATTCGGCTCTAACACCGATTGGTACGGCGAATTGCTGCGCACGGCTAGCATCACCGACCACAGCCTGAGCATCACCGGCGGTGGAGAGAAGGCTACCTACTCGTTGGGTATCAACTACCTCTATCAAGATGGTGTAATGAACGTGGAGAACTACTACAAGCGTCTGAACTTCCGCGCAGCAGTCGACTATGAGGCAACCAATTGGCTCAAGGTCGGCTTCAATGGTGTCTTCTCCAAGGGCCAGCAGCAAGCGCCCAACAATGCCGCTTGGCAGCAGGCGTTCAACGCACCGGGCATCTACCCCGTCTATGACAACAACAATGATGCAAGCCCCGTGCACTACGGCTCGCCCGCATCGGTCGGTTTCACCAATAACTTCTACAACCCGGTGGCAACTGCCAACTATCAGGACAGTCGCAACGACATCAACAAGTATCTGACCAACTTCTATGCGCAGATTACTTTCATCCCCAGCAAACTGAACTTCAAGACTAGCTATGCTTATGACTACAGCTCGGTGCGTAATCGCACTTACATGCCCGAGTTCTTTGTGAGCAGCAACCAGCATGTCGACAAGTCGTATGTCAGCAAGAATGAGTCGACCTATAACAACTGGATTTGGGACAACGTGCTGACCTATAAGGACAGCTTCGGAGATCACAATCTGGGCGTGATGCTGGGTACCTCGTTGCGCGAGGACAAGTATAGCAACCTCTACGGCATCGGCTATGGCATCGTTGATGGCGATGACGCTTATAAGTACATCGGTCTGAGCACCGACAGCGACAGCCGCCGCGCAAGTGATGGTGGTACGCGCTACCGCAGCAACAGCTACTTTGGCCGTATCAACTATGACTACATGGGCAAGTACCTGTTGATGTTCACCTTCCGTGCCGATGGTACCAGCAAGTACCAGGAGACTTGGGGCTACTACCCCTCGATTGGTGCAGCATGGGTTATTTCGAAAGAAGACTTTATGCAGAATCAGAATGCCATCGACTTCCTGAAGCTGCGCGCCAGCTGGGGACGTCTGGGTAACAACGCTGTTCCCGCCAGTGACGGCTTCCGCTCGGTATCGACAGGTGTCGGTTCGTCGGGTGTCTTTGGTAATGCCACTATCGCTGGCTTCCAGAACAACAGCTACTTCACCAACCTGAAGTGGGAGGTTGTCGACGAGACCAACGTGGGTCTTGAGCTGGCTACCTTGAACAACCGTTTGAGCTTCGATATTGACTGGTTCTACCGCATGACCAACAAGGCCGTCATCGCGCCGCGTCTGCCCTTCGAGAACGGCACATTGCTGCAGAACATCGGTAAGATTCTCAACACGGGTGTTGACGTGAGCATCAACTGGGCCGACCGTATTGGCAACGACTTCAAATATTACATTGGCGCAAACCTCTCTTATCTCAAGAATGAGGTGAAGGATTTGGCAGGTAACCCCTACATTGCCGGTGGAAAGACCTACCAGTTCGTGGGCAAGGAAATGAACTCGTTCTACGGCTATGTTGTTGATGGCATTTACCAGACTGAGGCTGAGTGCGCGGCCGATGCTACCGCAGTGGCAAACGGCCTCCAGCCTGGCGACTTCAAGTACAAGGACCTCAATGGTGACGGCATCGTTGATGGCAATGACCGCACTACTTTGGGTTCTTATCTGCCCAACTTCATCTATAGCTTCAACCTGGGCTTCCAGTGGAAGGGTCTTGACTTTGCGCTGACAACCTACGGCAACGCAGGAGCTCAGATGTACAACCGCAAGCGCGCATTACGCTATGCTCAGTCCAACTACAACTTCGACCGCGACCAGGTGGTGAACCGTTGGACCGGTGCTGGCTCGACCAACACCTATCCCTCTGCTGCCGCTTGGACTCGTACCTGGAACGTCAGCGATCAGCGCGTCAACTCGTTCTTTGTCGAGGATGCCGACTTCTTCCGCATCCAGAACGTCACCCTGGGCTACACCTTCAAGAACATCAAGATGGGTAGCTACACTCTGCCGGCACTGCGCCTGAGCGCAACGGCTGACCGACCCCTCACCATCTTCAGCGCGAACAGCTTTACGCCTGAGTTGAGCGATATCGAGGGTTGGGATACCGAGGTTTATCCTTTGACCGCTACTTACACCTTTGGTGTGACCATCGATTTCTAAGGGATTCAGTCAATTACAAATTTTCATAAAACCTACGACAATGAAATTTCTGAAATATATCATGATTGCAGTGCTGATGGTGGGTGCCACCTCCTGCAACGACTGGATGGACATTCTGCCCGAGAACACGCTGCCCGAGTCAGATGTCGACTACACCAAGACCAGTGAGATGTATATGCCGGTGTCGGGTGTCTACGCCAAGCTGCGCACAGGCGGTATGCACTGGGTGATTTGGCCCTTGAGCATCGTCCGCGACGGTGACGTGTGGAGTGGCCGTGTCGATGACCAGGGTCTGCTCGTCGACTTCGGTAACCTGAAGTATGACAACTCGTTCTGGGGACTGAACGAGATGTGGAACCAGTACTATGGCATGATTAAGGTTGCCAATGGCGCATTGGAGTCACTTGACCGCTATGCCGAGAATATCAGCAATGACAACGACAAAGCCACCTATCGAGCCTATTGTGGCGAGGTGCGCATCTTGCGTGCTTACGCTTACTATCGTCTGTCTCAGGCCTTCGGCGATGTGACCATCTTGCGCAGCAACAGTCAGAGCGATCTGACCCGCTCGACCAAGAGCGCCGTTGAGCGTTACATGCTCGAGGACCTGCAGTATGCCATTGACAATTGCCCCAAGGTGCGTCCCAACGAGGCAACTCATGTAGGCGCTGTTACGGCTTACACCGCTATGGCTCTGGCTGCCAAGATTCGCCTGAATCGTGGCGAATGGGCCGAGGCCGAGGCATTGACCAACGACATCATCTCAAGCCAGAAGTTCAGCCTATATCCTGACTTCTACAACCTGTTCAAGATTCCTGGCAAGCTTTGCAACGAGAGCCTCCTCGAGTGCCAGTGCACCGACTTCGGACAGGGCAGTGGTGACATGGTTGACGCTGACCAGTGGTTCGTCTTCCAGGGACCGGGCAACTTGGGTGGTTGGAATTTTGTTGGTATCACCGACAAGTTCATCAATTGGGCTCAAGCCCGTGGTGAGACCATCCGTCTCGAGACTTCAGTACTCGTTGGAGGAACGACTACCCGCGACGGTGACTTCATCAATGTTATGGGCAATGTCAATAACACCAACACTTGGAATGGCAAGGCCTATACCCCGACCAACCAGTTGACACCGGGCCGCACGAAGTATGGCTCGAACAACAACATCCGTGTGTTCCGCTATGCCGAGGTGCTGCTCATCAACGCCGAGGCCAAGGTGCGCCAGAACAAGAATGGCGACCAGCCGTTCAACCTGGTTCGCACGCGCGCCCAGATGCCGACACTGACCAATGTGACCGTTGACCAGATTCTGGACGAGCGCCGCATGGAGCTGGTGTGCGAGTGGGGTGAGCGCTATAACGACCTTTGCCGCACCGGCAAGGCTGCCACAGAGCTTTCTGGTTGGAACGAGAGTGTCCGCTACTATCCGCTGCCGCTGTCGCAGCTGCAGACCGTGGTTACGCTCTCCAATGACCCTATTGACGAATAATAATCATACGCTCTTCACTATAGCAAGGCGGGGTGACATCCTCAAGACATCACCCCGCCTTTTTTTAAAACCGACTGACAATGAAACCCATTCTTACCCTAGTGGCGATGTTACTGACCCTCACGGCACAGGCCAGCAACGACTCGGTCAAGGTTATCAAGGGGCAGGTGAGTGACTATTACATTCCTGTCATCACGCAATATGACGTGGCGGGAGTGGTCACTGATGCAGCCGGTCAACCATTGCAGGGAGCGACGGTGATGTGGCTCTACAGCCCCGCCCATAGCAACACCGATGCCCAAGGGCGATTCAGTCTGGTGGGCGTTGACACCGACACGCTGCTGTGTGTACACTATCCGGGCAAGGAGATGACTGTGGTCACACGCCGCACTACCGATCGCGAGGTCAACATCGTCATGACCGATAAGACTAGCGGCAGTATCGTTGTGCCACGCCGTGCCGCGGTGACGACGCGTTGGTACGACCCGCACCACACCGAAACAAGTACCTATTGCAATCCGCTTAACATCAGTTACAATTACGAGCCCTGGAACAACAACACCCGACGCGGAGGCTCATTCCGTTCGTCAGCCGACCCTATGGGCTTGACTTACAAGGGAGAATACTACTTGTTCTCAACAAACCAAGGCGGTTTCCATTATTCGCGCAACCTCAGCGACTGGGACTTCTGCCAAGCATCGTTCCAGCGCCATCCAGCCGATGACGACGAGTGCGCACCTGCGGCATGGGTCGTGGGAGACACTTTATATTATACAGGCTCTACCTACGAGGGACTGCCCATCTGGTATAGTACTGACCCCAAGAATGGCCGATGGCGCCGAGCAGTCGAACGTAATACCCTACCTACTTGGGACCCCTACGTCTTCCTCGATGATGACGGCAAACTCTATGAATATTACGGCTCGAGCAACGAGTATCCCGTCAAGGGCGTGCAAATCAGCCGAGAAGACTTCACACCCATCAGCAAGATTCATGACTTGGTCTTGCTCCAGCCCAAACAGCATGGTTGGGAGCGATTTGGCATGAACAACGACGATGAGGTGACCTTAAAACCCTTCATGGAGGGCTCCTTCATGACCAAGCATAACGGCAAGTATTACTTCCAGTATGGTGCTCCGGGTACTGAGTTCAAAATCTACGCTGACGGTGTCTATGTGGGAGACAACCCGCTGGGGCCGTTCACCTATCAGAAGCACAACCCCATGAGTTACAAGCCGGGCGGATTTGTGCAGGGAGTGGGACATGGCGGTACCTTTGTAGACCTCAAGGGAAATTATTGGCATGTGGGCACCTGCATGCTCTCGCTCAAGTACAAGTTTGAGCGCCGCATTGGGCTTTATCCCACTGCCTTCGACCGCGATGGCGTGATGTATACCCACACTGCCTTTGGCGACTATCCCACGTGGAATGCCGACCGCGACCTGCGTGACCCGCGTGACCGATTTACGGGATGGATGCTGCTGAGTTACAGCAAGCCCGTAACGGTGTCAAGCACTGACAGCACGCTCAATGTGACGTGCATCACCGACGAGAACATGCGCACCTACTGGGCAGCCGCAACGGGCGGTACTGACGAGTGGGTGCAGATGGACCTGGGCGGCATGCGCACGATTCGCGCCATGCAACTCAACTTCTATGACCACCACACTGTGCAGCACAACCGCGCCAACGACATCTACTACCAGTACCGAGTGCTGGCTAGTGACGATGGCCTGCAATGGACCTTGGTCATAGACAAGAGCGACAACGACCGCGATGTGCCGCACGACTACATCGAACTGCGTGAGCCACTGAAGGCGCGATATCTGCGTGTCGAGAACTTGCACATGCCCTCGGGCGGAAACTTCTGCTTGAGCGGGTGGCGCATCTTCGGAGATGCCGAAGGACCGCGACCCGCTGCGGTGAAACGCTTAACTGTCAAGCGCGACAAGGCTGACCTGCGCAACGCCATGCTCACGTGGAAACCGGTCGACAGCGCCTATGGATACAACATCTACTACGGCACCGCGCCCGACAAACTCTACCACTGCATCACCGTCAACGGTGACACGCAATATGACCTGCGAGGGCTGGACCTCGGCACTGACTACTTTTTCGCCATCGAAGCCCTCGCCGAGACCGGCCGTAGCCCCCTAACGCAAATAATAACCACTCAACAATAGTATGAAAAGATTACTCACATTATGCCTTGTGCCTTGTGCCTTGTGCATTGCTTTGACAACCACCGGCTGCAAGAGCACAGCTAAGGCCGCTGCCGATGAGCCGCAAGTGACCGAATCAGAGCGGCCAGCATCGTTTGCTAGCGACGACGCCATGCTTGACTACATCCAGCAAGTTCACTTCAACTACATGTGGGACGGTGCAGAGCCCACCTCTGGCCTCGCAAGGGAGAGAATACACCTCGACGGGCAGTATCCTGAGAACGACCAGGACGTGGTCACTACGGGTGGCAGCGGATTTGGCATCGCCGGACTGATTGCTGCCATGGATCGTGGATTCATCAGCCGCGACCAGGGCGTGGAGCGCCTCACACGCATCGTTGGTTGGCTCGAGAAAGCCGACCGCTTCCACGGCGTGTGGCCGCATTGGCTCTATGGACCGACGGGCAAGGTAAAACCTTTCGGCAAGAAAGACAATGGCGGTGACCTGGTTGAGAGCTGCTTCTTGATGCAAGGCTTGCTTTGTGCGCGCCAGTACCTGAACCGCGACACACAGGCTGAGAAAGATCTGGTGGCGCGCATCAACGCCCTGTGGCAAGCCATGGAGTTTGACTGGTACACCCGCGGGGGGCTGGAGGTGCTATACTGGCACTGGTCGCCTGAATATGAGTGGGAGATGAACTTCCCGCTTGAGGGCTACAACGAGTGCCTGATTGTCTACATCCTCGCTGCAGCGTCGCCCACGCACACTGTGCCCGAGGCGTGCTACCACAAGGGCTGGGCACGCTCGGGAGGCATCAAGAGCACCGCGGCCCCCTATGACTGCCCGCTGGAACTGAAACACAATGGCGCCGAGGCGACGGGCGGACCGCTCTTCTGGGCGCACTACAGTTGGATTGGCCTTGACCCGCGAGGGCTCAAGGATCAGTATGCCGACTACTGGAATGTGGTGCACAACCATGCCTTGAGCAATTATAAGTATTGCGTCGACAATCCCAAGAACTACCGTGGCTACGGCCCCGACTGCTGGGGACTCACCGCGAGCTATTCCACCAATGGTTATGCGGCGCACTGTCCTAGCCAGGATCTGGGTGTCATCACCCCCACGGCGGCTCTCTCGTCGTTCCCCTACACGCCCACCGAGTCGATGGCGGCGCTCAAAGGGTTCTATGCACGCGGCGAGAGCATCTGGGGCAAGTATGGTTTCTTCGATGCCTTCAGCCCCGTCTCAGGATGGACCTTGCCGCATTATCTGGCCATTGACCAGTGCACCATCGCACCCATGATTGAGAACTATCGCACGGGGCTCCTGTGGCGACTGTTCATGAGCTGCCCCGAGGTGCAGCAAGGCCTCCAAAAACTCGGCTTCACAACAACGCACTAAGAATACTCTACTTAACTCCCTTTAACTACTATAACTACTATAACTACTATAAAATGAAAAGAATCATTACATTATGCATCGTGCATTGTGCATTATGCATCGGCTTCGCCCAGGGCGTTGACCACGCGCAGATGAACCGCTTCGTCGACAACCTCATGGCGCAGATGACCCTGCAAGAGAAAATCGGGCAACTGAACCTGCCTGTCACGGGCGACATCATTACTGGAACGGCCGTCAGCGGCAACGTTGTTGACCAAATCAAAGCCGGGAAAGTGGGCGGCTTGTTCAATATGAAGGGCGTCAAGAGTATCAGGCAGTTGCAGGAGGTGGCCGTCAAGCAGAGCCGCTTGGGCATACCCCTGATTTTCGGTATGGACGTCATCCACGGCTATGAGACGGTCTTCCCCATTCCTTTCGCCCTGTCAATGAGTTGGGACATGGATGCCATCCGCAACTCGGCACGTATCGCCGCACTCGAGGCGACCGCCGACGGCATCTGCTGGACCTTCAGCCCCATGGTCGACATCTGCCGTGAGCCACGCTGGGGACGTATGAGCGAGGGAGCGGGTGAGGACCCGTTCCTGGGGTCTGCCATCGCAAAAGCGATGATTGAAGGCTACCAGGGAGCAAGCCTCGCCGACAAGACCACGATGATGTCGTGTGTCAAGCACTTTGCCCTCTATGGCGCTCCCGAGGCTGGACGTGACTACAACACGGTGGACATGAGCCGAGTGCGCATGTTCAACGAGTATTTTCCGCCCTACCAGGCTGGTGCCGAGGCTGGTGCCGGCAGTTTCATGACCTCGTTCAACACCATCGACTACATCCCCGCCTCGGGCAACCGCTGGCTCATGACCGAGGTGTTGCGCGACCGCTGGGGATTTGACGGATTCGTCGTTACCGACTACACCGCCATCAGCGAGATGATCAACCACGGCATGGGCGACCTCCAGGAGGTGTCGGCACTGGCACTGAAGGCGGGCACCGACATGGACATGGTCGCCGAGGGCTTCCTGGGAACACTCGAGCAGTCGCTTAACGAGAGAAAGGTGACGATGGCAGAGATTGATCAGGCTTGCCGCCGCATCCTAGAGGCAAAGTACAAACTGGGCCTGTTTGACGATCCCTATCGCTACCTTGACGACAAACGTGCCAACAAAGAAATCTTCACTGCCGAGCATCGTGCCGAAGCACGCAAACTGGCCACCGAGACCTTCGTGCTGTTGCAGAACAACGACAACGTGCTGCCGCTGAAGCGCACAGGCAAGATAGCCCTCGTCGGACCGCTCGCCAATACCCGTGAGAACATGCCGGGCACTTGGAGCGTGGCGGCGGCTAGTGAGCGCTACAGCACCCTCCTCGAGGCGATGCAGCGTGCTACCAAGGGTAAGGCCGAGGTCATGTACGCCAAGGGCTGCAATGTGTGCTATGATGCCGAATTGGAGAAGAACTCCACCATGTTCGGTCGCGAGATGCGTGACCCGCGTGACCCGCAGGCCATGCGCGACGAGGCGGTGAGCATCGCACAGCAGTGCGACGTGATTGTCGCTGCCATGGGTGAGCCCAGCGAGATGTCGGGCGAGAGCAGTTCACGCAGCGAACTCACCATACTCGATGCCCAGCGCGACCTCCTTGAGGCACTCAAGGCGACGGGCAAACCCATCGTGCTGCTCAATTTCTCTGGTCGGGCAACCGTCATGACTTGGGAAGTCGAGAACATTCCCACCATCCTCAATGTGTGGTTCGGAGGCAGTGAGGCGGCCGATGCCATCTGCGACGTAGTCTTCGGTGATGTCGCGCCCAGCGGCAAACTTACTGCGACGATGCCGCGCAACGTGGGGCAGATTCCCATCTATTACAACCACCTGAACACTGGCCGACCCAACCCCAAGTGGTTCACCAAGTTCACCACCAACTATCTAGATGTGCCCAACGATCCACTATTCCCCTTCGGCTACGGGTTGAGTTACACAACCTTCAGCTATGGCCCGCTCACGCTCAGTAGTACCACGATGAGCCGTTACACATTGAGCCGTGTCACCCCGGATGATCACTTCGCCATTATTGCCAGC